>CAYJME010000087.1:0-12179 GCA_964370795.1 uncultured candidatus Brocadiaceae bacterium
CTTTTTTAGCCCTTTTTTGCCATTTTCCTGGGTGGTTTTGTCGAACTTGGGTTAACTTAATGACATTGTTGATGGTACACTGCACGTTGTCATTGTGCATTGCATCCTGTTGTTGTGCATTTCGCTTTGTCATTGCGAGCGAAGCGAAGCAATCTTTCTCTCATACGTGTAAATAAACAAATGCGAACACAGAGCGGCCTTAAAAAGAGAGTAGATATTATTCTTAATTCTATATTCAAGGCCTGTTCTTGCTTCCAAGACGAAAAGCTTTTGGATTTTCTTTAAGTACCTTTGCGGCTGTGGGATCTATTACCTCATGGGTAATACCAGAAATGTTCTGAATTGTTTTATTTATTGGGTTTTTATCAATCTTTAATACTTCACCCTTCTTCCACAGACCCTCTAACTCTATGTTCAAACCACTAATAGTGTCTAAATGACCGCGCAAAACTATTTCTATGCTTTCTTCTAAGCTATAACGATACCAATTTACACTTCCAGTAAAAATTATTTGATTGTCAATACAAATGCACTTGGCATGTAAATCGGATAACGTTCTAACCTCAAAAGTCGACCAATGCTCACCAAATATAGAAACTGCGGCTAGTGTCTCGTCAATCTTGTAATGTCGTAAATAATGTGGAATATTACCTTCATAATCAACGTGGGAGGATTGGATATGGAGAAATATATTGTGACACTTACCGAAGAGGAATGAAAAATTCTTGTCGAACTCGCTTCCAAGGGCGAGCACAAATCACAAAAGATACTCGATGCTCTGATACTGCTTGGGTGCGATGAGGGCGAGTTTCAGACAAAACGTTCGAAGAACGAAGGAATAGCCTGTGTGCTGAATACCAGCATGAGAAAGATTGATCGTGTCAAGAAGCGATTTGTCGAGGAAGGTTTTGATGTTGCACTCAACAGAAGAAAAGGAAACCGCATCTATGATTCTGTTGAATAAGTCCCAATTTCAGCTTTTTTTAAAAATCCATGAGTCGTAAGTGGTTGATATTATTGAATCGAAATTTTGTGAATTTAGCAAAACAGGGGTTATTCAACAGGGTCATCTATACTAAGAAGGTAGACGGAGATTTCGAAGCCCATTTGGTTGCATTGAGTTGCAGTGAGCTGCCTGAGGGTTTCGCGAGGTGGTCTCTGAGGTTATTTGCCGATAAGGTTGTCGAGCTTGCCTACATTGACAGCATCTCTCATGAAGCGGTACGCCGCATTTTAAAAAAAACTAAATTAAACCCTGGCAGCGCAAGGGGTGGGTGATTCCACCAGAGCAAAACGGCAGCTTTGTTGCGAATATGGAAATGGTTCTGGAGGTTTACAAGCGTCCACTCGATCCACTTTATCCAGTTGTATGCATGGACGAATCTCCAAAGCAGTTGATTGCGGAGACAAAGGTTCCAATTCCTGCATCGCCCGGGAAGGTGGCCAAACACGACTATGAATACAAACGTTGCGGCGTGTGCAATGTTTTCCTTGCCAGTGAGCCATTGGCAGGAAAGCGTATGGTAAAAATCACCGAAAGAAAAACCAAGTTGGACTGGGCTTGTTTTATAGAAGAGATTTCCGGTCAATACGAAAGCGCAGAGAAGATAACGTTGGTGATGGATAATCTGAACACGCACAACCCTGGATCGTTTTATGAATCATTTCCGCCAGATAAGGCAAAGGCGTTGTGGGACAGGTTTGAGTTTGTGTATACCCCGAAGCACGGAAGCTGGTTGAATATGGCCGAGATCGAGTTAAACGTGCTTACGGGCCAGTGTCTAAACAGAAAGATCGACAATATCGAAATTGTTCGTACTTTTGCACCAGATGTTCATTCCAAGGAAAAAAACATAACCCATCTGCTTCCCCCTTTATTACAGGGGATTAATTTGCCATTCCCCTGTAAATACCTCTGTGGCCGGACCTGTCATGTAAACATTTCCATCTTCTGCCCATTCCAGTTCTAAATCGCCACCAGGTAAATGGGCGAGTATTTTACGATCTGTTCTTTTGTTGAGAACGCCTGCAACACACACAGCCGAAGCGCCGGTGCCACATGCCTGAGTTATTCCTGAGCCACGCTCCCAGGTCTTTATAGTGAATTCTTTCGGGGTATGGATTTTGACGAAATGGACATTTGTCCGTTCGGGAAATAAGCGGTTTTGCTCAATTTCTGTGCCATGTTTGACAAGGTCTATCGTGTCAAAATTATCGACAAAGATAACACAATGAGGATTTCCCATAGAAACACAGGTGATCCTGTACGATACCCCGCTTTCGAGGGTTAAAAGTTCATCAACTACCTGGGTTTCTTTGCCTATCATAGGAATCTCTGAGCGCATGAGCCCCGGTTTGCCCATATTGACCCGTGCGCTGGCTACCTTCCCGTTTTGTGTAAAAAGCTGTATTGTTTTAATCCCGGCAAGGGTTTCGACGGCAAGGGGATTTTTTTGAGTGATCTTGTGGTCATACACATATTTTGCCACGCATCGGATGCCATTCCCACACATCTGCGCCTCGCTGCCGTCGGCATTAAAGATACGCATCTTGCAATCCGCAACCTTCGAAGGCAGGATGAGGATGAGTCCGTCCGACCCCACGCCAAAGTGTCTATCGCTTATGATGGTTGCCAAACGTGATGGTTCTTTGACTTCTTCTTCAAAGCAGTTGACATAAACATAATCGTTGCCAATACCATGCATCTTGGTAAATTTCATAAATAAAGCCTCAAATTTATAAATTCAGAATGTCATTATTGGTTGGTAATTTTTCTCATTGTATCTGCATATTCAAGCTTTTCAAGTAATTCTTTCAATCCAATTCCATTCGGGATGCGGGGCTGCCATACAACACGATCTTTTTTGAAAATAGAGGGAAGCAAGGCTACCGATGAGAGTACATCACAGAGGCGCAAAGAACACAAAAGAATTTTTATCATTTCTGAAAGCATTTGTGATATACTATTTTTTATATTTTTGATTGTAAAAAGTCTCTTAATATTAAAAGTATACGTATAAAATATGAGCAAAGATAATTTTATTCATCTCCATGTCCACAGCGAATATAGTCTCCTGGACGGCGCCTGCAAGGTGAGTGACCTCGTTGATAAGGCTATTCAGCTTAAAATGCCCGCCCTTGCGCTGACGGATCATGGGAACATGTTTGGCGCTGTGGAATTTTACGAGGCGGCAAAATCAAAGGGTATCAAACCCATTCTGGGGTATGAGGCGTATGTTGCGCAGGGCAGCCGCCTTGATAAGGAATCCAGTAATGGAAAAGAAAAAATGAGCCACATTACCCTCCTTGCCGAAAATAATGAGGGGTATCATAACCTTTTAAAACTCACCACATCCGCATACCTGGAAGGTTTTTACTATAAACCGCGTATTGACAAGGCGCTGCTCAAAAACCACTCCAAAGGACTTATCTGTCTGAGCGGATGTATGACCTCTGAGATTAATCGTTATCTGGGAAGCAATCGTTTTGAAGAGGCGGTAAGTGTGGCAAAGGGATACCTGGATATCTTCGGCCCGGAAAATTTTTTCCTGGAAATCCAGAACAATAAGATTGAACAGCAGGACAGATTAGTTGCAGAGGCGGTGGAAATAGGGAAGAAATTAGGGGTCTCCCTCGTTGCTACCAATGATATTCATTACATGAACGTGGACGATTCCACAGCCCACGATGTGCTCTTGTGCATTAATACAGGAAAGCATTTGTCGGATGTTCAACGGTTGAAATTCGGGTCGAATGAATTTTATTTTAAAAGCGCGGACGAGATGTACCGTGTCTTTCAGCATATCCCCGAAGCCCTTGAAAATACGGTAAAAATAGCCGATCGTTGCAGTGTAACCATGAACTTCGGGAAGGTGCACCTGCCGAAATTTATCGCACCCGATGGTATGACAAACAGCGTCTACCTGAGAAAGCTCTGCGAGGAAGGCGCAATCCGAAAATATGGCTCTATCACACAGAAAGTCCGCGAACGTCTGGACTATGAACTCAAGGTCATTGAAGATACGGGCTTTATAGACTATTTTCTGATTGTATGGGATTTTATCAATTTTGCCGTGCAACAGCGTATCCCGGCGACAGGACGCGGCTCCGGAGCGGGAAGCCTGGTTGCCTATGTGTTAAATATTACTAATATTGACCCCATCGAAAACGATTTACTCTTTGAGAGATTCCTGAATGCAGAAAGAATCTCCATGCCTGATCTTGATATTGATTTCTGCGCAGAGGGACGTGAAAAGGTTATCCAGTACGTCAGGAAAAAATATGGCGGGGATAGTAACGTTGCCCAGATCATTACCTTCGGAACCATGAAGGCAAAGGCCGTTATTCGTGATGTAGGCAGGGTTATGAATATCCCGCTTTCTGAAGTGGATAAAGTTGCCAAACTCATACCCAATACCCTCAATATCACCCTGAAACAGGCGCTGGAACAAGAGCCGGCTTTAAAAACGCTCTATGACAATGAAAAGCATATCCATGATTTGTTCGATATTTCCAAAAAGCTGGAGGGGCTGTGCCGTCACGCCTCTGTTCATGCCGCCGGGATTGTCATTTCTGATGAACCATTAACGGAATATGTGCCGCTTGCAAAAAATGGCGATGTCGTAACGACACAATTCTATGACGAAATATTAGTAGACAAGATTGGCCTCTTGAAGGCTGATTTCCTTGGCGTCAGAAAATTAACGGTGCTTGACAAGGCGCTCAAATTGATCCGTGAGACGATGAGTAATGATATCGACCTTGCGAAAATCCCCATGGACGATAAAAAAACGTATGACCTGTTATCCCGCGGAGATGTAAAGGGTGTGTTCCAGGTAGAAACCAGCAGGGGCTTTAAAGAACTGCTGAAAAAACTCAAACCCGACAGGTTTGGCGATATCTTACCCCTAGTGGCCTTGTATCGTCCAGGGCCACTGCAGAGCGGCATGGTGGACTCCTTTATTAACCGGAAACACGGTCGTGAGGAGGTTACGTACTTACATCCGTTACTTGAACCGCTCCTGAAGGAAACGTATGGGGTAATCCTCTATCAGGAACAGGTAATGCGAATTGCCAACCGGCTGGCTGGTTTTAGCCTGAACCAGGCCGACAATCTCCGCAAGGCGATGGGAAAGAAAAAGCCGGAGATCATGGCAAAGTTTAAGGATCAATTTATCAACGGCGCCCTTGCAAATGGGATTCCGAAAGAAACCGCCCGGAGTATATTCGAACTGATGGAATTCTTTGCGGGTTATGGCTTCAATAAGTCACATTCTGCGGCGTATGCCGTCATTACTTATCAGACGGCCTATTTGAAAACGAATTATCCTGTCCAGTATATGGTCGCCCAGTTGAGTTGTGAAAAAGAAAATACGGATAAGATTGTGGAGTACATAGACGATTGCCGTCGTACGGGTATTGAAATCCTTCCCCCCGATATTAATGAAAGCCAGAATGACTTTACGATTTCCCAGGGAAATAAAATACGGTATGGGTTGGGTGCTATCAAAAATGTTGGTGACAAGGCTATTGAATCAATCGTTCAGGCGAGAAATAAAGACGGGGGGTTTACTTCCTGCATGGATGTTTGCAAGCGGGTTGATCTGCGCGTTGTGAACAAACAGGTATTGGAATCTCTCATTAAATCTGGGTGTTTTGATGGGTTGTGTGATGACCGGGCAAAACTGCTTGCCGGGCTTGATGCGACCATGCAGATTGGGAGTGTGGTAAATAAGGATAGACGGACAGGGCAAAAATCCTTGTTTAAAATGGATGATGAGACAGAGGTATTTGGGAAAAAGGATTTTGGCGCTGATGCTGCCGTACCACGATGGAACGAAAAGGAGAAGCGACAGGCCGAAAAGGAGAGTTTGGGGCTTTACCTGAGCTCTCACCCGTTAAGCGCCTACAAGGAAAAGATTGATCAATTATCTACTGCCTCTTCCATAGAACTTTCGGAACTACCAGAGGGTGATGATGTGGTCATCGGCGGTATGATTGCCGGCGTTACGCAGAGCACGACGAAAAGAGGTGACCCCATGGTGAAAATCACCCTTGAGGATATGAATGGGTCTGTCGAATGTGTTGCTTTTGGCAAGGATATCAAAACGTATCAATCGCTTTTGAATATTGAAGAGGTTGTTTTTGTAAAGGGCCAGATTGGATTTCAGAATTCAGCGCCGTCCATACGCATAAAGGAGATTGTCCGTGTAAATGATGCGCTCAGACGCCTGACGAAATGCGTTACCCTGCAGTTGGATACAAATCAATATAATGAGACAAAATTGGCGCAACTCAGGGAAAGTATCAGGAAACACAGCGGCACGTGCCCCCTTTTCTTTGAGATTATGCTGCCAAATCAGGAACATGTTTATATTAAATCGTCCAGTCAATATTCCGTAACCGTGACGGATACATTTTTATCGAACATACGGGAACTCTTTGGCCGGGAATCGCTCCTCATGAATCAATCGGAAATACTTGCCCTCGTTTAAAAGTATTTGACCTGCCTCATTGATTGTGTTAAAATTCTGACGATTAAGGAGAAAGGATGAAGCGGAGAAGTAATTGATGAAGAAACTTTTCTGATTCGCCCTTTCTCCTTATCTTTTTAACGTTTTCTGTTTTTGTATTTTGTTGGGTATCCTGTTTTGGAGAGAAATATAGTTATGGCTGATGAATTAACCTATGCACTGATTACTCCTTATAGCCTTTTAAAGAGCCGGACGGGCGGTATCCTGGGACGTTTGCTTTCGCTGACAAACCTTGAAATTATTGGTGCAACAATGTTTGCGCCGAGCGACAGCTTTGTTGATAAATATTGCGCTACCATTGAAGAGCAGGATATCAAGCCGGCATGGAAAAAGGTTATGATCAACTATGTGAACGGCAATTTTCGCAAAGAGAACAAATTTGGCATTTCCAACCGGACGGTAGTGCTGTTCTTTAAAGGGCCTCAGGCTATTGCGAAGTTAAAAGATGACGTGATTGGCCCGATTACCAGCTTTCAGGGACATACGGTTCGTGGAAGTTTTGGAGATTATGTGGAAAGGTCTGATGGCACGGTCGAATATTTTGAACCCGCAGTTGTTTCCTCGGCAGACCCCGCAACGAATAATAAACAGCTTGCCCTGTTTGCCGAATATTTACCGAAAGACGGCGGTGTGCTAGAGGATATTGTTAAATTTCCCGAAGGAACCAGGGCAGAGACAACGCTCGTTATCCTGAAACCCTTTGAAGAACAAAGTCCGCTCCCCGGAAACATTATTGATATGTTCTCAAGGACGGGCTTGTTCATTGTTGGCATGAGGCTTTTGAGGATAAGTATTGCACAGGCTGAAGAATTCTACGGGCCTTTGATTAATATCTTCAGGGAAAAACTAAAACCAAAACCAGAAAAGATCGCTGAAAAATTAAAGGAAGGTTTTAAATCCCTCTTTTCCTTTGAAGTGCCAGGCGCGATTATTGCCACCCATGCAGAACAATTATCCGATCAATTAAAGGATATGAATGCGCGGACGGAATTCAATAAAATCATTCAGTATATGACGGGACTAGACCCGGAAAAGATAAGCGCTGCCGACAGGAAAAAGCCAGGCACGGCGCGATGCCTTGCCCTTTTATATCGGGGACCCGATGCAATAACCAAGATCAGAAATATTCTGGGCCCCACTGACTCGAAAAAGGGAGAGCCCGGCAAGGTGCGCAGGATTTACGGCGAGGATATCATGAAAAATGCCGCACACGCCTCAGATGCTGTAGAAAATGCAGAAAGGGAACGAAAGATTATCGGATTGCTGGACAACAAAGGACCCTGCGAATTGAAGGAATTAATTGAAGACTATCTGCGTAAAAAGTAGCGACATGGTTATCCAGAAGATACCTGTCGGGCCTTTGCAGGTATGTTGCTATATTGTGGTTGATGAGGATGCTGCAGAGGCGATGATTATCGATCCGGGCGCGGATGCGGAAAACATCATCGCCTTTATCCAGGAGAGGAAATTGGTACCTAAACTCATCGTCCTTACCCATGGACATGGAGACCACATCGGCGCCAATGCAGCTCTTAAACAGGCATTCCCCGATATCCAGATCTGTGTGCATGAAGAAGACCAGGACATGCTACCTTACCCCGCAAAAAATCTTTCCATCCTTGCAGCATTTTTTGGCGGTAAAACGGTGAGGTCTCCACAGGCAGACCGGTTGTTAAAGGATGGAGATGCGGTTACCGTGGGCGGTTATACATTTGAAGTAATTTACACACCGGGGCATACGCCGGGTGGAATATGTTTATACAGTAAGGGCATGGAAAACGGACAATTACCGGTATTGTTTTCCGGAGACAGCCTTTTTAAAGAAGGTGTTGGGCGGACGGACTTTCCGGGATGCAGTCAGGAAAAACTAATTCGGGCCATCAGGGAACGATTGTTTGTCCTTGATGAGCGCACCGTGGTTTATCCCGGTCATGGCCAATCAACAACGATTGCATACGAGAAGAAACATAATCCGTGGGTATAAGAATTCGTCATATTCAGATTAGGAGTTTGTTATGACAATAACCATTCCAGAAAAGAAAAAGTATACATACGATGATTATCTGAAAACACCGGAGGACAAACGGTACGAACTCATCGATGGAGAATTACTCATGACGCCAGCGCCATTTACAAATCAGCAGAGAATTTCAAAGAAATTAGTATTTTTGCTTGATACCTTTATAACAGAAAATAAGCGGGGAGAAATTTTATACGCACCGTGTGATGTGTATTTCGATCATGAGAATGTCGTTCAGCCGGATATCTTATTTATTTCAAAAGAGCGACTACATATCATAGGTGAAAAAAATATACAAGGCGCTCCAGACCTTGCAATAGAGATCCTATCGGAATATAGCGTTTACCGGGACGTGGTACAAAAGAAAAGGCTCTATGCAAAATTTGGCGTAAAGGAATACTGGGTCGTGATTCCGGAAGAAAAAGAAATTGAAGTCTATACCTTAAAGGATACGGTATTTCACCTCCATAAACTCTATAGCTATTTTGGTGCCCTTGAATCACCCTTACTCAAGGGATTAACCATAGAACTCAACAAGATATTTTAAGATTTTTTAATGTCCGAGGTAACCATACATGGTTGAAAGAAGAGAAAATATAAAAGAATTATTCATTGAAGAAGAAATGAAAGATTCGTATCTGAGCTACGCCATGAGCGTCATCATGAGCCGGGCATTGCCGGATGTGAGGGATGGCCTGAAACCATCGCAGAGACGTATCCTCGTTGCCATGAATGACCTTGGTTTAGGCCCCCGCTCTAAGTCCAGAAAATGCGCCAAGATTGCCGGTGATACAACAGGTAACTACCATCCGCACGGTGAGCAGGTAGTGTATCCTACCCTTGTTCGCATGGCTCAGGACTTTAATTACCGATATCCCCTTGTTGAAGGTCAGGGAAACTTCGGTTCCATTGACGGAGACCCGCCGGCGGCCATGCGTTACACGGAAGCGCGCATGACGGCAGCGAGTATGACCCTCATGGAAGACCTGGAAAGGGAAACTGTTGATTACACCCCCAACTATGATGACACACGGTTGGAGCCGGTTGTGCTTCCCTCAAAATTCCCCAATTTGCTCTGCAATGGATGCTCAGGGATTGCGGTCGGCATGGCCACGAGCATTCCACCCCACAATGTAAATGAAATCTGCGACGGGATAACGATGATCATTGATGATCCGGAGGCAACCATTGATGATCTAATGCAAATTATCAAAGGTCCTGATTTCCCGACGGGTGCGTTAATTTGCGGTACTGAAGGAATCAAAGAAGGATATCGAACGGGGCGCGGAACAATTATCGTACGGGCGCGGGCGCACATAGAGACCTCAAAAACCGGAAGGAAGAGCATTGTCGTAACGGAGATACCCTATCAACTCAACCGGGATAATATTTTAGAGCGCATTGCAGAACTGGTGCAGGCAGAACAACTCAAAGGAATCTCAGATATCCGCAACGAAAGTGACCGGGAAGGAAGCCGTCTGGTTATTGATTTGAAGAAGGGCGAAGACGAAGAAGTTATCCTGAATCAGCTTTATAAGCACACAAAACTTCAGGACAGCTTCAGTATCATTATGATTGCCCTCGTGAACAACCGGCCGGAAACGCTTAATCTGAAGCAGATGCTTAGTTGCTACATCGACCACCGGAAGATTGTTATTATCCGCAGAACCCAATATTTGCTGCAGAAGGCGCTGGACAGGGCGCACATCCTTGAAGGTTTAAGAATTGCGCTTCAGAACATCGATGAAATCGTCCAGTTAATAAAAACCTCAGATTCTGTAGAACATGCGCGACAGGGGCTTATGAGCAGATTCTCCCTCACGGAGATACAGGCAAACGCCATTCTGGACATGAAACTCCAGAGATTGACGGGACTTGAGCAGGAGAGGATAGAAGAAGAATATAAGAATTTATGCGCCGCTATCAGGGAGTACCGGGAGATACTGAGCAATGAAAAACTGGTGTTAAATATAATCAAAAAAGATATTCTGGAAATTAAAGAAAATTTTGGCGACAAACGCCGGACGGAGATTGTCGGCGCTGTTACGGAATTAAACCTGGAAGACCTTATAGCTGAAGAAAATGTTATCGTCACGATTAGTCACGCCGGGTATATTAAAAGATTGCCCCTTACTTCCTATCGAAAACAACATCGGGGCGGTAAGGGCGTCACGGGCGCCGAGATGAAAGAAGGCGATTTTATAGAACAATTGTTTATTGCATCAACCCATGATTATATCCTGTTTTTTACCGATCAGGGGCGCGTATACTGGTTAAAGGTTTACGACATCCCGGAAATGGGGAGAACATCCATGGGAAGGGCGCTGATCAATCTGCTGGAATTAAAAGAAGGCGAGAGCATTACCTCCCTCATTCCCGTAAGAAACTTTGATGATCGGCAGATCATCATGGCAACCAGTCATGGCATCATTAAAAAGACGGCACTCAGCGCATACGGTAATCCCAAAAAAGGCGGTATTATTGCCATCAATCTGGACGAGGGTGACGAATTGATTGGTGTTAAATTAACCAATGGTAAACAAGATATCATCCTCGGCACCGAACAGGGCAAGGCAATGCGTTTTTCTGAAGAAGATGTGAGGACTATGGGGCGTGTCACCCACGGGGTAAAAGGGATTAAGTTGAAAGAAGGCGATAAGGTCCGGGGAATGGTTGTCGTGGACGAACATGCCTCGCTCTTAACCGTGTGCGCGAATGGCTTTGGAAAGCGTACCGACTTTGCAGAATATTCCGTCCATCACAGGGGCGGACAGGGTGTTATCAACATCAAGACCACCGATAGAAATGGAAATGTGGTGGCATTGATAGACGTTAAGGATCAGGACGAGTTGATTATGATTACGGCACAAGGTATGGTTATTCGTACGCCGGTAAGCGCCATTCGGAACATCGGAAGAAATACCCAGGGAGTCAAACTCTTTTCTGTGGAAGAAGGCGACGCCCTTGTTTCTGTTGCACGCGTTGCCCCTGAAGAAAAGACGGCGGAAGAGGCAACCGAAGAACTTGTTACAAAGGCAGAAGAGGGAGAAAAGACCGAAGAAGATACTCAGGAAAAAACTGAAGGATAAAAAACCTGTGCAAAAAGTCAATCATCGTGTCATTGCGAGGGTTTTTTCCGAAGCAATCTCCTGGAATTATTATAATGAGGGAAAGATTGCTTCGCTTCGCTCGCAATGACATCTGAAAGCCTACTTTTTGCATAGACGCTACATCAATGTCATTAAGCTACCTGCTGTAAAAGTCCCCCTTATAAAAGGGGGATTCAGGGGGTTGTTTAGATAAAACAATCCTTAACTTAATGACATTGACCTCTACATCCTACCGACATAAAAGGTATTTATACTTAAAATGCCAAAAAATATACGAAGATTGCTTTTTGATGTAATATGCTTCGTTTCAACATTGCTCATATCTTGCGGGGTTGGAGCCGGCGGGACGCCGGATGGTGTCAATAATTTTAATGCCCATGTCTTGTGGAAATACATAACAGAGGAACATCCGTACAAAGACTATCCCGCATGGCCGGGTAAGGAAGGTTTCTATGAAAGCACCATGCCGCCTGGCAATGTCCTGAAATTATATGTAAATGAGAGCGCCCTGGATAC
>CAYJME010000088.1:0-11973 GCA_964370795.1 uncultured candidatus Brocadiaceae bacterium
CCCATATACAGTCCCGGCTTTTATAGCTGAGGCAATGAGCGTCTTTGTGGTGATGAGGGGCAAAACGTTTTTAAATTCATGGGCAACAATAGCGTCCATGCTTGTCAATAACAGGGTTAATTCCGTGGTTCCATTATAGGAAACGTTAAGGGAGGAAAGATAATTGCCCCGGTATTTAAGCCTGGGAAAGGCCGCTCCCACATAAGGCACACCTGATGTTACAATAAAAAGCGGGAGGTCTATACGAACCTCCTCCCGTTCGGGCGCCATACCGGTCTCAAAGATAACATAGGTTGTTGGTGGAAATGGTTGGCCGGAGATTATCTGCTGGATGGTTTCAATATCCTGACGAATAAACTTGTTTTCACCGATCATACCAAGCACACGTTCGAATGATTTGCGGGACCGCTCCAAATCAGAACTTCCCGTTGACTGACTCATAAAAAACAATCCGTCCAGGTAAACAGCAAGTGGATTCACATAGTCTGCGTATGGTTTATATTGTTCAAGATTTGCATAAGCGCTATTGAACTGTCCGCTAAATCTTGGATCGTTGTTGACCCTATCAAGATCAACGTTTAAGTTCCGCGTCTTACCTTCCGCCTGTGCCTTTTCTATCCGCGCCGAATTGATATGCACGGCGTCTTCCTGACGCTTATACGCACGGTTCAATTCTACACGTGCCTTTTCGTAATCTCCCAATTCCATATAATTCAATGCCTTGTAAGTATTCATCATAATCTTGTCATAGGCAAAACCTTCGTAAGGCAACATGGTTAGATTCGTAACAGTAGCCAGCGTTTCCCTGGAGACCTTTACCTTCGCCTGCTCTTCGAAACGATTAATCTTCTCTTCTGCCAGGTCAAAGGCGTGGTTGCTTTCCTCTAATTTTCCGGCGGTTCGGAGGACAGCGCCCTGTTCCAATCGCCAGACCACGCCGTCCTTTGTATTGTCATGCTTTTCCGCCCCGGCAGATATTTGAGTAGCAGCCAGTTGAAAATTGCCCGTCCCAAAACTCTGGCTTATATTTCTTGCCTGCGTAATATAACTTGCACACCCTGCGCCCAGCCAGCCAACTACGCAGGTAACAAAAGCTAAACGAGGAAAGAATTTCCCGTAAAATATTTTTGCCATTTTTATATTTTGTATATAACGTAGATCACATTTTCAAACCAGGCTAAAAAACTTTCAGCGCCAAGCGGTCTCCCTGTTTGCTCATGACACGAAGCTCTTCGACTTATCTAACGGGTTGAAGTCATGTCCAGGGAATTGTCCGTTCATCCTGGTAGTTCAGGGGAACGGCGTCTGAGCAATCAGGGGTCGTGAGTTCCCAATTTGCAAAAACGCAGGCCGCACCAAAGAGTGGAGGAAAAGGGATTGCGGAAATGCCAACAACCCACGAAAACATCAGGACTCTTTTCCCGTTAAGGTATTAATTCTCCGGGTATGCTGATATCAATTACAATAACCTCTCCCGTATGTGTTGAGCCGTTCCACAGATAAAAACCCCTTTGCCCATTGCAAAGGCCACCATTTTTGTGGTCTTGACGACAACACCTAATGTATTGCCATTATTACAGTTAAGCCCGGAAGAGTTATTTACTGATACTGATACAACAGGTTTATTCACCGTGAAGTGCTTTTAAAAAGGTTCTCTTACCTCTCTATCAAGACCAGTTCCAAACGAGATAATAGGAAAATGTAAGAAGTCGCCTTTTGCTTTAAAAAATTCATTAAATCAAAAACAAAGAACATTGTAAAGTTTTTTTCCTTTTGTGGAAGGGGGATTCAGGGAGTTGGAGAAGTTCAGGTAGAGTAAGGAACTGGCGTAGTGGTTTAGGTTTGGCCTATCTGTTTCCGTCCCTTTCGCCTGACCGTGCCGCACGAGCCGAACCATGCTCTATTTTCAACTCCCCCTCATCAAACCGTACATACAGTTTTCCTGAATACAAATCTAAGGGGCTATCCTCATTGTCCAATATCAAAAGCACCTTCAAATGCCAATCGCATTGGTCTCGACATGGTTCTACATTTTATCTATTTCTCATAAAGTTTGCAAAAAAACCTCGCATAAACAAAGCGAGACGATTACGTTTTCCTATAGTTCTGACATATGATGGCGTGGATATGTCATGTCTCATAACTACAATGATTTATACGGCCTTTTATGCATGTCGTGATGAAAGAACTTGAGTACATGAGCTTTTCTATTTATAATCTTTCTGTTTTTCCTTGATATAATTCGCGGAATGCTGGAGAGGTTTTATCACCGATGTATGGAGTATTGAAATGGTTTTGAAGTACACAGTGCTTAAGGGAAATATCTTTACCATAGTTCTCTTCCTGTACATTTCCTGCTTATGGATAGGCATAAGCGGAGAAGTAAATGGACAAATTGTTGAAAAAAAAGATGCGTATCCTGAAAGTACAGAAACAGGCATAACCGTAAAACCCGATGATATTGAAAAGGCACGGATCAAGGCAGAAGAGGTAAAGACGCTTGCAGAAAGTTCTATCCGTGAAATCGAGGCCTTTATGTCGAATCTGAAAAGTGATATGGAAACAACCTCTGTTTATCTTGAGCAATTACAGCAGGAAAAAAAGCTCTGTGAGGGACGGGATATAAACCCTTCATTTCTCAAATTACTGGACAGGGAACGTGGGCTTGTAAAACAAAAAATCAATGTCGACAAAGAACAGATGCAGGTATATAAAGATTATATTACTACCCTTCAGGACAGAACGATGGATTATGCCAACGGGGTTAGTTTATTAGAGTCTATCAACAGACTGAAAGAAATAATTGCGGCAACGCCGGCCGACTATGCTGTCACCGTAAGAAAAGAAGCAGATGTAGCAAAGGGTTACATACCGGCTATTCAGGCAAGTATCAAGGAAAAAGAGACGCTTGTTTCCTTATTAACAAAAGAGGCAGAAGACGTTAAGGTCAGAATGGTTAACAAGGATGAGGAACTTGTTCAAACGGTAGATTCACTGAAAGCCGGTATCCGTGACAAAGCCCTTATAGAAAGGGCGCAGGAAAAGGCCAGAAGCATACTCTCCTGGAGAAAATCGTTGAGTACCCAGTGGACAACGATATTTCAAACAAGATTGGAAAATGCCCGTATCCGGTATGATGTGGAAATGCAGGAATTGAAAAATGCGGAATTGAATATAACGTTTTTAACAGAAAAGGCAAGGCGACTGGAAGAAAAACTCAGGACGAAACAGTTAAGGAAGCGTCAGTCGGAGTTAAAGGCCGCGAAAAAGGATGAGGAATTAGCCCAAAAAGATGCTGATGCAGCCAGGCTAGAGGTTGAAAAGACTTTCCAGGAGGCGCTAAAAAAGGGAGAAGAGATCACACGGAAACAATTAGAGACAACCTCTACCGAAAAAATGAGGGTATTGGAATTAGAGGCAAACGTTTATCACCATATTGGACTCGTTGCCCGGGAGAAAGATGAGTTTATTACGACAGATATGGAGCGGTATAAAGATATTACTGAATATAAAAAAATTGCAGTCGATATTGAATTATTACTCAAGAAAACAGATACCTCGAAGCCGAAGGAAATTGATAAAACCGTCAAAATGATAGATGCAGAGGTTGATCGGCTCTCAGAGGCAATTGCCTCAATAGAGGTATTCATCCCTTCTTTAAAAGAAGAGCAAAAACTGGTTTCTGAAAACCTTTCCAAGGCAAACGAGGAGATCGGAAGGGTCGAGAAAAATACTGCAAAATTTGAGGATAAAACCCTTGCAAGCCAGGCTGTGGATTATACACGGCAGATTGCAAAAACACTGGAAGATCAATCAGGACTTCTCTCATCGAGATTAGACAAAATGTCTGAGCGGCTGGAAATCAAGCAAAACACCCTGGCCTTGCTGAATAAAACAAAAGAAAAGTTATTAAATCTGAAGGCCGCCAGTATCTGGACAAGGAAAGAAAACAATATTTCCATCCGTACCATAAGCACGATTCACAAGGATTTAATGGATTTCTGTAGACAAATCAGTACACAGGTTCATACACAGGTAAAGATTTTAGCGGCCTCAGCATCCGAAAGGAAAAACACGTTCAGCTTCTGGATACGGGTGTGCGTCATATTGGCGCTCATTGCCGGTTGTTATTTCTCCCGGCAGTATGCCTATTGGTGGAGCGCCAAAATTCAAACTGGTTACGGAGCGTTAAACACATCTTACCTTAAAACGCGACTATTCCCCAACTTTGTAATTATACTTCGGAACAGTTTAAACAGTATCTGGATGGTTATCTTTTCCGTAACTATTGCAGGTCTTTTTAAGATTGAGACACCCCTGGTTACATCAATAATCTACGTAATGGCATTTATTGCCATTTATAAGGTACTCAAGGGATTCCTTGATGCGTCTTTCAGCCCGGGAAAAGGGGATAAAAAACTCGTTATTTCACTGGCATACCTATTCCCGAAACATTTATATAAACCATTAAACGTCATCTTGTTATTCTCCCTGGTTACTCTCTCCACAATAACGGTACTCTCCCTATTAGAATTTAAGAGCGATTTTATTGAACTCCTTTGGTTTATTTTCCGGGTTGGCATGTTAGCGCTTTTGTTATGGCTTGCAATGCAAAAGACACGCATTCTTAAACTATTACCAGACGTTGAAAGCCGGTTGGGAAGAATCATCCATCGCATTATAAAAATAATTTACCCCATCCTGATATTTTTCATTGTTTCCCTCTTTGCGATACGGAGCCTTGGTTATACCGTATTGACGTATACCTTTTTAATGACATGCCTCAAAAGTTTCCTCATTGCACTCATCGCATTCTGGATAGGGAAATTCTTGCATTACCGCTTGAATTACGTGAGAGAAAGACGTTTGAAAAAAGAACATTTTAAAAAAGAAACACCAGAGGAAAAAAGATTTCATGCCATTACATCACTTTATCAGGTATCGTTTAATTATGTAACCTCTCTTGCAGCAGCAGGGGTTATTATTTATGTATGGATCAAAACCTTCCGCAAAGCAATCGGCTCGCCTGCGGCTCCTTATGTGATTCAAGAAATATTTAGAGAAACAGGAACGGTTTTGAAGGCTATTGGCAATGGACTGGTGTATCATTTATACGTTGAAGATGGGAAGTATACAACACCTGTCAAGATCATTATAGCATTGGTTGTATTGTTTGCATCCTTTTACGTTTCACGGCATATAAAAAAATTCCTGGACGAAAAGGCATTTCACAAACTTCATATAGAACATGGGTTGAAACACACCATGTCAACCCTGACACGGTATATAATTATTGGTATTGCATCGCTTATCGGCCTTCACCTGGCAGGTATTCCCCTGAAGAGTCTAACAATCTTTGCCGGCGCATTTGGTATTGGTATTGGATTTGGTATGCAGAATATCATCAGTAATTTTGTGAGTGGCATCATCCTCCTCTTTGAGCGCCCCATGCGCGTAGGAGATATTATTAATCTGGAAGATGGAACGGTAGGTACGATCAAAAAGATCAGCGCAAGGTGCACAACCATTCTAACACCGAGTTCTATTACAATTACCGTGCCGAATTCAAAATTTGTTGAAAACAGAATAACCAACTGGACGATTCCCACATCACAGGTCAGAGGCTCTATTAAGGTAGGCGTGGCATACGGAAGCAGTCCAAAACAGGTAAAAGAATGTTTGCTGGAAGTAGCAAGACAAAATCCCTGTGTAAAGAAAGACCCTGAACCTTTTATACTGTTTACAGAGTTTGGCGACAGTGAACTTGTTTTTGAAATATACTTCTGGGTTGATGACCCAAAAATACTGAATTTTACCAAGAGTGATCTTAATTTCGCGATAGACGAGGCATTTCAAAAGTACAATATCGAAATGGCATTTCCGCAACTGGACGTCCATATGCGTTCCGTGGTACCTTTCCCTATTCAGAATATGCAGGAACAAACAGCATATCAAAAGACACAGATGTCTCCCGGACAGGACGGTAATCAGAATAGTGGCAATATAGCTAAATAACTACCGTAAGCGTCTTAAATAAGTTGATGTTACAATCGTCATTGCGAGTGTTCCTGGTGATCAGGTATGGTTTGTTCATCATTTCCACAAGCTCCTGTCCAAACTTCTATACTGGATTGCTTCCGATATATGCTCTATTTTTATGACATCGCTCGCCTCAAGGTCGGCAATGGTGCGTGCCACCTTGAGGACTTTGCTATGGCCACGCGCGGAAAGCCCCAGTTCCATCATGGCCTGATGAAAGAAAGCTTCCGCAGGTTTGTCCAGCTCGCAGTACTTTTTCATGTGCTTTGAGGGCATCAATGCATTTACCATGACTCCCTGCCCATC
The DNA here is from genome assembly GCA_964370795.1 of uncultured candidatus Brocadiaceae bacterium. Taxonomy (GTDB): domain Bacteria; phylum Planctomycetota; class Brocadiia; order Brocadiales; family Brocadiaceae; genus JAHFOW01. Next base: position 6,346 of record CAYJME010000088.1, read on the forward strand.
GCTATGAACTGTGGATTGTCCTTTAAATCGTTCTTTCTGCATCGCACGGGCTATCGTGACTTTTTTCCTCATTTCCCCTGAAGATTGTACTTCCTTATTTGCCACAAGGTCATGGTATTTTACCGCAGGCACTTCTAAATGGATGTCGATTCTGTCGAGTAACGGACCCGAAACCTTTGACATATAATTTTGGATTTGATGGGGTGTGCAGTGGCATTCCCGCTGTTTGTCGGTAAAATAGCCACATGGACAGGGATTCATTGCGCAAATAAACATGAAATTGGCTGGATAGGTAATCGAGGTCAATGCCCTTGAGATGGTTACGCTGCCCGTTTCCAGCGGTTGCCGAAGGACTTCCAGCGTCTTACGGTCAAATTCCGGCAGTTCATCGAGAAAGAGGACGCCATTATGCGACAGGCTGATCTCGCCGGGTCTTGGAAATGAACCGCCGCCAATTAAACCGGCAGTGCTGATCGTATGATGGGGAGAACGAAAGGGTCTTGTTGCAATCAACGACTGTTTTGCATTGAGGAGTCCCATAACGCTGTATATCTTGGTCGTTCCCAGCGCCTCTTCCAGGGTAAGGAATGGCATGATCGTGGGGATGCGCTGCGCCAGCATAGTCTTGCCGGAACCCGGCGGTCCCACCATGATAACATTATGGTTTCCCGCAACGGCGACGGTGAGTGCCCTTTTGACGTGTTCCTGACCTTTTACGTCTGCATAATCCACGTCATAGTCTGAAAGTTCTTTGAATATCTCGTTGAGTTCTATTTTACGCGGCTTTGAAGGAATAGAGCCGGTGAGAACTCCCACCGTATCTGCAAGGGTTTCGACAGGGATAACGTCAATCCCATCAACAACGGCGGCCTCTGAGGCATTTTCTGAAGGAAGCAGGAACTTTTTTATCCCCATTTCTTTACACTTAAATGCCATCGATAAACATCCCTTCACCGGACGCAAACGGCCATCTAAAGATAACTCGCCAACGATGGCACAGGTGTGAATGTCCGGGATGTTTATCTGTTCCGCCGCTATCAATAGCCCGATTGCTATCGGCAATTCAAAGACAGGACCTTCTTTCTTTCGGTCTGCCGGCGCAAGATTTATCGTTATATTTTTACTCGGAAACCTATAACCACTGTTCTGAATTGCCGCCTTTACCCTGTCACGGCTCTCCTTGACTGCCGTATCTGGCAATCCCACGATGACCACATACGGCATATCGCCGCCGGCAATATACACCTCAATATCCAATAAATATGCCTCAATTCCAAAGACAGCAACGCTTTTGACTTTTGCAAGCATAAGTTGAGATGCTTCTCCCTCATCTTCGTTCAGGGTTTTTAGTTTACCAGTGCTCCGTTACACCTATTTACTTCCTGCCAATACAATCTTGTTCAATGCCTTCAGGAGTGCGTCCATATCTATACCGCTCATCCCTGCTGTTTTTTCGATGCTAAAACCCCCGCCGCAACAGGAATCAACTTTATAATTACTAAACACCGTAACTGTCTTTGGGTGTTTTTTTATAACGTCATTGATAATCATATCCTTTGTAATAACCGGCTTCTGCTCCATTTTTACCTCCAAAATTATTTTACTGTATCCTTAAAATATTGCGTTGAATATAGCGGTAATCATATCGTATAGTATAAATAAAATGCAATGTATTTTTATGGAAGAGCCCTGCAAAAACTACTTTAAGAAAGGAGTTTTTATGAAAGTAGCTGTCTTTGATACATATGTTGTGAAAAAAAATGGGATGAAAATGCATTTTGATATTGTGGTTCCAAAGGATGTGGTGCATGAAAAAGTACTTCAATTTGGTCTCGAATACTTGAGAAGCGTTGGACAGGAAGGGCAGCCTCTCACAACGAAGGAATGTCGTTTTTGTCATACAGAAGAAGCTTCAGATGAGGTCGAGGGAATTATTAAAAATAATGGTTATTACATTTACGAGATGGAAGGGTGTAATTGAGAAATATCCGATTAGAAACGTTATTAAGGCTTTCTTAAAGAGAGGTTGCTATGGAATTCAAAAAATTAACGGGCAATATAAAAATACCTGTTATAGGTCTTGGAACATGGAATATTGGCGGAGGAGATGAGGCAGACACTACTTATGATAGTGAAGATATTTCTGCAATTAAGACTGCGATCAAACTTGGAATAACACACATTGATACCGCTGAAGCGTATGCTCATGGGCATACAGAAGAACTGGTTGGAAAGGCAATCAATGATTTCAACAGAAAAAGCCTGTTTATTACATCGAAAGTCTCACCGGAACATTTAACCTATGAAGATCTCGTTGCTTCTGCAAAAGGAAGTCTGCAAAGATTGCATACGGATTATATTGACTTATACTTGATTCATGCGCCTAGTCCGGACATCCCAATACAGGAAACCATGAAGGCAATGGATTCTTTAGTTGAGCAGAAACTGGTTAGGTGTATGGGGGTAAGTAATTTTACGGTTGAACAAATAAAAGAAGCGCAGAAATATACGAAAAACAAAATCGTTGCGAATCAAATTGAATACAACCTGCTCGTCAGGAACGAAGGTAGAGTTACGAATAATATGGAATCTAAAATAATTCCTTATTGTCAGGAAAATGATATTCTCATTATTGCATGGAGGCCCCTTGCAAAGGGTGAACTTGCAAAACCCGGGTTTAAAATCTTAGATGAATTAGCGAGAAAATATAACAAGACACAGTCCCAAATTGCCATAAAATGGTTAATTTCTAAAAAGGGAATTGTTACCATAACGAAATCAACAAAGGTTGAGCACCTTAAAGAAAACTTAGGTGCCATTGGTTGGAAATTAACGCAGGAAGATATTGATCGATTGAATAACGAATTTATAAGTTAATCTAAGCCTGAGTTATATAGACTTTTTTAAAAGAGAGGAAGTTTCAATGAAAGACCGAATCAAGATTAATGACAGGATCACATCGGCAAGCCAGCCGTCCAAAGAAGAAATTGAAAAACTACCTCAACAGGGATTTAAATCGGTTATCAATCTCCGCGCTTCAGGGGAAGAGGATCAGCCTCTTTCGCCAAAAGACGAAGAAGTTCTAGTTCGAAAATGCGGGATGAAATATTTACATATTCCGGTTTTGATAAAAGAAGGAATAAAACCAGCGTTGGTTGACCAATTTCGTAAAGAAATAGAGCTTTTGCCAACGCCAGTATTCGTTCACTGCCATACAGGAAAACGCGCAGGAGCGTTTTCCATGATGCATGTGGCGCTAAAGGAGGGGTCGACAGGTGAAGAAGCGCTTCAGAAGGCTATGTCAATAGGCTTTGCATGTGATATGCCGCAATTAAAAGATTTTTTTATAAACTATATTAACCAACATAGGCAAAATTTAACAGAAAATGATACATAGCTTAATAAAACTGGCTAAATCAGAGGATGATTACGCCACAGAAGTTATGCTACGGCAGTTTATTAGTGAACAGGTTGAGGAAGAGGCAATCGCTCATATAACAGTGGCAAAAAGTGGGTTACTTATACTTGATAAAAAATTAGGGGGCGTAAGTAAAATACAGATAGTTTAGAAAAAGACACCCTAATAAAAAGGAGACGAACCATGAAGGCAAAGGTGGATCAAGATACGTGCATCGGTTGTGCCTTATGTGCTCAAATCTGTCCTGAGGTTTTTAGGATGGAAGGTGATAAAGCAGTAGTATTTGTTGCTATTGTTCCCAAAAAGGTTGAAGATGCCTGTAAAGAGGCGGCAGATGAATGCCCTGTAACGGCGATAACAATAGAAGAATAAAAGAGTTTAAATAAAGTTCGGGAAAATCTTAAACATCGGGAACAGATTAATGGTAGTTACTGTTTTACAACGAGGCGGGATTTTTTATAGAGTGAAGTGAAAGGAGGTTTAAATTTACCATGTTTGAAATAAAACGGGTTTATGAAAAACCAGCTAAAAATGATGGCACACGAGTTTTGATTGATCGTCTCTGGCCTCGGGGTCTTAAAAAAGAAGAGGCTGACATCGACTACTGGATGAAAGAGATTGCCCCCAGTGATATGCTCCGTAAATGGTTTGCTCATAAAGAGGAACGCTGGCAGGAGTTTAAAAGCCGATATCTTAAAGAATTAAAAGAGAAAAATGAACTACTGGAACAATTAATGGATTTAGGAAAAAACAAAAAAGTTACTCTATTATATGCTGCCAAAGATGAAGAAAGAAATAATGCACAAGTACTTTTGGAGATATTGAAAAACAAATGAGCTGGACGTGTCCGCATCAGATAAATAATGAATGTGATAGGTTGGGAAAGCCATGCCAATCTTTACAGAAAGGTTGTGTGCTGAATGGGAAAGTTACATTTATCGATAACCAACTGGACATGGATAATGAAAAACAAAAAAATTTAAAGAAGGAGGATGATCAAAATGATAAAATTAGATCCCATCGCCGAATTTAGAGAAGATCACAGGAAGGTAAGAGACGGGTTGCTTGAATTAATAAAGGCTTTACAATTAAAAGATGTTGCTAAGGCTAGAGAAATACTTGGCAATATAAACGTGCTTGTCGGCCCACATTTTCGATATGAAGAAGAGACCCTTTATCCCGCGCTTCGCGTATTGCTGGGTGAGCATGTTGACCAGTTACTCAAAGAACATGACGGGGTAATAGCTACTGCCCGTTCTTGTGCCGATCTGTTAAAGAAGGACAATCTAACAGATGGAGAGGCAAAGCAGGCTGCCAATGCAGCAAGAACGCTCTTGATCCACGTCTCAAACTGTGACGGTTTATCCATACTTTCCGAACGATTGAATAACAAGGAAATTGATAATCTAAGCGAAAAACTTGCTGCCGCAAGAGAGGCAGGCGTACCATTGCTAGATTGGGCTAAAACCATAAGAGGTAAATAAAATAAAAATGGATACAGATGGAAAAGGTTTGTCGATCATATTCCATAGCGGTTCTTACGATCGCGTTTATCATGGTTTTTCCATTGTCCTGGTGGCCTTGGCATTAGGAAGAGAGGCAAAATGTTTTTTTACCTATTGGGCATTAGAATATCTGATGAAAGGAAAGTCTGTTTTTCAACTTAATGAAGAAGGTCAGGCTCATAAGAAGATATTAGAAGAGCATATGAAAAAAGGCCATATGCAAGAAATCTCAGAACTTTTAACACAAGCTAAGGCTATGGGTGCAAAGTTTTATGTCTGTACAAATTCTATGAGCTTGCTGAATGTCTCTCGTGACGAACTCGTAAATGAGATTGATAAGAGTATGGGGCTAACCACATTTCTGGCTGAGGCTGGTCAGGATCAAATCCTATTTATCTAATTTGACTCGTGAAAGAGACAAAGGTCAACGGTAGATAATGGCCTCTATCTTTTAAAGGGAAGGAGATCAAAGATGACGAACAACAGCCCCATCCAAATGCTTGAGGATGAACATCTCATTATTGCCAAAGTGATCGGCGCAGTTTCAGTGCTGGCAGACCGGCTGGAGGCTGGCCAGGTAGTGGATGTGGAAACGCTTCAGGGGGTTATTGAATTCATGCACACCTACGCCGATGTGTGTCATCACGGCAAAGAAGAGGAGTTGCTATTCCCAGCTTTGGCTAATAAGGGCATCCCAATGCAAGG
>CAYJME010000089.1:0-11967 GCA_964370795.1 uncultured candidatus Brocadiaceae bacterium
GGGCACTAATTTAAAATTTCCCAGCGACATTTGTAAAAAAGGCAACTGCGTTTCCAGAGAGTGTTCTCCTTTATATGCGCCCTCGAAGGATCCAAAAAGTTTTATGGTGTTGCGTGGCGCACTTGCCAATGTCTCATCCGGGGTACTGAGTAGTTTATCACAGGCATCCTGGTCAACAGGAATATTACCGAAAGGCGTCTTGAAATTTTTTACCTTCAAAACAGAGACGCCCCGAAAACGTTTTCCGCTCATAAAGTGACTGGCGGACAGGATTACCACCCTATTAAATTCACAACCTTTGATTGCGCTATATCCATAAGCTGCAACCTGACCAGAATATTGATAACCTGCATGTGGCGCTATGATTGCGAATGGTTTGCCTTTTACGGATTGTTGGGGAACATTTTTGAAAAATGCGTTTATCTGATCTTTCAGGGCAACCTCGCTCGCCGGATAAAAACGCCCGGCGACCTGTGGTTCCCACACATCTGCGATTTCTGACTGGGCAAAAATAGTGGTTGATATACTGGCCATAATGAAAAAAGAGCAGCATATTATGAGTAATTTCATGACATCTTTCCTATTTAAATAGTTTTACGAGGAGAAAACTAACAAGGAGAAGCACGACAAAAGCTATAGTAATTATATTAAAATACTTATCAATAAAACTTTTAATTTTGGGACCAAATAAATAAACAAGCCCGGCTACCATAAAAAATCTTCCCGAACGACTGATTGCTGAGGCAGCGATAAATGTCCAAAAATTAATTTTACATACCCCGGCAGCAATCGTAAAGACCTTGTAAGGAATCGGAGTAAATCCTGCAATTGCAACTGCAATAAAAGCGTTGGCATTATATCTATCTTTAACAAAGTTAAATTTGTCCGTAATGCCATAAAAATTGAGGATGGGCAGTCCTATATATTCGAACAGTTGATGGCCAATGAAATAGCCAAAACAACCGCCCAGTACAGAACCAACAGAACAGATGGCTGCATATTTGAAAGATTTTTTTGGTATACTGAATGCGAGCGCCATCAAAAGTACATCGGGTGGTATGGGGAAGAACGAAGATTCACAAAAAGCTAATGCAAAAAGGGCAATAGCTCCATAAGGGGTATGCGCCCAATGTAATGTCCAGTCATATAGTCTTCTGTGGACACCTGGTTTTTTTGTTGGTAATAATGCTAATTTTTCTGTGTGGTTCATGGGTTACTCTTGAAAATTATTCATTAAACAGAAAGAATTCTGACAATTTAAATCCAACAGACATGCACGAAACAAAAACATGTGATACAGGATAGTTTTAGCATAAGGAGGGATAGTAATAAATAAAAAAATTTCAACATAATAACAATCGAAAGTCAAGGAGAATCTCTTGCTGATAAGATAGTTTTGTTTTGACAATAAAGAGCTTTTCGCTATAATAAAAAGGCTTAAAACTAAAAAAAGGTAGGAAATTTATCATAAACGCTGAAATGAGAAGGTTTATAGCATTTTTCTGAGATATTGAAAGGTAAACAAACACGTGCGAAGCGATAAAATTACGAAAGGGATCGAACGTGTCCCTGCTCGGGCGCTTTTGTATGCAACCGGGCTGAATAAAGAAGATATGGGCAAGCCATTCATTGGCATTGCGAGCAGTTTTACCGATTTAATTCCTGGTCACGTACATATGCGCGCACTGGAAAGGGCAATTGAAAAAGGCATACACGCAGGCGGTGGCGTTAGTTTTATTTTCGGCGTACCGGGCATTTGTGATGGAATCGCAATGGGACATGAAGGCATGTATTATTCCCTTGCTTCCAGAGACCTTATTGCAGATATTATCGAATGTGTGGTTAATGCCCATTGTCTCGATGGCCTGATCATGCTGACAAACTGTGACAAGATTACTCCCGGCATGCTTATGGGCGCTGCACGGTTAGATATACCAGGAATTGTGGTCACTGCCGGTCCCATGATTTCCGGCCGCCATAAAAAACAGAAGTTGTCATTGGTAAAAGATACCTTTGAGGCGGTGGGTCGAAGGAAAAAAGGCGAGATTACCGATGCCGAGCTCTCGTGTTTTGAAATGGAGGCATGTCCTGGTCCTGGTTCTTGTCAGGGGCTTTATACGGCAAATACCATGGCATGTGTTTCCGAAGCCCTGGGTATGTCGCTGCCCAGGTGTGCTGCTTCTCTTGCGATTTCTGCAGAAAAGGAAAGAATCGCTTATAAAAGCGGGCAGCAGGTGGTAGAACTTGTTAAAAAGGGTGTTACTGCACGGAAGATTATGAATCGAAAGGCATTTGAGAATGCCATTATGGTTGATATGGCGCTTGGCGGTTCAACGAATTCGTGCTTGCACATTCCTGCTGTTGCGAAGGAGGCCGGGGTAGAAGTTGACCTGAAGTTGATTGACGCCATAAGCGCCAAAACCCCTCACATAACCAGTTTGCAGCCCGGCGGCGATTATTTGTTGGAGGATTTGTATTATGCCGGTGGTATTCCTGCTGTTATGAAACGTTTATGTAACGATTTAAACGATAATCCAACGGTCAGCGGGCTCAGTATTAAGGAAATTGCACAAGCTGCCGAAGTTGGTGATGAAGAGGTAATTCGCGCTAAAGAAAATGCTTATCATAAAGAAGGTGGAATTGCTATTCTTTATGGAAATTTAGCTCCCAATGGTTCTGTGGTTAAACAGACTGCGGTATCCAGCGCTATGATGAAGTTTCGTGGGGTTGCCAGGGTGTTTAACAGTGAAGAGTCTGCCATGAAAGCTATTATGGGCTTGCAGATAGAGAAAGGCACTGTGGTTGTGATTCGATATGAAGGACCACGCGGAGGGCCTGGAATGAGGGAAATGTTGGCGCCTACGGCAGCGCTTGTGGGAATGGGTTTAGGGGAGTCTGTGGCGCTCATCACTGATGGAAGATTTTCTGGCGGAACGCAAGGCCCCTGTATTGGACACGTATCTCCAGAGGCAATGGTAGGCGGTGCTATTGCATTGGTAGAAGATGGAGATGAAATAATTATCGACATCCCTGCAAGAAAATTAGCGCTGAACGTTGCCGAGGAAGCGCTTGTAAAGCGCAGGGCAAAATGGACACAACCAAAACCAAGGGTAACGCAAGGATTATTAGCCCGTTACGCAAAATGTGTAACTTCTGCGGATAAAGGGGCGGTACTCGTGGTTGAATAACGCTGCCTTGTAAAATTTCCGGTAAAAATGCTACCCGGTGGTGTAATGGTAACACTAGAGATTTTGGTTCTCTCATTGGAGGTTCGAGTCCTCCCCGGGTAGCCATTATATTTTATAGATACATTTCTTTGGTTTTCATGAACTACGATTGGTTGGTAATTTTATGGTCTGTTGTGGTAAACTAAGGACAGAAAGGTGAAGTTTTACCATAGGAATATTGCCAAAAATTGGTGAAATTACAGCGATTATTCTTGCCGCTGGAAAAGGGACGCGCATGCGCTCTCTAAAGCCCAAGGTAATGCATGAGGTATGTGGCGCGACACTTGTAGAATGTGTTCTTGATGCTGTTTTAGGGGCTGGTGTTTCACGCGTAATTGTTGTTGTAGGCGATAAAAAAGAATTGATAGTTCCTACCCTTCGGGGAAAACCAGTTGAAATCGCAGAGCAATGCGAGCAATTAGGAACGGCGCATGCGGTTATGGCTGCCAGGCGTTTTTTGCCAGAGGTAAAGGGTCATGTTCTGATCCTGAATGGAGATGCGCCCCTGGTTAAGCCACAGACGTTAAAAAGACTTGTGGCGCTGCACGCTGAAACTGATGCCGATGTAACGCTGGTGACGGCTCAGTTAGATAATCCGTATGGTTATGGAAGGATTTCGAGGGATGCTCGTGGAAGTATAGGGGGAATTGTCGAGCAGGGTGAAGCCGCAGAAGACGAGCTGAATATCAGAGAGATTAATGCGGGTATCTATGTTTTCAAAACAACGTCCCTTTTTGAAGGATTGGATGCAATTGTCCCTCACAATAAAAAAGGTGAGTTTTATTTAACTGATATTATCTCGATTTTTTACAACAACGGAAAAAAAATCGAGGGGTTTGTGAGTGAGAATAGTGCGGAGATATTAGGGATAAATACCCAACAAGAGTTGGCAATAGTTAATCAAATCAGGCGTGATGAGATTTTGCAGTCTTTTATGAATCAGGGTATAGCTATTGTAAATCCCTCAAATACTTTTATTGAAAATCACGTCGTGATTGGTGAGGGAACAACAATATATCCATTTACGTACATCTGTAAGCATGTGGTTATTGGCAAGCAATGCAGTATTGGACCTTTTGCATATATCAAGGCAGATACAAAAATAGGGGATGATGTAGAAATGCGAAATAGTGTAAATGAAGAAGGTAGGGTTTTTCTAAAATAGAAGGATAAAATGGATAAAAAAAGAAGGTTAGAAGAACTGGATCATTTAAAGATTTTTACCGGTAATGCGAATCCCGCCCTCGCAAATAAAATCTGTGAGCATTTAACGATGCAGCTCGGAAATGCCTATGTGGGGCGTTTCCCAGATGGAGAGATTGATCTGAAGGTCAATGAAGACGTCCGTGGCGCTGATGTGTTTTTAGTACAACCGACGTGTCCTCCCGTGAATGAAAATCTGACGGAATTGCTGGTATTTATAGATTGTCTCAAGCGGGCATCGGCTGCGCGGATCACGGCGGTATTGCCGTATTATGGTTATGCAAGAAAAGACAGAAAAGACGAAGGTCGTGTGCCTATTACGGCAAAATTAGTAGCAAACCTTATTACCGAAGCAGGCGCCGACCGTGTGCTGACAGTCGATTTGCACGCTGCGCAAATCCAGGGTTTCTTCGACATTCCCGTGGACCATTTACTTGCATTTCCTGTGCTTTCGAAATATTTTGAAGGTTTGCTGTCTGACGATCTGGTAATTGTAACACCTGATGTCGGCGGCATTAAGCTCGCCAGAAATTATTCAAAAAAATTGGGCGTAAAACTGGCGATCGTTGATAAACGAAGGGTAGGACCCGAAGAGACGGAAGTTGGGTTTGTAATAGGAGAGGTCGCGAATAAGAATGTGGTTATGATTGATGACTTAATCGCTACGGGAGGTTCTATTGCCCAGGCGGCAAATGTGCTTAAGGAAAAGGGCGCTAAAGATATTTATGTGGGTGCAACCCATCCTGTATTTTGTGGAGCTGCAATTGAGAAATTGGCTGCTGCGCCAATTAAAGAGATAATTGTCACAGATACCATACCATTGTCTGAAAAGGCAAGTAAGTTGGGTAATAAAATTAAGGTATTGTCAATTTCCGGACTCTTGGGCGACGCAATTATGAGAATTCACCGCCATGAATCTGTGAGTTCTCTCTTTGTTTAAAATATTTTTTAGGGAGCAGGTAGATGGAAATTTTAGATTTAAAGGCAGAAAAAAGAACAGCAGTAAGAAGTAAGGCAGTAAGGAAACTGCGAGATTGTGGTCAGGTACCGGCCATATTATATGGCCACAAGCTGGACAATGTCATGCTTTCCGTGAAGGAGGATGAATTTGGGCCTATTTTGCAGAGCCGGACAAGAATGGTGCGGTTGGCAATAGACAATAAAAAGGAATCCGCGCTTATAAAAGATGTTCAGTATGATAATATTACCGATCGCGTATTGCATGTGGATTTTTCGAGGATTGACCTGGATGAAAAGGTGAGAATCCGGGTACAGCTCGAATTGGTCGGGGAACCTGTCGGCGTAAAAGATGGCGGTGTATTGACCCACACCATGAAAGAAATTGAAATAGAATGTCTTCCTACGGCAATTCCAGAAAAGATAAAAGTTGATATATCTGATTTGGGGAAGGGTAAGTCTATCCATGTTAAGGAATTGCCGGTTGTAGAGGGCATTCAATATGTATCAGATGCTGATGCGGTTGTTGTGTCTGTGCATCGCCCTGCTGAGGAAAAAGTCGTGCCTGAAGAAGAACTCATGGCCGAACCTGAAGTTATTGCCAGAAAACCAAAAGAAGGCGAGGAAGAAGCGGAGTCCGGGGAAAAGGCCTAAGCGAGTTTATGAAAATCATCGTTGGTCTTGGCAATCCCGGGGAAAAATATTTGAAGACGAGACACAATTTTGGTTTCATGGTTGCAGACAAGTTTGCACGGCAATTTGATACGAAGATTACGCAGAAGAAATTTCAGTCTTTCTTTTGTAAAATGGCAATTGGACAGGAAGAGATTATTTTATTAAAACCACAGACATTCATGAATTTAAGCGGTGTTGCAGTTAGAGAAGTTGTAAATATGTATAAATGTGCGCTTCAGGATTTTATGGTCATATGCGACGATCTGGACTTGCCTCTGGGTAAAATACGGGTCAGGCGCGAGGGGGGCTCCGGCGGACATCGTGGGTTAGAATCCATTGTGAGCTGTGCGGGAAATACAGGTTTTCCTCGTATAAAGATGGGGATTGGACGACCTTCTGTGGGGAGTCCAAGCGATTATGTACTCTCTGAATTTTCAAAAGAAGAAGAGCCCGTTGTGATGGAAGCGCTCGTAAAGGCTTGTCAGGCATTGAGCATCTGGATTTCTGAGGGAATTGAAACGTGTATGAATAAATTTAACTAACACATTTTTAAATAAATAATTTTGTACTATTAAAGTAGGAGGAATGAAATTTTGAGGATGTATGAAGGGTTGTTTTTAATTGATAATGCGCACGCCAATATGGAATGGGATAACGTGGTTAAACATATCCATGATATACTGAAAAAAAATGGCGCAGAAGTCCTAAAAACTGAAAAATGGGGCGAAAAGAAATTAGCATACAAGGTCAACGGGCATAAGCGTGGAACATATCTGATTATTCATTTTAATGCCAAAAATACTGCTCTTGTAACAATAAAACGGGATTTTCAGCTTTCTGATTATATAATCCGCTCGTTGATTGTGAAAGATGATAAAATCGAGGATGTATCTCAGATAGGCATCATTGAAGGACAGCCGGAAAAAGAGGCCGAAAAAATACCAGAAATACCTCCTATAGAATTATTGGAAGAGAGCTTAGAACCCGTTAAAGTTACCGAAGAGACATAGAGGTTTAGCGATCTGCCCGTATTTGGGGACAACAAGAAAAAAAGGGTTTTAGCGAGATACGTATAAAAGAGTTGTCGGTAAAGTTTTTAAAAAGGAGTAACGTATGGCGAGTCTAAACAAGGTGTTTCTCATGGGGAATCTTACTCGCGACCCGGAGCTTAGGTATACCCCGGCAGGATTGGCAGTTGCGAGTTTTGGCATTGCAATCAGTAGGTCGTGGACTGCTAAGACTGGAGAACAAAAAGAGGACGTGTGTTTTGTGGATGTTAGTATCTTCGGCCGCAGGGCGGAGGTAATTGGCGAGTATTTTAGCAAAGGGAATCCGATCTTCATTGAAGGCCGATTACAGTTCAATCAGTGGGAAACCAAAGACGGGCAAAAGCGCAGCACGCTCCGGGTTGTTGCAGATAATTTCCAGTTTATTGGAGGTTTGGCAAAACGTCCTGCAGAAGGCACAACGTCGAAAGAAGGTACGCCGCCAGATATGGCTCCGGAAGATGTTAATCTTGATATTAACAACGAAGAAATACCATTTTAGATTTATTTTGGAGGATTTTTAAGAGGATTAAACTAAATTATGTCTAGGAAAATGCTCAATAAAACAAGCAAATGTCGGTTTTGCAGAATGGGAGTTGATGAGGTAAATTATAAAGACATTCAGAACCTGGTAAAGCTAACCACTACACAGGGAAAACTTTTTTCACGGAAGCGCTCTGGAAATTGTGCCCATCATCAGCATTCGGTAAAGATTTCTATTAAAAGGGCAAGATTTATGGGACTGCTTCCCTATGTTACTTAGGAGGTGCTATTCATGGAATTATTATTAAAAAAAAATGTAGATAAACTTGGCAGGGTCGGGGATGTTGTAAAGGTAAAAGACGGATATGCAAGGAATTATTTATTGCCAGGTGGTCTGGCAACCTATGTTTCTTCCGCCAACCTGAAGCTGATTGAAAAAGAAAAGATAAAGATGGAATTGCAATTGAAGGAGGATAGGGAACGCTTGCAAGGCGTGTTGGAAAAGCTTTCTGGCGCTTCCTGCATAATTCCCGCAAAGGCAAATGAAGATGGCAGGCTTTTTGGTTCTGTTACACCTGTCCATATTGCTGAAGCGCTGGCAAAGGCAGGATTTCCTGTCGAGCCGGAGACGATCAAGCTCGACAGTCCGATAAAAGTTTGCGGTGAGTTTGATATTACAATCGCCTTGAATTTTGAAATGAAAACTAGATGCAGGGTTACGGTTGTCAGAGACACGGTAAGCGAGTCGGAAAAGCTTGAATAGTTTTGCTTTTTGGGCAAAAACGTACTGCCAGAAAAGGATCGTCACATATTTTCACTATATATCCTTTCTGTCTGGATTATAAGGAATAACGATGGTTGCAGAGTCCATACTAGAGCGTACTTTACCTCAAAGCACCGAGGCTGAAATGAGTGTTCTTGGTGCTATGCTTCTGGATAACGATGTTGTTAGCCTTGTTATCCCGATACTGAATAAAAAGAGTTTTTATAAAACAGCGCACCAGGAATTATACCAAACCATTGTTGAATTGTACGATAAGGGGCAGACGGTAGACCTTGTCGTTCTCAGAGAGGAGCTGAAGAAACGTTCTTTACTGGAAAAAGTGGGTGGTGTGGAGTATTTGCTGGAGTTAGAGGAAACCGTTCCAACAATAGGAAATGTTGAATTTTATGCGAACATCGTACGTGAAAAATATATCAAAAGAAACCTCATTGAGGTGGCAGCAACTATACAAAAACAGTCCTTTGACGAATCTACTGATACTGAGCAATTGCTGGATACATCAGAAAGGGCAATCTTTGATATTACCCAGAAGAAGTTTAATACCGCATCTACAAAGCTTAATGAGATTCTCAAGGAAACCTTTAGCCGTATTGAAAATCTCCATGACCGGCAGAGCAGGTTAACGGGGCTTTCAACGGGTTATTATGATTTGGATGATATTACCAGCGGTTTACAACCATCAGAGCTTATTATCGTTGCTGCCAGGCCGAGTATGGGGAAGACAAGTCTTGCCTTAAATATTATAGAACATGCAGGGGTGGTAGAAAAAAAACCCGTCGTGTTATTTTCCCTTGAAATGTCAGCACAGCAAGTTGCCCAGAATATGCTGTGTTCTCATGCCAGAATTGATGCCCATAAATTGAGAAAAGGCTTTTTAGAGGATAAACAGTGGAGCGACCTTTCTTATGGGTTGGGGTCGCTTTCAGAAGCGCCGATATTTATAGACGATACCCCGGGACTTACGGTGTTGGAATTACGCGCAAAGGCGCGCAGGTTGAAGGCCCAGCACGATATCCAACTCATTGCTGTCGATTATTTACAATTAATGGAATCCACTTATGGCGAAAACCGCCAGCAAGAAATTTCTATAATTTCCCGTGGTTTAAAATCGCTTGCGAGAGAATTATCCGTCCCTGTTATTGCAGTATCTCAGCTTAACCGGTCGGTAGAATCCCGGGAGGGGCACAGGCCAAGGATGTCGGATCTCAGAGAATCAGGTTCGATTGAGCAAGATGCTGACGTTGTTATTCTTTTGCACAGGGAAGATTATTTTGACCCTGAAAAGAAAGATGGAACGGCAGAACTCATTATTGCCAAACAGCGTAATGGGCCGGTTGGGGTAGTGAAATTAACGTTCCTTTCATCATTCATGCGATTTGAGAGTTTAGCATCTGTGAGTAACAAATGAAGTCGGGCAAGGTTTTTTTACTGGCAACAAGTATTATTGCAGCGCTTGTTGTGACCTTGTTTTTTGGCTCTACGAAAATTCTTTATGCTGAGACCCAGGAGAAGATACCCCATACCATTAAAAAAATTGAAATTCGAGGAAATCAAAGGATTAGCACTACCGCAATAAGAAGCAGTATTCGGGCAAAAGAAGGCGATCCTTATGACCCACAGTTGGTAAGTCAGGATGTAGACGCAATTTGGTCGCTTGGGTTTTTTGACAATATAGAAGTAAAGATTGAAGAGGTTCCCGGCGGGCTGAACGTTGTGTTTTTTGTTACCGAGCGGAGCGTGATTGATGAAATTCAGTTTCTTGGCAATGTAAAAATTAAGTCAAAAAAGCTGAAGAAACAAATCCAGATAAAAGAGGGAGATTATTTAAAACTGTATCTCTTAAAGCTGGACGAGGATAAAATTAAGGAATTGTATATCAAAAAGTGTTTTAACCGAATACAGGTTCATGCCGAAAGTAAGTCGATCAGTGGAAAAACAGTGGTAGTGTTTAATATTGATGAAGGTCCAAAGATCCGTATAGCCAAGATAGATTTCACGGGAAATAAACACTTTAAACGGAGAAAACTCCTAAAGCAGATGGAAACCCGCCAGAAACACTTTCCTGCCTTTATCTTTCCGGGGAGATTTGACCAGAAAAAATTTGAGTCCGATATCGAAAAGGTAAAAGAATTTTATATGAATAATGGATGGTTAGATGTTGATATTGGGTGGGAAATAATCTACAGTGAAGAAAATAAGAATATGAACATTCTCGTTCATGTGAAAGAGAACGAAAGGTACTATGTGGAAAGCTTGAATATTATTGGGGCCAATCTGTTTACGGAAGAAGAGTTAAAGGAGAATTTAAAATTACAGGAAGGCGGGCCTTTCTATCTGGATGCAGTTGAAAAAGATACCTATCAGATCCGTTTGATGTATGGAGAACAAGGGTATATTGGGGCAATGGTAAGAGAAAAACATACCTTTACCTCCGAAGGCGCCAGGGTGAATATTTCCTTTAATATAGACGAGAAAGACAGGCATTATGTTGAAAAGATTAAAATAGCAGGGAATGACAAGACCAGGGATAATGTAATTCGAAGACAGTTGACCTTTCACCCAGGGGAAAGGCTGGATACTGAAAAGATACGAGACAGCCAGAGACGTCTCACGAATACGGGATATTTTGATATGGAATCAGGCGCTCCTGCGGGAATTAACTTCGAGCCGGGTTCTGAGCCAAATAAACAAAATGTTTTGATCGACGTAAAAGAAGGAAGAACGGGTATGTTACGGTTCGGTGGTGGTTATGGCGCGAATGTGGGCGCTTTTGGAGATATTTCATATACTGACAGAAATTTTGACGTCACGGACTTACCCAAAAGCTGGAATGACTTTTTGCAGGGAAATGCCTTCCGCGGCGCTGGTGAGATATTGACCATGAGATTTAGCCCCGGCTTTCTCAGAACGGAAATTTTAATGTCCTTAACAAACCCATCTGTGTTTGATTCTCCTTATAGTGCAGGTGCGAGCGTATTCGATTACCTTAGATTTTATACGGACTACAGTCAACAAACTATGGGTACAAACGTTTCCGGCGGAAGAGAAATATTTAGGGATTTTTTTGTAAAACTGACACCGGAATTTGATAACATACACATTGGCGATGTGGATACCAGCATTCTTCCGCAAATCGGGACAAGTACTCCATCAGTCGGGACGAGCACTGCTTCTCAAGCAGTGTTGGATGCGATTGGGAGTCATTTAAAGGCTGGTTTAACACTGTCCGCGATGATGAATAAAACAGATAATATATATGCCCCTACAAAAGGGTATGAAGGAGAATCATCAATTGAGGTTGCCGGTTTGGATGACGACATCGCTAAGTTTAGATTTAAAACAACCAAATACAATACACTCTTTGAGGTGCCCAAATGGGGAAAACATGTCCTTGCATACGGGGGCACTTTAGGTATTGTAGAACCGACTGCGGGTAATTCTGTTCCTATCTTTGAAAGATTCTTTGCTGGTGGTTATGGGTCTATCAGAGGATTTCAGTATCGGGGGGTGTCGCCTCTTGATATAAATACAAAAACGAATACCGGCGACCAGATTGGTGGAAATGTATTATTTTTGTTAAATACAGAGTACC
>CAYJME010000090.1:0-11870 GCA_964370795.1 uncultured candidatus Brocadiaceae bacterium
TAACTATTCAGCGAAAAAGGAAAATCCCGAAGGGATGAAATGATTATAGAAAAAAACATTTAAAATACATGTGCATTAAAAAACATCTGAAAATTCACTTCCGCGTCCCTTCAAACATTCGCCCAACATAAAAGACCATACCGCCAATAAACAGGAATAACACCTCTGTCTTCATTGAGTCCCTTGCAATGCCAAAGTAAAGGGCATTAAATACCAGGATAATTCCTATAATCTGCATGATTCTGGGAAAACTCATATAATTACCTCATCTTTTCTGCAAGTTCAATTGCCTTCAAAAGACCTTTTGCTTTATTTAAAGTTTCTTCGTATTCACGTTCAGGAATGGAATCTGCCACAATACCCGCGCCAGCCTGAATATAAGCATCATTGCCCTTCAGAATTATTGTCCGAATGGCAATACACGTATTTATATTTCCAAAAAAATCAAAATAGCCAATGGCCCCTCCGTAAGGGCCCCGTTTTGTTGGCTCAATTTCATCAATAATCTCCATTGCCCTTATTTTAGGCGCCCCGGAAAGGGTACCGGCGGGTAGACAGGCCCTTAAAGAATCAAAGGCGTCCTTACCTTCACGTAATACTCCACAAACACTGGACGTAATATGCATTACGTGCGAATAACGCTCAACGATCATCTTTTCTTCAATGTGCACACTGCCGTACCGTGAGACCCTTCCCACGTCATTTCTCCCCAAATCCAGGAGCATAATGTGCTCGGCGCGTTCCTTGGGATCGGCAATCAACTCATGTTCCAAAGAGGAGTCTTCCACCTCGTCCTTTCCTCTCTTTCTCGTGCCTGCTATTGGACGTACCGTAATTTTCCTGTCCTCAACCTTTACCATTACTTCGGGAGATGAACCGACAAGCCTCAGGTCTCCTAATTTGAGATAAAACATATAGGGAGAAGGATTAATTACCCGCAAGATACGATAAATGTTAAACGGATCAGCCTGTGTCCGTGTTTTTAAACGCTGTGAAATAACCACCTGAAAAATATCCCCCGCCCGGATATATGCTTTGCAATGTTCAACGGCGTTAAGAAAATCAGACTTTTCAAAATTAGAAGAAAATGGCAGGGTAGTCTCTCCCGTTGTAGTAATATCGTCACTCAGCGACATCACCGGGGTGCGTAATTTTTCAATAATTCGATCAATTTTGCCAATTGTTTGATTATAGATATCCTCTATTTGGTTATTATTGATGAGAGCTGTGCACACAACCTTAATGGTCTTCGTGAGATGGTCAAAAATAATAATAGTATTATAAAACATCACATGGATGTCAGGCAGTTGCAAATCATCGTCCGGGACATGAGGCAATCGTTCATAATAACGAATCGAATCATATCCTACATAGCCAACTGCACAACAGAAGAATTTAGGCAGACCATGTATCAATACAGGGGTAAAGGCCGACATCTCACGGGCAAGCAATTCCAGGGGGTCGGATGCGTATTTGACCTCCATGCCTGAATTACCACGTTTTATTTCTATCCGATTACCGAAGGCGATAAATTCTTGAAAAGTATCCGTTCCAAGAAAGGAATATCTGGCAATCTTTTCACCGCCCGTAGCGCTCTCAAGCAGAAAGGCATGGTTGTTGGCGCTTTCAAGTTTTTGAAATGCGGAGACCGGCGTGAGGGTATCTGCAAACAATTGCCGGTAGACGGGTACAATATTCCCCTTTGTAGCCAAAAGCTTAAATTCATCAAAGGTTGGATAATATTTGTTGTTCATGCATTAATTATACATTATAAAAGACCTTAATTAACATCAACTTCTCAAAATAAAAAAAAATGGGTGTTGCGCTTGCAACACCCATTTTTCAAGTCAAAATACCAAACAGTACGAGCCAACTTGTCATTAGAAAGTAACCGTGGTTTGCAGATATCCCCAGTTGGTCTGAATATCCTCAGAACCGCTTTGTGTAACCCATGCATTTGGATTAAAGTAAGAATACCCAGCAAGGATCTTCACGTTTTTATACAAATCATATCCAACCGTCAAGTCAATTTCATTGGCCAGACTATTGCTAGTTGCACCAGTTAGATGGCCCAGCGCTGAACTACCATTTGCAAGGTACCAGCCATCGTCATCGCTTGCCAGCCAGTAATAATGATAATCAACCTGCGCTGTAAGCTTGCTTGTTGGCATTACCTTTACGTTCGCCCGTGCGTCGTGTAAATTCTGCCAGGAAATCAGATCAATGAAACCATAGTTACCCTGCCAGTGATTTGTCGGATAAAGATTATCAAATGTTTCATGGGTGTTATCCGTCGGATCACTATCACCAGAGGCATAATCATATTCCACGCCGAAACGCGGTTTCCAGGTCAAGTCTTTAAACGTATAACCTGTCCTTGCGGCTGCAGCCCAGGCTTGCTGGTTTTGGTCGCCATAATGACCAAACTGTCCATGTGCTTCTACCGTATAATCAAGGGCGTCCATACCAGGCGCCTTACCATCAATCCTTGCCCCAATATCATGTATCTCAACTGTTCCATCGCCCGGAGCAGCAAATCCATTCAAAACAGCGCTATTACTAACGCTATCCTGATCATTCTTTTGGATATACATCAACTCTAACAAAGCGTCGGGAACGAGCTTTTTAAATGCATACTGGGCAGCATATACCGATTCATCGGCATTTATGTCACCTGGAAAGGTAGTGTCTCCAACAAAACCTCTCTCATCTACTTTGGCGGCAAAAACCTCAGCATGAGCGGCATCAGTGTCCCACATAATCCTGCCACCATCAAAAGTGCGGCCAACGTTAGACCAAACAAAGTTACCGATGACCCTATGATCACCCCATATAATTTCCTGGCGACCAACCCGAACCGTCAATGGCAACTCAAAAAGCTTCTTTATATCAAAATAACCCTGGTGAATGTCCGTCACAGAATTTTCACCGTATGAGTTAGCCCATCCAACTGTTGTACCTTCAGCGCCAAACGTCCTGGCGTCCTGCAGCTGTATAAATACCCTTAAGTGTTCATTAACATCGGCATCCGCCCAAAGCCTTGTTTGGTTAAGGACATAATCATCGTCTCGTGCCTCACTTGCAAGTCTACCAAAGCCACCTGACGCGCCACCGGCGCCTCCGGGCTCAGTGGGGTTGCTAGCAGGTACCTGATAAAACCCATTTGAATACTCTGCCCTTGTCCTGATCTGTCCTCCGAGCTTTACTTTTTTTGCAAATTCCGAATATACATTGCCTGTTATATCCTCGGCCTTCAGAGTTTGTTCACCCTCAGCGGCTGTCTGCATCTCTTCTTTTAGTGAATGAACCTCATTCCTTAAGGCATCAATCTCTTCCTTAGAATTGGTAGAAGCAGAGGTCGCAACCTTATCCTGTTTAACAGATTGAATCTGTTCTGTCAGACTTGCAACAGATGCCTTTAAAGCGTTCAACTCCTTCTCCATATCGTCAACAGACTTGGCTTCTGCACCAAATGACTGAGCGCAAGTCGCAACGCAGAAGACTGCGGTAGCTATACCGCCCATACACGTCTTCCACAATCTTTTCTCCATTTTTTTTCCTCCCATTAATTTAGGACAAATTAGGACCCAAACTTAAATTAAAAAAAAATACAACACTACTAAAATTCAGTGTTTGCAACCTCCTTTCTCCTCCTCCTTGACTTTGGATCTTCTCAAGTTAAATCTTATTGAAAAGATTTTGCCGACACATTATAAATGAAAAACAAAAAGTTTCAAGAAAATTTTTCTATCCGCTCTTGCATAAAGCGACCATAATCAAAACTACCGTCAAATAATTGCACGAACGGTTCTTTTTAAATGATAAGGTTATGTTACCGATTACTTCTAAAAAGTATTCGCAAATACTGCAAAACAATCTATCAGAATAGGAAGATAACAAATTTTATTCCTAAAAATCAATCAGTTTTTAATTTTACATTAACATTTAAATACAAAGCCTTTATGACGAATTATGCCCTCTCAGACACAAAACAATATCCAGTAAAATAACTCAGCCCCTATTTCACCCACGAAACGCATCTTGCAATTTGTACTCCCCTCATATTCAAACAAAAAAACACCTCATTGGAAAAATTACCATAAAGATTAATATTTATAAATTATTTATAAATACCAATCCTATGTGTTTTTTTTGTTTTTTAATTTTTTATTGACCTTACAGAGACAGACTTTTATAATAATTTCCAATTATTCGTTGATTATGTATTAATTCGTTCCTAAAACGTTGACCAGAAAAGAATAACTATGGACAAAAACTTTAAGCCTAAATTGCACACTTTCCATATTTATCGCAAAATTATTGTTGGTGTAATTGTTGTATCAATAATACTCGGGGGAATTTACGGCGGCAAAGAGCTAAGCTGGAAGGAAATTGCCGCAGATGAGGTGGCTGTAGTTGTTAATAATTTAACAGGCGGTATAAAACTCATCAATCGTGCCGGGGCTGTGCTCTATTATCCCTTCATACAAGATATATATATATTGGACAAGCGTGAGCAGGTTTTGAAGATGACGTCGGCAGAGATCGACGATAAACATCCACAAGGTACTCCGCTTGTCGTAAAGTCCATCGATGGCGGTGACGTAGTATTAGATATTCAGATACAATACATGCTAAAGCCGGATTTTGCCACACATATCATTCAAAATTCCGGCGTCGGCGATATTTACAAAACAAAATGGCTTTATGATTATGCGCGGACAATTTGTTATTACTGCTATGGAGAATTAACGCTCGACTCATTTCCCATTGCCTCGCAGCGTGATATTAAAGCACAGAAGGCGCGCGAAGAAATAAACAAGATGTTAGACCCTCATGGTTTTTATGTTTCGTCCATAAACCTGACAGATTACCGTTATTACAGGGAATACGCAGAAAAAATCCAGGAGCGCAGGTTGGCAGACAAGGAAGTCGAAGAACAGAAGACCAGGGCCGCGGCCGCCAGGGAAAATCAGCGTAAAGTAGTCGTAGAAGAAACCAAAAAAATGGAGGTTGAAGTGGCGCGGTTTAAGGGTGAATGCGACAAGCGTATCATGGATGCCAGAGGTAGCGCTGAAGCAAAAAAACAAGACGCCGAGGCATATCTCATACGTCTAAGATTCGAGGCCGATGCTGAATTTGAAAGACTTGCCAAGGAATCAGAAGCAGTACTTGCCACCGTTAAGACTGAAGCCGAAGGTGTCCTGCTTTTAAGAAGAGCGCTCGAAGGTGAAGGCGGACGTAACATGGTAAGACTCGAGTATGCAAAACGCCTGAAGCAGGCAATAGTCAGAAGCACGCCGATCATCAGGCAAGGTATAGAAACGCCACAAAGCATCCAGAGGTTTAAGTATATTGAGGATGCTCCAAAGATTGATTATATGTTCCCGGAGCCGCCGGATGCTGTTTTGGTCAGTCCTTTAAAGCCAGGCCCTGACAAATCGCCATAAGAGATAGGTAAAGAATTCGATAAATGAGGTGAAAATGCATATAGGAAAATTAACAACAAAATATATTATACCCATAGGGATATTTGTATTTGCAGCCATTTTTATTATTGGTATAAAATTCTTTGTCATAAAAGTCAGTGTTGATCAGGTAGGCGTAAGGACACGCATATGGGGCGTAACCCGTGGTATTGTACAAAAGGATTACGGTCCTGGCTGGCACAGGGCTATTTCTGCAATTGACCAATGGGATCTTTATGATACTACGGTTCAAACTCTCGAACTAGCAAAAGATCCTTCCCACCTGGGACATGACGAACGTAAAGAAGCTGCCATCAGAACTGCCGATGACTATGATGTATCAGCCGATTTAATTGTGAAGTATCAAATCAAGAAGGGTGATGCATGGAAGTTACGTCAGGACATCGGCGTCGGCGACAGGTATAAAATTATCGTAGAAAATGAAACACGTGACATTGCCCGAAGTGTGCTCGGTAGAATGGTCGAGCGTGACTTGTATAATCCGGACGAAAAGAGAAAGAGGGCGGAAGAGTTTAAAATACAACTAACCGAGAGGTTAGCTTACCGGCATGTAAATGTCATTGATGTCCTGATATTGGAATTAAGATTTGACCCTCAGCTTGACAGAAAAATCAAAAACATTAAATTAGCAGAACTTGATAATGTTTTGAATAAATCAAAGGCCCTTGCCGCTGAACAACGTGGTATCACTCAAACAATCG
Organism: uncultured candidatus Brocadiaceae bacterium; assembly: GCA_964370795.1. Taxonomy (GTDB): domain Bacteria; phylum Planctomycetota; class Brocadiia; order Brocadiales; family Brocadiaceae; genus JAHFOW01. Next base: position 6,191 of record CAYJME010000090.1, read on the forward strand.
ATGCGGATACAGAAGCTGTCGCACAGAAAATTGGTGGTGACAAAGAAAGAACTATTACTGTTTTAGATGCTGAGACCACGAAAAGGACAATAGAGCTTCTTGCAGAAGCCGATAAATATCTGATTCAGAAAAAGGCAGAAGCAGATCTTTACAAGAAGCAGCGAATTGCGGAAGGTAATTTATTAATCAGACAATCCCAGGCAGAGGGAGAGCGATTAAGGAGAGAGGCATTGGCTGGAATGGGTGGAGACATCCTCGTCGCTATGGAAGCAGCACGCAATATGAATCTTGCAGATATAAATATTTCCAGCCTCGATATGAATCTTCTCGATGTCGACGATATGGCAACACGTCTTGGAGTTTTTGATACAAAGGGAAGATTGAGGGTGGACTCAAAAACATTTATACAAGTACAAGAGATACTAAACCAACCAAAAGGTACCGATACATCAAGACCTAGGTAGTATCTCAATAAAAAATTTAGTCCTTTCATAAGGCACAGTTGGTTTAAATAAACCAATTGTGCCCATACCGTTAGTTTGTAAGTTCTGAATAAATTCATATCTTCTCTTAAATAAAGCACTTGAGTATTAATTTCTTAACGGAATAATATTTGCGCTGATACAGAGATATTAGCATAACTGAATAATTTTATTCATTTAAATATTGGGAAGGAAATATGATTAATAAAATGTGTGTTCATAACACTTTTAGAGCCAGCGCTTTTTTTTTAATTGTATCTCTTCTTGTATTAAGAATTACAATTAATGTTTCTCTGGCAACGGATGTGCCTTCAAACGCTAAACAAGCTTTAGCACCAAAGTATTCAAAATTCTTTGAGGAAAAACCCCACTGGTGTGATGCCTTGGTTATTACCTGCGTCGACTTCCGTTTTACATCCGCTACGCAAGAATTTGTTAATGAACGACTGGGGTTAAAGGGAAATTACGATTATATCTCTATACCGGGTTCTATAAAAAATCTTTTAGATTCAAAAACAAGAGACCTCGTGTTAAACAAGTTTGGTATTTCCGTACGATTGCATCACGTGAAACGTTTAATCATACTCGGACATCAGGACTGTACCATAGGATATGGCGGCTCTACAAGCTTTAATGATGCTGCTGACGAATATAATACCATCAGTAAGGATTTGAAAAAGGCTCGATTCTTATTGGGTTTGAAATTTTCTCATTTAAAAGTTTATTTATATTATAGTACTGTTTTGTATAAAGACCATCAGCGCATATATAATTTTAAACAAATTCTATAATCATTAAATTGCGATTGCGAGCCACGGTAAATGAATAAAAAAAATAAAATAGTGCCTTTCATAGGAATCTCATTGATTCTTTTTGCTGGTTGTACATCCAGGGAACCTTCACCAGACATTCTTGTTGATAATCAACAAATTGTTGTCAATGTAGATACAGATGCAATACGGCCAGACTGTGATACATTGGTTATAACGTGTATTGATTATCGTTTTACCCTTGCAAATCAGGATTATATAAACAACACATTGAAGTTGATGGACAATTATGACCATATTTCTATTCCCGGCAGTATCCTTAATCTCGTAAATCCTGAGACACAGGAATTGGTGTTTAGTAAATTTGCCCTATCGGTAAAACTGCATCTTATAAAACATGTAGTTGTTATCAGTCATAAAGATTGTGGCGGGTATGGGGGTTCGGCTTCCTTTGGGTCAGATTTATCAGAAAGGGAAACGCTTACTACAGATTTAAGAAAAGCAAGGGCATTTTTAATTGAAAAATATCCTACGTTGAGGGTAGATTTGTACTTAGAATATTTATCAAAAGAAGGGGAAAAAGAATCGGTGCATTTCGAAAAAATCAGCTAGTAAAATAGAATTTAATTATTATTTCTCAGCAGTTTTTACACACCGAAATCCAATCTGGGGACTTTGTGCGTACCAAGGCACACGATATCGTGCGGTGCATCGTGTGTAATGCCCAAAATAAAGAAACCCCCCGCCTCTGATGATACGTTGGGTTCCGGTATCAGGACCTGTAGGATTTTTTGATGGGGAAAGTAAATAGTAATTCTGGTCATAGTAGTCGGCGCACCACTCCCAGACATTTCCCGCCATATCATAACAACCATAGGGACTCTTACCATTTTCAAATGACCCAACTGGTTTTGTATCTCTTTGTCCGGCTTCTTGTGATTCCCATACATTACATTTAGTTTTATCGAATTTATTCCCCCATGGCCACAAACGTTTGTCCGTTCCGCGCGCAGCCTTTTCCCATTCAGCTTCAGTAGGCAACCTCTTTCCTGCCCACGTTGCATATTCAACAGCATCATCCCATGTAATCCCAACAATCGGTTGATTGAGACGATTAAACCTTGAATCATTCCAACAACGAGGTATCCGATGCCCTGTTTCCTCTAAAAATTTTTTGTACTGCTCGTTGGTTACCTCATATTTATCTATATAATAAGCATCTAAATAAACGGTGTGTTCCGGTCCGTCATAGATATTATAGGCCAGCATAAATGACCAATTATATCTCGTATTATCGCCCATAATAAATTCTCCGGCAGGAATTAACACCATGCCCGGATTTGCATCTACGGCAGGTGGCGCTGGATCAGCGGAGGACGCTTCAACTGATTGCAAGCTTACTAATAAAACAAAAATGAAATATTTTAAATACCGCATCAATATTAATATCTCCTCTTTGGTTCGACTTCGTACCTGGCAATGTCTAATGGGGAATACCCGGAAATAATCTCATTAAAGGTTCGCACCTCGCCCTTCTTAAATGTTTTAATAGAAAAATCCTGTGTAAATAACTGAAAATTTGATGCATTATACACTCGAATCACAAAAGTGGCGATGCTCCAATCCTTTTCCGAATAGTTCTTTATATCTCCTTTTATTTGTGATGACGACCCAAAGTGATAAAGATTTACATTTCGTATATAAAACCCGTCGCCAATATCCTTATATCCTTCATCTTCGGGTGTTGTAACCTTTTCCTTTACCGCAGCAACCGTCTCCGTTCCCACCGCAGCTTTTGCGGTTTCTGTACCGGACGTTGCCTGTATCCTGGGGGATGGAGTCGCCTCTGCCGTAACGGTTGCCGTGCCCGGACTCATGCTGCCGACGCCACCTTTTTCTAACCTTTTCATTCTTGAATCCATATCGGAAAGTGTCTTGATTTGTCCTTCAAAACTTTTGATAGCGGTATCTGACGATGCAAGGCGCGTCTTTACCATATCCTCTATTGTCGAAAACTTTTTTTCCTGCTCGCCGAGCTTGTCGTTCACCAGCTTACCGAGGTCATCAATCGCCTTTTTAATAGGTTCCAGAGGTCTCTGCGCCTCCTGGTATCTCTTCTCGAGCACCGCTGCTTTTATTTCCTGGTCCTCGACACGCTTTGTTAAGTCTGACAATAATTTTTTAAAGACATCAAACGTTTTCCCGAAAGATTCCAGCATATTCTTTACTTCGGCGATGGATGCCGTCTTCTCCATGACTTCCACCTTTAAAGCCATCGTATTGAGCTTTTCTTCGATGCTTTTCATTGACCTATCAAAATCTTTTAAAGGGGTTAAACTTTCACCAACGCTTTTTTGAAGCGTTAAGACTTGATTTCCCATGGTGTCCAAATTCTTCATCCAGCTTGAAAGGGATCTCTGAAAATCGTCCAACTCCTTTAAAACATCCTGAGAATCAGCTTTATCGTCCGATCCTTTTGCACCCAAAAGGATAAACAGGAAAAACGTGCCCAGGAATACCGAGAGTATCTTTTTCATGCATTTACTCCGAACGAAGGAAGAGTGTCTATTTTAAATTGCTGCTAGTTTAACAAATAATTTCACGGAGCGCAAATATTTATATTCCTCTTCGAAGAGCGGATTGGTGCTGTTTAAATTAAATTGATTTTACTCTACAAATCTATTATAATGTTGTTTTTATTTTTTTGGCATAATTCTGGCTCTTTTATTATAATCAGTTTCTGTTTCTCCATTGGGCAATTATTTATAGTAAATAATCGAAAGAGGATGATATGTTAGTTCTAATTGCAGACGAACTTCCCGATATATGTATTGATATTCTTAAAAAGGCCGGTCTTGAGGTTTTAAAAAAACCCGGTATAAAGGCCGATGAATTAAAAACAATTATCAATACCTGTGATGGAATAATATTGCGGAGCGGCACAAAGATCACGGCCGCTTTGTTAGAAAATGTTACCCGGCTTAAGGCTGTTTGCCGTGCCGGCGTTGGCGTTGATAATGTGGATGTATCCGCCGCCACGAAGAGGGGCATTGTGGTCATGAACACACCCGAAGGAAATATTACTTCAACCGCAGAACAGTCTGTGGCGTTACTTTTTGCCTTATCACGTTTTATTCCTCAGGCCTGCGCTTCGGTAAAGGCTGGCAAATGGGAACGAAAACTTTTTACCGGCATCCAGGTCGCCGGAAAAACTATTGGCATTATCGGGCTTGGAAGAGTTGGACGGCAAGTTGCAAAGCGCGCACTGGGATTAGAAATGAAGGTGATTGGTTACGACCCCTTTGTTTCACCGGACATTACCTCTCAATATGGGATTCATATTGCAAAAGACCTGAACGAATTATTCACGCAATCGGACTATATCACCGTCCATGTCCCCTTTAACAATGAGACGAAGAACCTTATAACGAAAAAAGAATTTGCCATCATGAAAAAAGGGGTTCGTATTATCAACTGCGCACGGGGCGGTATTATCTCGGAAGAAGACCTGTATAATGCCGTAAAAGCCGGCCAGGTAGCTGGGGCCGCGCTTGATGTGTTTGACGTGGAACCGCCGGTAGGCAATAAGCTGCTGGAATTGGACCAGGTTATCACAACACCCCATTTAGGGGCTTCAACAGAAGAAGCGCAATATGCCGTTGCTCTGGAAGCGGCCGAGCAAATGGCAGATGCGCTTACGGGAAAAGGGTATAGAAATGCCGTTAATCTCCCACCATATAACCCCGAAGAGTATGCCAGTTTGAAACCCTATATTACCCTTGCCGAAAAGATGGGTTCCATGCTTATGCAAATTGCACATGGCGGTTTTCAGACAGTGGACATTACTTACACCGGAGAACTTTGCAAAAAGAATATGCGCCTTGTTACCGACAGCCTTATCGTTGGATTGCTTAAGCCGGCGCTTGAAAATGGCGTCAATATCGTCAGCGCCCCGCTCTTACTGTCAGAAAGGGGCATTAAGATTAACGTCACCACGAGTAGTTGTGGCAGCGATTTTACGAGTCTTATCTCAGCAAAGATAACAACATCAAAAGGTGAAACAGCTCTATCGGGAACGGTATTTGGCAAGAATGAGCCGAGACTTGTTGCTCTTAATGGCTATGGAGTTGAGGCGATACTAGACAAAGGCATGCTCGTGCTTTTCGGCAAAGACAAGCCGGGCCTGATTGGTGATATTGGTTCCTTACTCGGACGTAAAAAAATCAACATTGCACACATGACGTTCGGCAGGAAAGAGGTCGGTGGCAATGCAATAACAATACTTAACATTGATACTCCCGTATCGCAGGACTGCCTCAATGAAATTAACCAGTTGGACCATATCGAAGAAGTTTATCAGGTAAATCTATAGTGCAGCATAGCCGCAACCAAAGATAACCACCCCTCTTTCCCCTCCTTCGCAAGGAG
>CAYJME010000091.1:0-11801 GCA_964370795.1 uncultured candidatus Brocadiaceae bacterium
TGATTAGAGTCTAAATTATTTTTAAAAGTGTCTAATTTTCATTGACATATTCCGCCCTACGGAACTCAATACATTAATCGTATTCAATGCTACAAACAGTCGGCTCCAAAGAAGCTGGAGGAAAACTTCCATCCACAGAGTAACTGGTTTTTCAAAAACTAAACTGTTACAAAAATTCAAATGCAAATAAATAACGTATCTGCTACTATTTCATACGGCATTTGCAATTTTAGTAATTTTATTTTAAAGTTTGGATGGTACCCAGCGAACAATTAAAATGTTAAGGGCAAAATATGTCAAAGAGTGATTTCGTGATAGAAGAAGAGCTTCGCAAGTTGTGGAGGGCTATTGAACAGAGTCCAAGCACGGTGATGATAACAGATGCAAACGGTAATATTGAATACGTGAATCCAAAATTTACCCAATTAACGGGATACACACCTGAGGAGGTGAGGGGAAAGAATCCACGATTTTTAAAACCAGACAACATTCCTTCAGAGAGATACCGTAATTTATGGGAAATAATTTCTTCAGGTGGTGAGTGGCATGGAGAGTTTTGCAATAAAAAGAAGAATGGGGAACTCTACTGGGAGTATGCTTCTATATCGCCAGTGAGAAATTCAAAAGGCGTTATTACTCATTACATTGCGGTAAAAGAAGACATAACAGAACGCAAGAAGATGGAGGATGAACTTCGCAAATTATCTCACGCCATCGAACAAAGTCCAGTTACGGTGATGATAACGGATGTTAAGGGTAATATCGAATATGTGAATCCGAAATTTACCCAGTTAACGGGTTATACATCAGAAGAAGTTATGGGGAAGAATCCACGTTTTTTAAAACCCGATAATATACCATCAGAAACGTATAGAAAGTTGTGGGAGACAATTACATCTGGTGGAGAATGGCGGGGGGAGATGTGTAACAAAAAGAAAAATGGCGACATCTACTGGGAATTTGCGTCTATTTCACCCGTAAGAAATTCGAAGGGTGTTATTACCCATTTTATCGGTGTTAAGGAAGATATAACAGAGCGTAAAAAGGCGGAAGAAGAAAGAAACAAGCACATTCAGGAACTTGAAGACCTCATGTCCTTTTCAACCATAACAAACGAAGCAGTACAGGATGAAGAATTATTTAAACACATAGCCTCGGCTTTACGAGTACATTTTATTCCCGATATTATTGCTGTAATTATGCTTGATAGAGAACGAAATATGCTCTATGTGCCTTTTACAGAACCACATTTACCCATGCAAGATATTATAAAGAATGAAGCAATGTTAGACCCTGCAATGTGTATTGCATTAAAGACCGGTCAGATTCATGTCGTGAATGATATCCACGAGAACTCTCCCTGTGAATGTATTCGTTATAAAATCGAACAGGGTGGATATATATGTTTTCCTTTGATAGCAGGCGGTATAACGTTTGGTATGGTAATGTTGTTTAAGAAAGACATGGATTCCTGGAAGGATGATAAGATACGGAGATTGATGGCAAATTATGTAGGGTTGACGGCGCTTGCGCTTCACAGGCTGGAGCTTTTGGACATTGCCAAGCACACAAACGTAACGGACGAACTTACCGGGGTGTATAACCATAGATTCTTTAATGAGATATTGAGCAAGCAATTGTCGCTGGCAAAGAGGCGTAATGAGAATCTGTGCCTTCTTATTTTAAACGTGGACAATTTCAAAAAGCTAACTAATACGTACAGTTCAAGCGTTGGCGACCGTGTATTGCAACTCACCGCAAGAATTTTGGGTGATTGGTTGAGAGATGCAGGAATTATTGCACGATACGGAAATGAAGCATTTGCCATAATAATACCGGCAATGTTTAAGACCAGGGCATTGGTCAAGGCGGATGATCTTCGCAGAATTATCGAGTCGGCCGACTTTGACGTTATTGAAACAGGACAACCATTGAATGTCACCGTGAGTATCGGTGTTGCCACTTTTCCCGAACAGGCAATAGACCAGGAAACTTTAATAAAATGTGCAAATAAGGCGCTCAGTCGTGCCGAAGAAGAAGGGGGCAACAGGATTGCGTCCCTTTAATGAATTACGAAACAAAAATATTTTGGGTAAGCTTATAAAACAAATTCAAAAAAGCATAAAAATACCAACCACATTTAAACGATTAGGTGAAACTATTTTGAAATGAAGTATTGGAGCCTTTTCTTTAATCCGTCCGGTGGATAAGGGGCGTTTATACTTGCCTTATTATAAAATGAATAACCCAAACTATACATGACGCTATTATCAGGTCTATAGTAACCTGGTTTCGCGTCACACCCTATCTGACATTTGCTTGATTGAGGATAATCATTGCAACCTTTCCTGCAGTTTACACAATTGTAATAGGTATAACCCTCGCTTCCGTAAGAATATTCGTCGCAAAGATTTCCAAAGCAGTGCCCAAACTCATGGAGCGCCATCACGGGCGAATAATAACCATTATAAACGACACAATATGAAGAATTACTGTTGTTTTTGTAGGTGCCAGGGTTTTCACGATACCCACCGCCCGAATAGGTATCGGTGTTGTGGACAATAATAATTTCATCGACGTTAAAGCCGGATTTGGCGGCAGCCGATATGACTTTGGACTGATTGCAGCAAGTAAGTCTGTCAATGTTATAGCATCCGGTAAAACATCCAAGATCCTTCTGGTTTTCATAGATGTGAACTTTTATCTTTTTCGCGTATTTCTTAAAAGGATTCGTATTAAGTACGATTTTTTTTATTTTATTAGCCTGTGTGCGGAATTTATTCATCTCATTGGCATTATAATCACTTGCCATGATAAGGATGTGAAACTTGCCGGGCTCCGATGGTTTCAGTTCAAATGCAGAGTAGTCTTCCTTGTTCGTCATAAACTCGGCATCCTGAACGAATCCTATTGCTGAAGGCGCTGATTCCCCCGGATTGACGATCAATACTAAATCTGCCTGGGTAAAATAAGGAATGATCAATGTTGCCTCTGGATCTTCAATGGGGATTACTGAAGGTGTTTTGTCCTTAGATGTTCCCGGCGGCAGTGGGGGAACCGTTTGTACCTTTGGATAATTAAATGCGGTTTTATAAAGGATATTGTTTTGTTGATCGATCACCGTCAACTGTGGGTTATTCTCCTGCTCTTCTTTCACAAACCTTCTGGTAAGCGGATATTGGCCAGGTTGAATGGTAATTTTTTTTATGTTATGTTTGTTATTTTCCATCTTTAAGCTAACTAACATAACCTTCCCATGTTCAGGGATATTTTCTGCGATGCTTGTGGATTCTTTTACCGTAAAGGATATAAATAGCAATACCAATCCATAGATTATAAACTTACACATAGGCGCTATTTAACTTCCTTTTCTACTTTTCAAGTTTTGTAAACTTAGACCCTTCCAATGTCAGGTTGTACATCAATCCCTTCTGGTCAAAAACGAATCCAACTATAGGTTCCTTGATTTTTGTTGTGTCAAGGGAGGCTTCTGCGCCGAGATTGACCAATACTACCGACCCGTCGACTCCCGCCTTCCAGCCTGAGCTTTCACGGAACTTCTTGAGCGCCTCGTCTTGCATGAACACAAGGATTACATCCTTCTTCTGTCCCCCGATTTGAAAGCCGTACGAGCCTGATGCAGTGTTGTAATAATCAACGGTCTTGTTATTGATTCTCATCGCGCCCTCGCCATACTCGCCGCCAATGATAAAGCCGCCCTTAATGACGCCGGGAATTACCAGTACGCCCTTTGCGGCCTTAAGAAATTCTTCGGCGCCCTTTACTTCCTTCCGAAAGCGATCCAGCGATGCATCCACGCTCGCATCGATCTCCCTGGCCGTTTTGGCGTAGCAAATGTGTGTTAAGACAAATCCGATGAAGAGTGAAATACATAAGGCTGATGTAAAGGCTTTTACATGGTATGATTTTATATATTGCATAGTATATTCCAATTAAAAATGCCTGAAAATTACACGATAACAAGAAGAAATAAAAAAAGTTTAACACACGTGATATAAGAACGCAAGTGTTATAGTGTTGGTAATAAATTTGATTTACATAAATATTGAGACGCTGAGCGTCTCACACATCGTTTCCCGCAGAGCGTGGGAACGAGCAGCAAACAAAACAAGGCTTTGAAACAGCCTGCTTCTTAGCTTGATTGAATAGGAATCTTCATTTTTTTAATGCCTGTCTGCGTGTCCCGCACAGGCAGACGGGTTTCTGGTTGGCATGATTAAAACGTGCCTATAGATCTCACGATAAAAATTGTACGCATGGATTTATCATGCTATCAATTCTTTTATATACTATACGCCCTAAAGGGGCAAAATTAAGATAGCGCAGGGCAACGCCCTGGGTAAAAAAACAACATAAGAGCAAACCCTGAAAGGGTGACATAAAAAATGATAAAACCCGAACGTGGTCGCACATAATATGGCCGGGGTTTTGGTATCTTATTGTCCTTTTTTATTACGCTCTTTCAGAGCTTAAAGGTATTTTATCATTATACCCAGGGCGTTGCCCTGAGCTATCTTATGTAAGCCCTTTGGGCTTTTACCTAATATGTAATGTAATAATATTTTTAGCACTGAAAAGGCAAAACATTTTCTTAATTCAATAGTTATAAAACAGAAAAAGTTATGTTTGTTACAATATTTTTGACTTTTACGGAGTTTATTATTAAGTTAATCAGATAGTATATTTGTTTTAATTAAGCAGATTACGGGAAGAGAAACAACCCCCTGCATTCCCCTTTGTTAAGAAGGACTATGGTGGATTAGATTGATAGGTGTAGGTGTATGAAAATAAAGGATGATTTACGGAGTCAAATTATATCAAAGGTAAAGAAGATCGTTATCAAAATAGGAACGGGTGTTCTGACTACGAATGAAGGGTATCTGGATAAAGAACAAATAAAGAACCTGGCAGGACAGGTTGTTGGATTAAAGAAGATGGGATACGACATGGTTGTGGTGAGTTCCGGTGCGATTGGTTCCGGGATGGGAGAACTCGGTATCGAAAAGAGACCAACGACATTACCTGCGTTACAAGCGGTGGCTGCAATTGGTCAGAGCAAGTTGATCAGCATGTATGATGAGTGTTTTAAATTGCACGGCTATCATGCAGCACAGATTCTCCTTACCCGCGAAGATTTTGAAGACCGGCAGAGGTACTTAAATACCTGCAATACGATCCATACGCTCTTTCAACTTAAGGCCATTCCCGTAGTAAACGAAAACGATACGATTTCCGTGGATGAAATTAAGTTTGGAGATAACGATGCGCTTTCGGCAATGGTGACAAATCTCCTGGATGCGGAGTTATTGATAATCCTTTCTTCTGTGGATGGGTTGTATGATAAACTTCCCACGGCAAAGGGCAAGGTCAACGTTATTCCGGTTGTTGAAAATGTGTCTGATGTGAAGGAGTTGGCATTTAATGTAAAGACCCAGAGGGGCGTTGGCGGAATGCAGACGAAGCTTGATGCGGTGTCTATGGTGATGAACGCAGGCGAGGCAGTGATTATTGCGAATGGAAGGACAGATGGGATATTGAAAAAGGTTGTGCAATGCGAAAATGTTGGGACACTCTTTCTCCCCAGGACAGAAAAACTGGCGAGTCGTAAACGATGGATAGGTTATTCAATCAAGCCCAGGGGAAAGGTTTATGTTGACGATGGCGCCGCAAAGGCATTGACAGAGAAGGGGAAGAGCCTGCTTGCTTCGGGTATTGTTTTGGTAGAGGGTGCTTTTGACAAGGGCGATACGGTTTCTATTTGTAAAAAAGGAGATGATACAATTTTCGCGCGGGGTTTAACGAATTATTCCTCTGAAGAGATAGAAAAAATTAAAGGGCAAAGTACATCCCATATCGCTAAGATGCTGGGCTATAAATTGTATGATGAGGTTATTCATCGGGATAATATGGTAATCCTTTGAAATATGCCGGTGATAAACACGAGTGAAGCAATCTTTCTCTGATAGTTAACACGTTTCCCATAAGGAAAAGGTATTTTACCAATGTGAGATTGCTTCGGACTGTTGTCCTCGCAATGACAATACCTTACCATCCTCTCAATGCCTGGCAGTTTCACTTGACCAAATAGTTACTGAAAATCAGGGGCAGAGTTCTAATTGTTTTTCAAGCTCATCCAGCATGGTTAAATACTTTTCGTGGATGCCATCATGGATTTTTTTCTGTTCAATGGATTCAAATTTATTTATCAATATTTTTTGTTCATCACTCGTTAGCACTTTATTTATCCAGGGAAAAAGAACCTTTTCCTCGGTTTGTAAATGCTTTTTCGTATGTTTGACGTATGAATAAGCAATTTTCGTAATCTTCTTTTTTGCCTTTTTGCCCTGAATGAAATTCTCGAGCGATGCCGTTAAGTCTCTTATCATGTCACGTGAGGAGACATGTTCCATGAGTAGCCTTCCCAAAAAGTGTTTCTTGTTGTTATCTGCTTTATCTTTTAACATGGGGAATAATATTTTGTCTTCCTTTTCCTGGTGGCACTTGTCGTTAAGTTCACCGACAACCTCTATTATTTTGATGAACGTCTCTTTGGGAACAGGCATACCCTCATCAAGGCAGTGAGACGCCTTTTCTAATACTTGCAATGCCCTGGTTGTATTCCCGAATTCCTGGACTAATATGTCGGTAGCATATTGATTTTGTGGTGCAACGGTTTTGACATCCTGATATGTATTGTTATTGGTTGAAGTACATGCAGAGATGTACACGCAAGAAAAAATGATGAACGCTCGTATGATTTTTTTCATGGTTTAATGTTTAGAAATTTCAATGTTTGTTGTAGGGCAACCCTTTAGGGTTGCACGTGGCAAGGCTAAAGCCTCGCCCTACGTGTGATTGAGAAAAAAGTTGCCAAATGCCTCATTAATTTATGGTAAAAGCAAGGCCTCTGCAAGGCGAATATCTTCGGGTGTCGTAATTTTAATATTTTCGTCTGTACCCGGCACAATGCAAACAGGATAACCGGCCTTTTCTGCCATCTCGGCATCGTCGGTAAATTCCCGGTCGGTGTTTTTAAATTGTTCAAATACCTTTACAATTAGATCTCTTTTGAATCCCTGTGGCGTTTGAGCCATCCAGAGACTGCTTCTGGGGATGGTTCGTTGAATGAACATATCCTTTCCAGCCTCTTTGACCGTGGCCTTCATGGGAGCGGCAAGGATCGCCGCATGGGATTCTTCTACCTTATGTATGACTGCCTCGATATGCTCTTTTCTTACCAGGGGTCGAACGACATCGTGGATAAGTATGATGTCGGTATCTGGGTCAGTCTGGCAAATTCCGTTATAAACGCTGTCCTGTCGTTTTTTGCCCCCGGCCACGATCTTCTTTACCCTATAATTGTCGAGTGTGGTCTGCCATTGCTCTCGTAGCGATTTTATCTCAGCTTCACCGACGACAAAGATAATTTCGCTCACCAGGTCGATTTGCGAAAACCGTTCGATGGTACGAAGAAAAATGGGCTTGCCCTGTATTTGTAAAAATGGTTTTTTAACAGGACCACCCATACGTAAACCAAGTCCCGCCCCGACTAAAATGGCTGATACCTTCACGTATTAAACCCTCTCATAAGGATAAAACAATTTTTTGTATTCATCCTGTGCAAAGCGGTCGGTCATGCCGGCAATGTAATCACAAACCCCCTGATACAGTCCCGTTTCTTCTACCCATTTCTGGTGTTCCATGGGAAGCTGTTTTGGGTTTTTGACAAACGCCATAAAGAGTTCTTCGACAAAGCGCTTTGCCTTATCGGCCATTCTGGCTACACGATAATGCTGGTAGACATTTTTAAAGAGAAAAGACTGCAATTTCTTTTTTTGCTCAGACAGCACAGGAGAAAAAGATATAAGCGGGTTAGGATAATTTCTCACGTCATCGACGGTTTTTATACCTTCCCGTTGAATTCTGGACATCGTAGTTTCGATAAGATCGGTGACCTCGACATCAATTAAGGTTTTTATTGTCTGTGCAATGAGTATGTTGTGTTCAAGCGTTGCATACTTTCGCTTTACTATTTTCTGCGTTTCCTGCCATAATTCAACGGATTGCAAATCACTGTCAATTATAATACCCGCCTTTAAACTATCGTCGAGGTCGTGATTGTCATACGCAATGGAATCCGCCTTGTCTACGATTTGTGCTTCCAGGAGGGGCTGTTTCGTATCGTTATATTCCTGTGAGGTGTGAGTGTTATAAGGCGATGTATGTTTTACGATGGACTCTTTTAATTCCCACGACAGATTTAATCCCGGGAATTCTGGGTATTTTTTTTCCAGGATATCGACAACGCGCAGTCCGTGAAGATTGTGCTCAAAGCCGCCATAATCTTTCATAAGCTTTTTGAGGGCGTCTTCGCCGGAATGGCCAAAGGGTGTATGTCCTAAATCGTGCGCAAGCGCTATTGCCTCAGCAAGGTCTTCGTTCAGGTTTAATACCCGTGCTATACTGCGGGCTATTTGCGATACTTCCATCGTGTGCGTGAGTCGTGTTCGGTAGTAATCCCCTTCGTGATTCACAAAAACCTGGGTTTTGTATTCAAGCCGCCTGAAAGCAGTGGAGTGGATAATGCGGTCTCTGTCCCGCTGATAGACGCTCCTGTACAGGTGTTCTGCTTCGGGATATTTTCTTCCCTTTGAGTTCTGGCTCTTCATGGCATACGGAGCGAGTTCCCTGTCTTCCCGTAACTCAATTTCTTTTCGTGTCAGCATAAAGGCAACCACCGATTTTTTATGAGAAATTTAATACAGGGTGAAGCATCTTGTTTGTCATCTGTGCCATCTGTGAAATCTGTGGTTTCTGGTTTTTTTATGAATTTGGAATTCATATATTATGTAGATGTTTTTTGAATTCACGGTAAAGGTCTTCCAGGGATTGGGGAATAACCTTTATGTCTGAGATGACAGGCATGAAGTTTGTGTCGCCATTCCACCGGGGTACGATGTGAAAGTGAAAATGGCCGATGAGCCCGGCTCCGGCTGATTTCCCCAGATTTACGCCGAGATTAAAGCCCTCGGGTTTCATCATCTTCACGAGATATTCCTTCATATCTCTGGTAACTTGCATGATTTCGAGCATTTCCTGATCGGTAAGGTCGGAAATGTCGGCCTTGTGTTTATTGGGCGCAATCATAATATGCCCGCTGTTATAAGGGTATTTGTTCAGGATGCAAAAGCACTCTTTTGCCCGGTGAATAACAAGGTGTTTTTCATCCATATTATTCTGAACGGCGTTACAGAGAAAACAACCTTCTTCTTTTGAAGGGTCTTGTATGTAAGTGACACGCCATGGCGCCCAGATATTATTTATCATAGTAAATTCCCATTTATATGAAAATATTCAGGTATCAATAAATTATCTGCATCCGGAGCAGGTAGGGGCGGTACAAGTGCCACAACCACCGGAACTATTACCGGAAGAGCTATCGCTACTGTTCCCTGTTGACATCCCAAATACGGAAAATACCTTATGGATAGAATCGCCCTGACAAGATGGACAAAATAATTTTTTCCTTTCTTTCGAGCTTCGGAAGTACTCGTCGAACTTTGTATTGCATTGGTTACATTGAAATTCATATACTGGCATAGGGGTATTTCCTGTTCTGTTATTTATAGTATTGGCACGAAAATGCAAATTTTCATACTCTTTTGTGAGCCTTTGGCTCATGTGGGTTTACTCTGTAAAAACTTCTTTTTTTTGTAAGTTTTTCACAACCCCCTTCACCCCCTTTTTTAAGGGGGACACTCTGAAATCCCCCTTAGAAAAGGGGGAATTAGGGGGTTGTTTCCCTTTGATCAGGGGATTTGGTTGCGGCGTAGCTGCGCCAGGTAATTATATTAGACCTTACGGCAACTTTTAATATGTAGTGCGACGAGGCTCGTCGCACTACAACCACAGCTTTGAAATTCCTATACTTTACATTATGCCTTCAGCAACTTCTTATAACAGCGCAGTGGCAAGCCGCGCCTTGCCACTACAGTTCTTCGATAGCAAGTTGTTGTGTAATTTTAACGGCGTCTATTGGCTAATTCAAGAGCCTTTTATGAACTTGAATTTTTGCCGGTTAATTCGTTTAAGAGGTCACGCACCTTCTTCATATCTTCCCAGACCTTGATCTTGTCTGGAGGATTTCTTAAGAGATAGGCAGGGTGATAGGTGACCATGGTGGGGGTACCGTTATAATTGTGGAACGTTCCCCGCAGCTTACCAACAGGTTCTTTTGTATTGAGTAAGGTCTGCGCCGCAAATGTGCCGAGTGCACAAAGGACTTTTGGCTGGATTATTTCTATTTGTTTAATAAGGTAAGGTATGCACAGGACGATTTCTTCGGGAAGGGGGTTGCGGTTGCCTGGCGGACGGCATTTCAGGACATTGGCAATATACGTATCGCTCCGTTTTAAACCGATAGCCTCTATAATCTTTGTGAGAAGTTGACCGGCGCGGCCAACAAAAGGTTCTCCCTGAAGGTCTTCGTCACGGCCCGGGGCCTCGCCAACAAACATGAGGTCTGCCATAGAATTACCGACGCCAAAGACAAGATTGGTGCGTGTCTTGTGCAGGGGGCATTTGTGGCATGTCAATACTTCCTGATGTAGTTCTTCCAAAAGTTTAGTCCTCCGTTCTTTTTCACTCGTGAAGGTTTGTTGGTCAAATGGCCTTGCCAGTGTTACCGTTTCAACCTTTTTATCTTCGTGCAGACTGTTTAAGAGAGATAAATTTGCCTTGTTTGGTTTGGAAACGATGATGGAATCTATGCCGAATCCTTTTTCAATTTCAATGCTCGTTTTAACAGAACGTATTATCGTTGCCAATTTCTTTTTTATTTCATCCATGGGGTGTGGTTATCAAGCATGATACTATGTGTGAGACGCAATGCATTGCGTCTCTGTAAGAATGCGTATTTTGCTACTTTTTTGGCAGCGCCTTATCCAATTCATCCAGAATAATCTTTTGCACTTCGGCAATGCTTCCCTGGATCTCACAACCTGCGGCGTATTTATGGCCACCCCCGCCGAACTTTCTGGCAATGGAATTTACATCAAATCCGTTTCGACTCCTCATGCTTATCTTTACCCAGTTTGGTTGTGTCATCTCACGAAATAATACGCCAATAGTAACTCCATCTATTGAGACAGGGATTTCGGCAATTTCCTGGGTATCGATAGCGTTGACCCCAGTCTTTTCCAACATTTCACGGGTGAGCCAGAGGGTGGAAATACGATTCTGCGAATGGAGTTTAATCGTATTCAGTGCACAGGCATTTAACTGTATTAGGTTATATGGATTGGTATTGTACACATGTTTGGTAATTTCCTGATAGCGTGCCCCATGTTCAATAAGGAATGCCGCTGCCCTGAGCGCTTCGGGCGAGGTGTTCGTATGCGTAAACCGTCCTGTGTCGGTTATGATTGCCACGTATAGAGCGGTAGCGATATCCGGTGTAATATTGACATTCGTTTCTTTGAGCAGGTTAAAGACAATTTCCCCGGTAGCGCACATCTCTTCGGTAACCCAGTTGATGCGACCAAAATTTTCATTTGAGATATGATGGTCAAGGTTGATGATTATTGCTTCTTTTGGGATAATTTCCTGTGTTTTGCCAAGTCTGTCAAGGGTAGGGCAATCCAGCGAAATGACTACTTCTGCCTTATTTTTCGGGTGATCGGGGTAACTATACATGCCTGAAGCGGGAACAATGAATTTGTATATCTGAGGAATAAGCGAGTCATTGACAATACATACTGATTTCCCCATGTCCTTAAGGG
>CAYJME010000092.1:0-11769 GCA_964370795.1 uncultured candidatus Brocadiaceae bacterium
TCGTAATTGTTGATACCCTCGGTTCTTCAGGCAAAGGAGTTACGGGTTTTACGACGGCAGGTCTTTCTGCCTTCGTTTCTGTTTCGTATGGCCTGGTTTCCGGCATCTTTGTCTCCGGAACCGTTGTTGCCGGAGGCCTTGTTTCTAAGATTGTTCGGGGAGGCTCTTCTCTCTTTTCGGGACGTATCCGTTCTTCTGGCCGTGGTTTTTCTACAACCTCCTCCTTTTGTGGCGGTGGGGTAACTGGTTTTGCCACCTGAGGCGAACCACCCACCATTGCCTGCATTCTCTCCTCAATCAATTTCTTGTATTTGGCAAGTTCTTCCTCTGCCTTATCATTCATCCCCAGTTTTTTGTAAGCCAGCCAGAGCCGTTGATAGGCCTCAACGTATTCAGGTTTAAGCCGGGTAACCTTAGAAAATTCTTTCACGGCATCGTCAAACATGTTTTGCCTGAAGTAGATACTGCCCATGCCAAAGTGCGCCTCCGCATGGTCTGGATTGGTTTCCACAACCTTCTTGAGCATGTCCAGGGCTTGCTCAAGTTTTCCTAATTTATAGAGGTTGTATGCATCCAGATAGTACTTATTTGCCTCATCCTCCCTCTCGGCAAAGAGTGTCTGTACGTGCAGTGTGCTTACCAGTATGAAAATTGGAATGAATAATATAAGATATTTTCGCATAAAAAATTAAATACGCTTCTTAAGTAAAATGAAAATGCCAGTGCCTTAAGTTAGGCCTTCGGCAACTTTAATACAACTAATGCATAAAGAGAGATGTAAAATTGTTCGACTGATCTCACGACGAAGTCGTGCATCGCTCTATCCGATATTTAAATTTCTCAAGATAAATATTAACAATTTTAGAGAAACTATACAATAAATTTACTTGCTTCCCTTCAGCTTTTCGTATGAATCCAGGGCGCCTTTAGCCTCTTCCTCCATTCCTTTCTTTTTATAAATCAGATACATTTCCTGATAGATATTGACGATGTCCGGCTTTAACTTCAAAGCCGTCTTGAGTTCTGTGAGTGCGTCATCGAGGAGTTCTTTTTTATTGTAAATCATGCCAAGGGCAGCGTGGGCCTCAGCGCTATACGGATTTTTCCTTATGGTATCTTTCAGGATGGTAATTGCATCGTCAAGTTTACCCTGTTGAACCAGTTCTCCCACCGTTTGAAAATAGGCCATGGAGCGATGGACACGTTTCACGTAGAAGTAAAAACTGCCCGATGCTAAAAATACTACAAAAGTGGCCCCGATAAGCAGCCACATGAGTTGTCGTTTCATGATTTCTCTTTCTCAATATAAAACCATTTACCAATAAAAAACTATGCCAGCCGTATCCCCAGTTCCTTCAACTGTTGCTGATCAACCTCCGATGGGGCGTTTGTCATAAGGCATGTGGCCTTCTGTGTCTTGGGGAATGCAATGACCTCACGGATATCGTCCAGCTGTAATAACAGCGTTACCATACGGTCCACCCCTAAAGCAATACCGCCATGGGGCGGGGCGCCATATTTTAATGCATCGAGTAAGAATCCGAACTTGAGATACGCGCTTTCATCATCTATACCCAGTAAACGGAATACCCTTTTCTGTATTTCTGGCGTATGGATACGGATGCTGCCGCCGCCAAGTTCCACGCCATTGAGCACCAGATCATACGCCCGTGCCTTTACCTCCAGGGGTCTTTCCTCCATCATAGGCAGGTCTTCGGGATGCGGTGAGGTGAACGGATGGTGGAGCGCCTCGTAGCGTTTTAAGTCTTCATTATAGTCTAACAGGGGAAAATCAACTACCCATGAGAAATTGAATACGGTGGTATCAATGATCTTGTTTTTGTGACCAAGATGCAATCTGAGTTGTGCAAGCGATTGATTCACTACCCTGGTTTTGTCGGCAACGAAGAGCAGTAAATCGCCCTTTTTCGCATGCATGCGCTGTTGTAACTTTTCCAGTACATCGGCGGGGAAGAATTTTGTTATGGACGAGGTTAAACCACCTTCCTCCACCTTAAACCAGGCAAGTCCCTTTGCCCCAAATTGGCCGACAAATGCGGTTAAATCGTCAATATCTTTTCTGGAATAATTTCCGCAGCCCACGGCGTTGATACCACGAACCTGTCCACCTGCATTGATGGTATCCAGAAATACCTTAAAATTTGATGCACGGACGATATCGGAGACATCTTTTATCTTCATATCAAAGCGAAGATCAGGGGCGTCGCATCCATAGGAAGCCATGGCTTCCTTATAGGTAATCCGGGGAAATGGAATCGTGACTTTCTTTCCAACGACCTGCTCAAAAATGGTTGCCATGAGACCCTCGATGACCTGGATGATGTCATTTTCATCAACGAACGACATCTCCATATCCATCTGGGTAAATTCGGGCTGTCGTTGGGCGCGAAGGTCTTCGTCACGGAAACAACGCACAATCTGGAAATAACGATCGTATCCCGCCACCATAAGAATCTGTTTGAAGAGCTGTGGCGATTGCGGCAGTGCATAAAATTTTCCCAGATTGATCCTGCTCGGCACCAGGTAATCCCTTGCACCCTCCGGCGTACTCTTCGTTAACACGGGTGTTTCAATATCGACAAAATTCAGACGATCAAGGTACTCACGGACCGTCTGGCATATCTTGTGGCGAAAGGTCAGTCGCTTTTGCATTACCGGACGTCTTAAATCCAGATAGCGGTGTTTCAATCGTAATTCCAAAGCCACATTATTTTCATCGGCAATTTCGAACGGTGGGGTTTCTGACCGGTTCAAAATCTCAACGGTATCGGCATACACTTCTATTTCTCCCGTATCCAGATGGGGGTTTACCGTGCCGGGTGGCCGCGCGCATACCTTGCCCCGCAATGAAATCACAAATTCACCTCTCAATTGACGGGCAGTTTCGTAAAATGCGCCTCCCCTGTCAGGGTTGAAAACCACCTGGGTGAGGCCATACCGGTCCCGCAAATCTATAAATATTAATCCGCCGTGGTCGCGTACGCTGTGCACCCAGCCCGAAAGATTTACGGTTGATGCGACGTCTTTGACGCGTAATTGACCGCAGGTATGCGTTCGTTTCAACATAGACATGTATTAACTATCTCCGATCATAGCTTGTGTTTTTTTTAGAATTTATCATTATTATTAATATGGCTACGGTAACGAGGCCTGTTTCGTTTTGTGATGCAGGCTTCGTTACCCATTCACGTACTTCCCGCAAAACCAAAAATTACCTCTGTGCCTTAAATTGTAACAGTTCTCGTGGTGTGTATAACAACCCCCTGAATCCCCCTTTATTAAGGGGGACTTTAAAAATTCCCCCTTAGAAAAGGGGGCAAGGGGGTTGTATTCTGCATACATTTCAAACTGTATTTTGATTGTGGCTATGCTATGCGCTCCATTACTTGCAAGCTGATTGTCTCTCCAAAAACCACCTGAGTACCTCATCTTGTTTAAGCACAACTTCTTCGCTTGTTTCCATAGTCTTTATCTTGACGTCGCCGCGGGCTAATTCATCGGGGCCGAGCATAAGAACGTATTTTACCCCCAATTTATTTGCGGTGCGCATCTGTGCCTTCGTGCTTCTTCCCTCATAGTCAAAATCGGCAGAAATATTTGATTTTCGCAGGAGATTGAGGAGATAAAAACATTGTTTCCTGGTTTCTTCGCTAATGGAAACAATATATACAGCAGGAGCTGTGCCATATCCTTCCTGCGGCTCGCCGGTCCTGATCTTTTTTGCCATAACATTTTCAAGGGCAAGGATTGTTGCCTCCATGCCGATGGCAAATCCCACCGAACCTATGGAGGGCCCTCCCATATCTGAAATAAGATTGTCATATCGTCCGCCGGCACAGATTGCGTCACGTGCTCCCAGCGATGAGTGCGTAATTTCATAAACGGTCTTTGTGTAATAATCCAGTCCCCGGACAAGGTGAGCGTCAACGATATAAGGAATGCCAATCTCCAGAAGGGATTCTCTTACAGACTCTGCGTGAGTCTGACATTCGGCACACAAATAATCATTAATGGAAGGCATGTGATGGCTGACCGTTTTGCATTTTTCGTTTTTACAATCCAGGATGCGAAATACATTTCGGTTGAGCCGCGATTGACAGAGTTCGCAGAGCGCCTTTTCATGTTCGGTCAGTTTTTCCTTGAGGATGTTCCTGAAAACCGGCCTGCACTTTTCGCATCCAATGGAGTTAATCTTGACCTTGTATCCCTTCAGATCGATGCGGTCGAATATGCGGGTGGCCACGCTGATAGTTTCCACGTCAAGCAAGGGGTCGGTGGTGCCCACCGCTTCAACCCCCATCTGGTGAAATTGTCTGAGCCTGCCTGCCTGTGGTCGTTCTTTTCTGAACTGAGGACCGATGTAGAAAAATTTCTGGAATTTTTTTATCTTGTGTAACTCATACTCCAGGTATGCGCGCATAACAGGAGCCGTACTTTCGGGACGCAGCGTTATGCTTGAATCCTCGCTGTCGGCAAAGGTATACATCTCTTTTTCAACGATGTCGGTAGCCTCGCCGATGCTCCTGATGAATAATCGGGTATCTTCAAAAACGGGTGTGCGTATTTCATAATACCCGCACATTTCAAACTCCTGCCGTCCCGCCTCTTCGAGTTTTTTCCATAATGCCCACTTCCCCGGCAACACATCTTCCGTGCCCCGGGGCGCCTTAAAAATACTTTCGGCCTTTCGTTCCGTATTTATACTCATCAAACCTTCCTGTGTGGTTATAAAAATCAAAATAAAGCATTTATTATATCAATCAAGCCTTAATATGCAAGGCCTTTTGGACGAGGGGTCATTGGGGCAAATCTTTCATAAAGCCAATAAGGTTCAAAAAATTATTTTTTGTTTGACGTGAAATACTATGCATGTTTACAATGCTGGCAAGATACACAGACACACTCAAGTCACACTCAAGTCCACTCAAGTCACACACAGTTAACAAGTATCAACGACGAAAAACATTACGGCAAAGGTAGACCCTGAGTGATCGGGGGACGCAAAATAAAGGGTCTTTGTAAACAGTTCAAGCAGTTCAAGCGGTTTAAACCGCTTAAACGGTTTAAACGGTTTAAACGGTTTATATTACTGCCGAAGATGTTTTCGTGAATATCTTTGCAGGTTAACGTTGGGTTTCGCTCACGCCCTCTCCAACCTACTCGACTTGCAATACACTCTTTATTAGGAAAGGAGGTTGAAATATTTTCGGAAATTGGCATTCCATCAGGAGTTGTCAGGAAATAAAATCACTTTTTAGGTTTTTGAAGGAGGATGTGTCATGGAAAAGTTCTTAAGAAACCTTGTCTTGCCCACTGTGGCTATCGCGTTGTTATTGGTTTGGCAGGGAGAAAGTTTTGCCGCACTCTGGTTTGGCCCCCCCCAAGTCGAGATGCCATTCCCCTCGGGTGGTAACCTCACGATAAAGCCGCAACAGAATCTGAAGCCTCCAGACATAAATTTCGATCTTGGTGAAGTCGATTATTTTAAGGATAACAAGGAGTATACCTTCACGTTAGCAGTTGATTCAACACAAAATGGTACTAATACTACTGCCATAATTTGGTTGCCCATCCTGCATGATCCAGTTGATACCAGCAAAGGCACGGTGGAATTAAAGGTCGATCTTAACTGCACTGTTATACCGCAAGCTGGAACTTTTACTGCGACTGCGAATGGGGCCTTAGGGGTAATCGAAGACCCTGGCGGTCCTGTATTGGCAGGAGAAACTGGTGTTTATAAGGGGGAGTCGCCGGATAACAAAAGCCCGTTTACGGTGCCGTTGATTACGTTTGCTCAAATTAAAGAAAAGGGGACGTCGGGAAATTACTTCTACACTGATGCTGTTCCTAAACTTGAGGACTCAGTTTCGATTAATAACGGTTTTGTCGGTGATCCTTCGAAAAGTTCACAGTTCATACATTACAAGGTTAGTACTTTGGATGATGATGATCCAAATACTCCTACGGACAAGCCACAACGATTACCTTGGCCAAAAATTGGCATCATAAAGGTATATCTCCAGGTGCAAAACGTTTCGACAGGTGGTGTGAAGTCCACTGCTAGTCTTACCTTGTTTGCGAGAATAGACGAGTCAGTACCATGGACTGCGATTAATCTGGTTTCCTTCAATGCCAATGCGGATAATAATGGGGGCGTTACCCTGGCGTGGGAGACGGCCACGGAGGTCGATAATGCGGGCTTCAACCTCTACCGCGCACGAGGTAAAAATGGTAAGTATAAGAAGATCAACGATACGATTATTCCTGCACAGGGTAGCGTTTCATCAGGGGCACAATACACCTTTGAAGACAAGCCGCCAGCGCCGGGGGTATTCTTCTATAAGTTGGAGGACGTGGATACCAGTGGGGTAAGCACAATGCACGGCCCGGAAAAGGTAAGGGTAAGAAAATAAGTTTTCTTGTTATGATAACTTAACCTGGCGCAGCATAGCCGCAACCAATTCTCCTTTATGAAAGCGGGGAGGTTGCTTCGGAAAAGACCCTCGCAATGACATGGACTATGCGCTTTGATGGCACATTGCACGTTGTCATTTTGCAGTGCGCTTTGTCATTACAAAGAGGAAGCAGCCATTGCGACTTTATTCTGTCATTGCGAAGGAGGAACGACTGACGCAATCTCCTCTTTTCATGGACTTTGAGTGAAAGATGCTTCACTATTGCTCGCAACGACAGGCAAGACAAGGTTTTTGCACAGACGCAGAAGGGTTGCCCTACAAACCGCAAAATAGTATAAATAAAAGTCCTGTATAATTAAATTAAGACTTCTGTGACTTTTTAACAGTGTAGTGGCAATTCATGAATTGCCACTACAAAAAGATTGAAAATTCCTGAACATTAAATTAGACATTCGGCGACTTTTTATATAATCAAGATTAATACCCACCCCTGGCTCCCCTCCCAGGAGGGGACTTCTTTAATCCCCTCTTGAGAGGGGGTTGGGGGTGTGTAAGGTAATAACAGAAAGTTTGAAATTCCTCAGCATTCAAATATCAAAACAGTCTGGTATAATTATTTCACTTCCGGTGAAATATTTCATTATGCCGGTCATTACCGGCACCATCTAAATAATTTTAAAATTATGTTAAAACGATATTTACAAAAAAAACAACTCCTACGACAGAGTATATTCCCATTTTTGTTTGTTGCGATATTTCTGATCTTCGGAATCGTTTCCCCATCAGAGGCGACAGCCCCGTCAACATGCGAAAGTAATGTAAAGATAGTGCGTTCCGACGGGCGGTCTATCGAACTAGCATTAACGATAGATGATTTTCATACCGAAAGAATTGAACATGAGGGAGAAACCTACCAAAGACTCATTATTCCCGATATGGCGCAAAGCGAACGGACCGGAGAGCCACGGGTTCCAACATGCGGCACGCTCCTCGGCGTGCCAACTCATGGAGGTCTATCATTACAAATTCTGAATGCCCGCTACGAAACATTGAGTGGATATCATCTTTGCCCTGCATCGGAATACAAGATAATGGGGGATAACCTTGATAACCTCACAAACATCAATATGGAGCAAAGTTTTACGATCAATCAAAAAATTTATACCAGAAATGCTTTTTATCCTGGTAGAACGGCAGAAATTGATCACACGGGATTTATGCGCAATCAGCCTGTCGTGCATGTACAATTCTATCCTGTACAATACAATCCTCTTACCAGAGAACTGCGTCTTTACCGGTACATGCATGCTAAAATCACATGGGATGCTACACGAACAGAAAAAACCCAACCAACAGGGAGAACAAACACAGAGTACGAAAATCTGCTGAAAAATACCCTCATGAACTACGATTTTTTAGAGCGACCCCCGGCTCGTAACCATACGAGGCCAGGCACTAATACAAGCAATGAAAATATCAATGCAAGCGCCCCGTCAATGAGTCTTAAAATTGGTGTAACGGAAGACGGCATGTACAGACTTGCGTATACCGATCTCTTGAACGCGGGATTCGATATGGCATCCCTTGATCCCCGCAAGATTAAGCTTGTCAATCAGGGCAGAGAAATTCCTCTTTATGTGAAAGGCGAGGATGATGGCATATTCGACGCCACAGATTACATCCTCTTTTATGGAACTGCAATAACCGATATGTACACATCTAAAAATGTTTACTGGCTGACAATTGGTGAAACGAATGGGCGACGTATGGATACAAAAGATGGAACCCCTTCAGGGACTGCGACTGTTCCAACGCAATTCCCGGCCACGCTCCATGCTGAAGAAGATACATATTATTGGCAGAATTTACCGAATGGTAAAGGGAAAGACCATTGGTTTTGGGGGGATAAATTAACTGCGCCAGAGTCGGGAGATTATTCACTGATATTGAATAATATTTCAACCGGCACGGGGACGGCGAGCGTGCACGTCCGTTTGCAAGGACGTTCTGTGTTGCCAAATGCCAGTCCCGACCATCACACCAGAATCTATCTGAATAATATTATCATAGATGATAAGAAATGGGACAGCCAGATTGTGTATGACCATGAGGTAACGATACCCCATTCTTATCTCAATGAGGGGACCAATATCATTCGTGTTGAAGTAGTAAATGATATAGGAGCTCCGATAGATCAGGTATTGGTAAACTGGATAGAAATTGACTATTTTGATACTTTTAAGGCCGAAAACGACAGACTCATTTTCGGGGCGCCAACGGTTGGCGCCTTTCAATTTGATATCACGGGTTTTGGCAGGAATGATATAGATATTTTTGATATAACTGATCCAGCCAATGCAGTAAGGATAAACAATTCAATTATTTTATCCGGTAATAGCGCCTACACATTACGATTTGAAGATACGGCAAAACAAGGAACGCACTACCTGGCGCTAACACCATTCCAGCACAAAACGCCTGCCAGTATCGAAAAAGATCAACCATCTTTCTGGAAGTCTCCCAATAACCAGGCCGATTATATTATCATCACGTATGATGATTTTTATGACAATTCTTTAACATTGGCTGACCATCGAATTGCTACGGGCTTGAGAGTCGCCACGGTAAAGGTTACCGATATTTACGATGAATTCAATTATGGCATCTTTAATCCGCAGGCTATCCGTGACCTTCTGACGTACGCATATAACAACTGGACTGCCCCGGCGCCCACGTATGTTTTACTGGTTGGCGATGCTACGCAGGATTACAAAGATAATCTGAGAACCGGCAGGATAAACTATGTGCCTGCCCAGCTCATTGAAAATACAATTACGGGAGAGACGCCGTCAGACAACTGGTACGTTCTTACAAGCGGTGACGATATCTTGCCTGATATGTTTATAGGCCGTCTGTGTGCACAAACAAAATCACAGGTGGATGATATTGTGGCCAAAATTATCTTTTATGATAAAAATCCACCTGATAAATCCTGGAATAAAGACGTATTCCTGCTAGCCGATGACGATGAAGCTACCTTTGAAGAAACTTCAAATCTGCTTGCCGGTATTTTACCGGGAAATTATACAGCCAATAAAGTATACATAAGCCAATACACATCATCGGCAGATATTACTACAGATATTGTAAACTATATCAATAAGGGAAATGTTATGGCCAATTATACAGGACATGGCTCCGTGACAACCTGGGGACAGGGGAAAGACAATAAAATTTTCTTTACCACTTCAAACATCGCTTTGTTAAACAATGTGAACAAGTTGGCATGTGTTACCATATTTGATTGCCTGAATGGATTTTTTACAAGAACCGACACCCTGGACTCTATCGCAGAAGGGTTTCAGAAGCTTCCCGGCAGAGGCGCAATAGCAGTTTTGGCAGCAACGGGGTTGAGCTATGCATCAAGACACCAATTGCTTGCAACAAAGTTTTATGATTTAATCTTTCAGGGTAATCAGTTTGTTTTGGGGGCTGCTTTCACGGCAGCCCAAATTGCCTCCTATTCCCAGAATAGCGAATGGAGTGAACTTGTTGAGACCTTTGTGCTCTTTGGCGACCCGTTTACACAATTAGGCATCGGCGCTCGTTTGTCACTGATTACTCCCCATGGAGGCGAAGTTATCGATTCAGGGTCAATTTTCCCTATTCAATGGTTTGCATCTCGCGACATGGTAAAATTCGCACTTACGTACTCTACAAACAACGGACATACTTGGAAAAACATAACAAAAAAGGGAAAAGGCGCACTTTACAATTGGCATGTGCCTGACTTTAAAAAAAACATGAAAAAATGCCTTGTCCGGATAACAGGCTATGATGTGCGAGGTAAGAAAATAATCACCGATGTATCTGGTTCGACATTTACCATACGCAAGACGAGTAATTAATCACCCATAAAATACATGCCTAATAATTCATGTTCATTCGTGATTACCTGGTGCAGCAAAGCCGCAACAAAGTCCCCTGATAAAAGGGAAACAACCACCTATGTCCCCCCTTTTCGTTCGACTGAGCGCTCACGACGAAGTCTAAGGGGGATTTCAGAGTGTCCCCCTTAACAAAGGGGGTGAAGGGGGTTGTGAAAACTTACAAAAAAAAGAAGTTTTTATACAGTAATACTATAATTAAATTTTCAAAACAATCTTCCCGAAATTCTCCCTGTTCAGCATCCTCTGCTGGGCTAAGGCTGCGTCTTTTAAGGGAAATACGGTGTCAATAACCGGTTTTAACCTTCCAAGCTCCACGAGATTCAACACGTCAAAGAGTTCTTTCTTGCTGCCCATATAGCAACCAAGGATAGCATGGTGTTTCATGAACAGGAGTCGTATGTCAATCGTTGTAGACTGTCCGCTCGTTACACCACATACTACCATACGCCCGCCTTTCGCGAGACACTGCATATTCTTTTCCCAGGTATCCGGTCCGATGTGCTCAAAGATGAGGTCGACCCCTTTATTATTGGTAAGCTGTTTTATCCGGTCTGCAAAATTTTCTTTCGTATAGTCTATAACCTCATCTGCCCCCAGTTGTTTTGCCTTTTCCAATTTTTCCTTACCACGGGCGGTCGTAATCACGCGGGCGCCTGCCAGCCGTGCTATCTGGATGGCGGCGCTGCCGATACCGCTCCCCGCAGCATGAACCAGTACCTGTTCACCAGGCTTCAGTTGCCCCCGGGTAATGAGCATGTGCCATGCGGTTAAAAACACGAGAGGGATGGCAGCCCACTCTTCAAAGGATAATTTATTGGATATGGGTATGATGTTATCTACATGTGCCTTTGCATACTCGGCATAACCGCCCTGCGTCTGAAATCCCATAATCCTGAAGCTGTTACACATGCTGTCGTTACTTGTGATACAATACATGCATTTTCTGCATCGTACACCGGGCGCAATGAGCACCTTATCGCCCGGTCTGAAGTTCTTTACTTCCATTCCTACTTCTGTAATCTCGCCGGCGATATCGCTTCCGGATATGTGTGGCATGGGAATCTCAATACCTGGTATGCCCTGTCGTGTCCAGATATCGAGATGGTTAAGGGCACATGCCTTAACCTTTACCAATACCTCGTAGGGAGAAATCTTTGGTTTCTCCATATCTGCATACTTTAACGTATCAACCCCGCCATTTTCATAAAATACGACTGCCTTCATAACGTTTCTCCTGTACATATATTATCCGAAAATTAGGAAAATTTTATGGCTATTGTACTGAGTGAATACAAAAATACAAGAGAAATAGCGGCTTAAAAGACTTTGCTTCTGTTATTACCTTACACACCCCCAACCCCCTCTCAAGAGGGGACTAAAGA
>CAYJME010000093.1:0-11756 GCA_964370795.1 uncultured candidatus Brocadiaceae bacterium
AAAACCCTCGCAATGACACGATGATTGACTTTTTGCACAGACTCTAAAGCCATATGTTAAATAAAGAAATAATCTACTCATACCTGAGTGCGTCAATGGGATTCAATTTTGATGCCTTGCTCGCCGGATAATAACCAAAGAAGATCCCAACCAGGTTGGAAAAAAGGAATGCGATGGCAATCGCTGGCGGAGATAACAACGAAGGCCAGCCGCCAAAATATGAAACCAGCCTCGAGGCGACGATGCCAAAAATAACGCCAATGACTCCACCGATGGAACTAAGTACAATAGCTTCCGTCAGGAATTGCAAGAGGATATCCTTTTCCCGGGCGCCGACGGCCATTCTGATGCCGATTTCCCGTGTCCTTTCAGTGGTAGAGACGAGCATGATGTTCATGATACCTATCCCGCCGACAATCAGGGAAACTGATGCAATGCTTCCGAGGAGGATAGACATAGTGCGGCTTGTTTCCATAATCGTTGAGGCAAACTCTATCATACTGATAACGTTGAAATCATTTTCTTCATTTGGTTTTAAACGGTGACGTTGTCTTAACAGGGAGGCAATCTGCCCGATAGCCTCCGGTTGCGCCTCTGAAGAGATTGAAGAGGCAAAGATAGCGCCGACATATGTGACCCCCATAATTTTTCTTTGTACCGTTTTGAATGGCATGAGAACCACATCGTCCTGATCCTGTCCTGTCGCAGATTGACCCTTGGCGCTCAATACTCCAATAACCCTGAATGGCATGTTGCTTACCCGAACCCATTTATGAACGGGGTCAAGCGTTCCAAAGAGGTTAGCTACAACCGTTTTTCCCAGGACACAAACCTTTGACATGGTATTTACATCCTGTACACTAATAAATTTTCCGGATTCCAATGGCCAGTTTCGTATGATTTGATAATCCGGCACAACCCCCTGAACAGACGTTGACCAATTCAAATTACCATACACAACCTGGGTAGTTGTTCGGATAGTTGAGGAAACATGGTCAACTGCGCTGCATTCCCTTTCTATTGCAACGGCGTCTTCTACGGTCAGGGTAATGGGTCCTGTCGGAGATCCTTTGGCAGTTTTATGTGTAGTGCTTATGGGAACAACGAGAAGAACATTCGTACCCATGCTCTCAATTTGCTTTTCAACCATGACCTTGGCGCCCTGTCCTATACTGACCATAGCAATTACAGCGCCCACGCCGATAACGATACCGAGGATTGTTAGCGAAGACCGCAATTTGTTCCTCATAATTGCGCGCAGGGCTATTTTAAAAAGGAGTGTCATAGGCGTAAGGGTTTTTTATAACAAATTAAATTGTTGTTTTGCTATGTGTTTGAGCACCTTCCCATCTTTGAGAACGATAATCCTGCCGGCGTATCTGGCTATATCATTTTCATGGGTGACGAGCACAATGGTAATACCCATTTTCTGATTCAAATCCTGAAGCACATGCATAACCTCAATGCTGGTAGCGCTGTCTAGATTTCCGGTAGGCTCATCCGCAAGAAGGAGAGATGGGTTATTAATGATGGCCCGTGCAATAGCAACGCGCTGCTGCTGTCCGCCTGATAATTGATTGGGGTAATGGTTTTCATGTTTCTCAAGGCCGAGAGTTTTCATAACCTGGCGGATTCTATCAATGTCTGTTTTAGAAAAATTTCTGCTGTAAATAAGAGGCATCTCAATATTTTCCAGTACGGTAGTACGGCTTAAGAGATTAAAACTCTGAAACACAAATCCAAGCTTTTTATTCCGTATATCGGCTAATTCGCCTTTGGAAAACCTGGAGACATCAATGCCTTCCAAATAATATTTCCCCCCCGATGGCCTGTCAAGGCAACCGAGAATATTCATGAGGGTGGATTTCCCCGATCCGGACGCCCCCATAATAGCCACATACTCACCCCTTTTTATAGACAGGGCAATGCCATTTAAGGCGGTAAGCTGGACGTCTCCCATCTTGTATATTTTATAGACATCTTCCAGGAGTATGATATCTTCTGTTTTATGCATTTTTAATAACGGCCGCGCCACGGGACTTTTTGAGAGCCTTGTGATTTTGATTTGGAAGATGAAATTTCAGCAATCACCACCTCCTGTCCCTCACGTACATCACCTTCTGCAATGTGAGTAAAATTATCGTCGCCTATCCCTAACCGGATTGGCACTTGTTTTAGTTTTTCGTGATCTAATATCCAGATATGGGTGCTCGACTTTTTGGAAAATTTCCTGTCAATAATTGCCTTTTTATCCATTTCGCCTCTGGTGATTTCAGAGGGGGTGAAGCGGAGCGCGGCGTTAGATACCCGCAAGACATTTTCTGCCCTGCCAACCAGAATGGAAGTGTTTGCCGTCATACCGGGTTTGAGTTTGAGCGATGAGTTGTCAACGCTGATTATCGTATCGTAGGTCACAACGTTTTGAAAGATAATCGGCGACATGCGAATCTCTGTAACCTTTCCATCAAACATATCGTCGGGAAAGGCGTCCACGGTAAACCTTGCATCCTGCCCTACCTTAACCATGCCAATATCGGCCTCGTCAACCTTGGTATTCACCTGCATATGAACAAGGTCTTCGGCAAGGGTATAGAGCGTGGGTGTTTGAAAACTCGATACCACCGTTTGCCCCACATCAACATTCCTGGAGATTACCGTGCCATTTAATGGAGAAATGATTACCGTATGAGCGAGGTCTGTTTTTACGATTTCCAATGCGGCTTTGGCCTGCAGTACCTGGGCATCCGCCAGCTTTTCATCTGCCACACTGGCTTCATACGTTGTCCGCGCTGCGTCAAGGTCATTGATCGATATAACCTTGCTTGCAAATAACCTTTTTAACCGCAAATACGTACGCCGGTTATTTTTTGCGTTTACCCTTGCCTTTTCAAGGGAAGCAACAGCCGTCGCAAGGGTAGCCTCTGCCTTTTGTACCTGATGTTCAAAGGGGACGGGATCGATTTGCGCCACAATCTGCCCTACCTTGACGATGGAATTAAAATCGGCATACAGTTTGGTGATAATACCGGTGACCTGGCTTCCGATGATGACTGTTCGAACGGGATTGATCGTGCCCGTTGCAGTGACATATTTACTAATAGTATCTCTATCAATCTTCGTTGTTTTATATTGAACAGCATCCGTGCCTCGCGTCAGAATGATCGTTGTTACGATAAGAGCGATAAGACATGGAATGCCGATAATGATATATTTTTTCATCAAATATTTCTTAATCGGTCGTGGGCTTTTTATACCCTGGGCATAGGTAACGTTTTATTAAAAGGCACAATCACTCAAGGATAATAAAATTCACCAGGTATGGCAATTATAATTTTAAGGATATTATTTTATAGCGAAGCAACCTTTCTCTCATAAACCAACAATCCCTCAGGGCACATCCATCCTTAAAAACACCTCCACGACCTTCGGATCAAAGTGCGTGCCGGAAAGGGAGCGGATGTGTTCGCGTACCTCTTCGGCTGGTACACCCCCACGGTACGGGCGGTTGGAGCGCATGGCGTCCCATACGTCCACCACGGCAAAGATACGCGCCGCAAGCGGTATCTGTTCTCCTTTGAGTCCACGCGGATACCCTGTGCCGTCCCACTTTTCGTGGTGGCAATAAGGAATATCGATCGCCGGGCGCAGGTAAGCAATGGGCGAAAGAAGATTGTAGCTGTAAATCGGATGTTTCTTCATTACCGCCCATTCTTCTTCACTCAGAGGTTTATCTTTCAGGAGGATGCCGTCGGGTATGCCCATCTTGCCGATGTCATGCAGTAAGGCGCCGCGGCGGATGTGAATAATATCGGCTTCGCTAACAAGCCCCATCGCTGTAGCTACCTGCACCGTTAGTTCAGTGACCCGCCGTGAATGGCCTTCTGTTTCCCTGTCACGTAAATCAAGGGCGCGCGCCCAGCCTTCGATAGTGCTGTCATACGCCATCAGGAGTTCAATATTTGAACGCCGTAAATCTTTAAAGAGCGTGGCATTGTCGATGGCGATTGCAGCCTGTCCTGCAAGGGTTTCAAGGAAATCTGTCCACTCCTGCTCATGCTGAATGGGTTTTCGATAGTAGACCTCTATCACCCCCTTCATTTGTCCCTTTGCAGTAAGCGGGATACAATAGTATGCAGCAAACGATTCCTGTGCAAACATTTCTTTTCGAAGAATAATTTCATTCGACTTGTTCACGTCAGGAATATAAATAGGACGATTCTCCAGGAGTGATGTGCCCGTTACACATTCACCCAGATGTATACGGGTATGTTGAATCTGCGTAGTAATAAAACCACGACCACCGGCATATCTCAGCGCTTGCATATAAGGGTCAAAGAGAAGTACATCAATGGCATCGGCATTCAGTTGATGAAACGCCCTGTCCAGAAACACGTCAATCGTGACATTCAGATCGAGGCTGGAAATAATCGCCTTATCAATATCGCGCAAGGCAACGAGATGTTGTATCTGAATTCTTGCACGTTCCTCCGCATGTTTTCGCAGTAAAAACATACCCATCTGCCTTCCTATTGCAGAAATCCTCATGAGCGTATCTTCTTCATCTTCTTTTATATCACTGCTGAAAAAGCCTATTACACCAAGTATCCGGTTGTCGCCAACTATAGGAAAATAGAAGGCACTATGCATGTTCTCTTTTAACGCAACTGCTACCCTGAGGCATTCCCGATCTAGTGTAATATCAGGCATCCAGAGTGATTTGCCACTCGCCCATACTTTCCCTGGGCAACCATCGCCGGGAGACAATGCCATACCCCTGGTCATTGCAATAAACTCTGGTATATTTATTAACGGTGACTGCCAGAGTTCAGCGCAACGCAAGATATTATTTTGTTCATCAACCAGCCATATTTCTCCAAAGTCCCATTCAATGCCTTCACAAATTTTTTGGAGAATTTTTGGAAATGCGTCTTTCCCCGTATCTGATTCTGCGAGTATTCGTGTTACTTCATGCTGTGCGGTTAAACGGCATTCTTTCCTTTTACGTTCGGTAATATCAACAAAAGTCACAACCGCACCAACGATTTTATCGCGTTCTAAAATCGGCGTACTTGTATATTCCACCAGAAAACTCGTACCATCCTTCCTCCAGAACACGTCGTTTTCCACGCGATTGATAGAACCGGCCATCAACACCTCATAGATTGGACACTTTTCAGGTGGGCAAAGACTTCCGTCCGGTCTTGAATGGTGTAAAAATGTATGACTGTATTTGCCAATAATTTCCTCCAATTTCCATCCAAGCATTTTCGCTGCTGCCGGATTCAGAAATGTTATATTTCCCCGAGCATCGACACCGTAAATTCCTTCGATAATGGAATTCAAAATAAGCTCATTTTGATGCATAAGTTTTTTGTG
The DNA here is from genome assembly GCA_964370795.1 of uncultured candidatus Brocadiaceae bacterium. Taxonomy (GTDB): domain Bacteria; phylum Planctomycetota; class Brocadiia; order Brocadiales; family Brocadiaceae; genus JAHFOW01. The sequence continues at coordinate 5,377 of CAYJME010000093.1, forward strand.
TGTATTTTCCGCTTGTTTACGCTCAGAAATATCCCTGACTATCCCACTTGCCAGCCACTCCCCCCGTATCTGCATGGCAGAGACAGTGATTTCTATGGGGAATTCAGTTCCGTCCTTGCGCAAGGCAAATACTTCAAGGGTCTTTCCAATAACATGGCCATTCCCCGTTTGGAAAAATTCTTTTAAACCCTGATATGCCTTTTCACGATATCTTTCGGGCACAATCAGAGCGTGCATGTCTTTGCCATAGGCTTCATTTCGGGTATATCCAAACATCTCTTCCGCCTTTTTATTCCACAGATGAACAATTCCCGGTTCTTTCAGGCAGATAATGGCGTCATTTGCCGTCTCCATTATGGTGCGAAATTGGGTTTCGCTTTCTGCCAGTCTTTCTTCTGCCTGCCTGTGTTCAGTGATATCAATGGCAAAACCAACCACCCCTATAATATTCCCATTTTCATCAAAGAATGGAAATTTATCCGTTTGAACCCATCGAATGCCTTTTGTAGTTTCCAATGTTTCAATTATATTTGTCTTTGGTTTACCGGTAGACATTACCTCCTTATCATCACGCCAGTATTTTTCAGCCTGATTGGGATAAAGTTCTAACAGAGATTTCCCCTCTATTTGTTCAATGGGCAGTCCCATTGCATCGGCAAGGGTTCTGTTGATACGAATCAATCTATTTTCAGTATCTTTATAGAAGATCATAGCAGGGCATGAATCGAGTATGATCTGTAATTCTCGATGGTGTCTCCGAATTGCTTCTGTAGCACGTTTGTGCTCGGTAATATCGCGAATAACTGCAACCCCTCCTCTTAAGATACCATGTTTATCTATCAATGGGCATGCGGTGACGCTCACCCATAGACTTTTTGTTTCCTTGGTAAACTTGACAAATACATCTGCCATAGTCACCGACTCGCCGCGTAAGGCTTTTGATAGGGGAAGTTCATCTGTGTGATAGGGCGTTTTCATGTCAGGTTGGTAGAATGCATAGTAATCAGACCATGTATAAGCTGTTACATCCTTCATCCCCGCTCCGAGTATCTTTTCCGCCGCCGGATTAACAAACAAGAACTTCCCGCTTGTATCTGCCAAAACGACACCGTCCCCCATGCTGTTCAGAATGATCTGCACACTTTTCAGGGTTTCTTCTGGTATTACGAATTCATCATTTCTGACTCGAGGTTCTTCGTTTGTCAGTTTTAATTGTTCTTCTATCTGTTTGAGATCGGAGCAGATGTTCTGTTCACTTTCCATAAATAGTTCCACTGCCTGCTTGTCTTGCACAACCTCCTTTTCCATTTCTCTGACCTTTTCTTCGAGTTTCGATATGACAAGGGTGTTATACCTTCTGAGGAATTCCTCATCGTCATCATCAAGTATTTTTTCGGCTCCTTGTGCAGACTGACTTATTCCTGCCTCAATAAACCCTTTCAACGCATTCCACCCCTCGTGAATATCAGTGCATTTCTCAATGAACGACACCGCGCCGAGTAAAGCGGCAATCTCTTTCTCTCTATTGCCGGAATAAAGAGCGGAGTAGAAAATGAAAGGGATGGATTTCAGTGCATTGTCCTGCTTTACAGTGCGAAGCAACTGGAATCCGTCCATCCGGGGCATTGAAATATCTGAGATGATGAGGTTGGGTTTCCGGGTTCTGGCGATTTCCAGCGCATCGAGTCCGTCGTGCGCTTCAAATGCGGTATGACCATGTTTCTCGATTAAGCGTCGCAGGAGCAGCCGGTCGTCATTATTGTCGTCGACAATGAGTATTTGCATACTAATTTCTCCTGAACAATTGTGGGGTTATATTTTTACATTTTTGGTAAAATGTAGTGTGGATCTCTGTTTGTAGTACCGACTTCAGTCGCTTTTCGCAGAAGCATGACGACTAAAGTCGTCACTACTAACGGCGCTATGCTTTCTGACTCGTTCGGGTTAGGGAATTATTTTTTCACTCATTACATGAAAATACTGTATCATAAAAAGAGTAAACAGACAAATGCTATTATTTACGAGAGAAGGATTGCTTCGCTTCGCTCGCAATGACAGGTTCTTATCTGCAATAATAAACACCATGCGTAATGACATAATATACAATGCGCAACAACAGTGTGCGATGTGTCATCAAGGCACATAGTGCGTGCATTGCGGGAAACTTCCGTCTGCCATTGTGAGAAACCCCCACTATGTCATTGCGAGGGGTCTTTTCCGAAGCAATCTCCCCGCCTTGTATTCATGAGTGTTATTGAAAACGTAATGGCAAAGAGCAATTTTACAAGTCATCGTATAAATCTTTCCATGCAGGATTCTTTTCGTTTATCAATGCAATCTTTTTATCCCTTGAACCCGCTTTTATTTGTTTTTCCCTTACGATAGCATTCTTTATATCACGATGTGCTTCGTAATAAACCAGCTTTGCGATATTATACTTTTGGGTGAAAACCCTTAATTATTTTCTCTTTATGCTGATATACCCTTCGTCTCAGGTCGTTCGTAACGCCTGTGTAAAAGACAGTATTGTACTTATTGGTCATAATATAGACAAAATAGAGTTTATCCATAGGTAGTGTTTATTTATGAGGGAAAGATTGCTTCGCTTCGCTCGCAATGACAAGGTATAAAGGTAATGAAGAGTATAAGAGCAATGACAGAATAAAGTAGCACTGACAAATAAAAATTGCAATGAAAAAGCGCAGTGCACAACGATAGATGTCAGCGCAACAACAGCGTGCAATGCCTCATCAAGGCGCATAGGGCATGTCATTGAGGGAAACCTCCCATCGCCATTGCGAGAAACCTTCAACATGTCATTGCGAGGGTCTTTTCCGAAGCAATCTTTCCCTCTTTGTATATCTCATGGGACACGGTGAGGAACAGCCGGAAAGTATCTCGCCTGCAATCTTTTTGTTAATGGGGTGTTTTCATGGTAAAATTATGCCTTAAATAATCCTTTTAAAAATTCCAACCTTTGCCTGATTAAATTGCCGTTCCGGGTAAATCGAGGAATCAGATGGGTTTGCTTCGCCTTACTCGTAATGATAGAGGGAACAAACCTTTCTTATTTTAGTATAAACCGTGAGTACGAAAATAAAACTATGGTTCATTCATACGAAGATGCAATCGCCTTTCTCTACAAGGCAATCGACTATGAGAAGCTGATCAGCTATCAGTACAACACCTCTACCTTCAGCCTGGACAGGATGTTCCGGATGCTTAAGCATGCGGGAAATCCGCACAAGGCGTTTCCGAGCGTTCACATAACAGGCACAAAGGGGAAGGGATCAACGTCTATCATGATCGCCACGCTCCTGGAACATGCCGGCCTTAAGGTGGGGCTTTTTACCTCGCCACATCTGGTGGAACTCGAGGAGAGGATTCAGATAAACCGCCAAAGAATATCAAGAGATGATTTTGCCGCAGCCATAGGGGAACTCCTTGCTTATGTCCAACATTTACGTGAAACAGATCCATCGGCCTCACCCACATTTTTTGAGATGCTTACGGCCGCTGCGATGATTTATTTTAAAGTGAAAAAAGTTGATATTGGGGTGCTTGAGGTCGGTTTGGGCGGGCGTCTTGACTCCACAAACGTTGTGATGCCGATGGTCTCCGTCATTACCAATGTAGGGTTTGACCATACGGCTATCCTGGGTAACACGCTTTCGGGCATTGCGTATGAAAAAGCGGGGATTATAAAAGAGGGAATTCCTGTTCTTTCCGCCGTTGACGCTCCTGAAGCCCTTTCCGTTATAGAAAGGACATGCAAGGAAAAAAATGCCAGATTGCGCCTCCTCGAAAGGGATTTATGGGTTGAAAACGCTGAATGTGTCAGGAGAAATGGCACAAGGGGTTTACTGTGTAAAATAAAGACATGGCGTCGCACGTATGAAGACATTTTTTTACCTCTCATTGGCATGCACCAGTCCCGAAACTGTGCGATGGTTCTGGGCGCCCTGGAAATATTAAAAGAACGGGATTTTATTTCCCTCAGCGACCAGACGATACGAGAGGCATTTACCCGAGTATGTTGCCCCGCACGGATTGAGATCGTCGGGAAAAACCCATTGGTTATATTGGATTATGCGCACACGACAGATTCCATGCGGTCACTCAGGAAGGCGATACAGGAGAATTTTACGTTTCATAAACTCATCGTAATCCTGGGTTTTTCACAGGACAAGGACGTAGATAATATCTTAAAAGAAATCGTCACGGGCGCTGATGCAATTATCGTTACGAGGAGTAAAAACCCGCGTGCCGCCGACCCCGAAGAACTCTGCCAGAGGATAAAAAATATCTGTGGCAAAGAGGCCATTGTGGCAAACACTACCCGTGATGCGGTGATTCACGCAAAACAGATTGCGGCAAAGGAAGATGTCGTGTGTATCACCGGCTCCGCCTATGTTGCAGGGGAAGCCATGCAGGCATTAGATTTACGGATTTGAAATTAACAAAAATCTCATAACAATCAATGCAATATCGTCTGAACTTGCACAATGCAAGTTCAGACGATTAAATTACCATCCGATTAAACTCTTTTTTGCCTGTTTTGCGATCTGTTTTTCTTCTTCCCACACGGCCAAACCTTCGTTATTTGTCAACGATAGTTGAAAGACATAGGCAACCTGATGGACATCATCGAGGCGGTCGCGTTTCTCAATAATTTTACCGGACAGGGAGAAGTCTGGTAACCGTTGCGGTTCTCCTTTGCCCGTCTGAAATTCTTTCTCCTGCTGAATACCCTTTGCCAATGGATCCTCAGCGACATTGCCTATTCCAACGGTTGTCGTTGTCAATACCTTACCGCTCTGGTTGAGGGCAACACGGATCTTTTTCGTCAGCAGGTCTGTGTCTATCTGCTGGGTCGTATTGTTCACGATCCTGCTAATAGCCATAACGGCAGGTTGTTGCGGGGCCTTATCAACGGCTCCCGACGCCAGAAGGGACTTGATCATATCCTCGGCTGCATAGGAAAAGTCCTGAATATTGATTTCCGTGGTAACTATGGTACGGGGCCCTGTTGGCTCAACGTACCGTGTATGGGTAGCGCACCCACCAATGAGCGCCACAAAAGATAAATACACAAAATAAGAATATATAGTTTTTTTCATGATTGTTCTCCGTCCTTTCCCGGAGTTATACGGTATTCTAAAAAAATGTCCCATAGACATAACGAACGAAAAATGTCATTGCGAAGGAGGAACGACTGAAGCAATCTCCTCTTTTCATATATTTCGAGAGAAAGATTGCTTCGCTCCGCTCGCGATGACCGTGAAACAAACTTTGGCCTGTTTTGTATATCATCTCACATTTTCAATTAATTTTATCCGGAAATCCTTGGCGGTTGTTGTAGGGGCAACCGCAGTAATCATTAACGTTTCACGTCCTTCAATTTGTTTGGGTATCCAGACATTTGAAGGGGAACTCATCACCATGCCGTTCATATCAAACCATTCGATGTTATAGCTGAATTCCTGCATGGAATTTCTCAGGTTAAGTACTTCTATTTGTATCTGAAGGAATCCACCGTTTGTCGTGCCTTCGTTGAGTCCTACAATGCTGACCTTTTTATTTAAGGTAGCGTCAGTAATGACCCTTTTATCGGCAATCATTTGGCGTGTGCCAGCCGGTGTTTCCCTTTCTACGGTATTAACCGTGGAGCATGAAGGGAACAACGTCATACAAGAAAAGAGTGCTATGAGCGCTAGTCCATAAGTATTTCTTTTTATCATGGGGTTATTAATCTCCTTAAAAAATTATTACTGTTGCTGAATTTTATCAGGTTCGTTTACCTGATCACTTTTTTGGGTTGATTGCTCAGATTGAGATAGCTCAGGTTGTTGACCTTGTGACGTTTGTCCAGGTTGAGCAGCATCCTGAGAAGATATCTGCGTCAACTGTTCAGGTTGAACAGGTTCAGACTGAGGGGCTTGTATCGATCGTTCAGGCGTTGCTGTCCCTGTTTGGGATGGCGGTTCTGGTTGAGCAGGGTTCGTCTGCAGGATATCGCTGGGCGTTGCAGCTTCAGGAGGAGTGGTTGCTGCTAATACCTGTGTGTCATCTTTCAGTTTAAATTGCTTTATTAATAAGGGACTGCCCTGGTTTACTGATTTAACCCAGACGACATTGACGAGGCCATCATTTATGGTTACCGGTATTTTTTGCCCGCCATAGGGAGCCGATATCTCGATTTTCCGGTCAGCTGGCGTTGGGAATCTGCAGAGCTGGAATTCCTTAGGCAGCGTGGTCCACGTCCTCAGGTCTGCCTGGTTCATCGCTACCTGGTAAACCGCACCGGCTATGAGCACTGCCAGTCCTGCTATCGAGTCTTCTTTTCTCCCCCCCGATGCGGCGACACTTGCCCCATATAC
>CAYJME010000094.1:0-857 GCA_964370795.1 uncultured candidatus Brocadiaceae bacterium
CCCCATTCAAGTGCTATTGTTCCTGCCTGCATACCTTTCGGATCTATCAAATTCACCGGATTATTTCTCACATACACATACATATTAATACCGCCCAATAACCCAATCGGGTCTTCGCTAATAAACCTTCCTATCAAGGGCAAATAATATCTGGCACGGTAGAAATAAAGACCCGTTTCGACGTCAAACTCACGCCCGGTGTAACGGAAGGGATTCGATAGCGTACCCGTGGAGACCGTCAGGTTTCCAAACGAGTCGTACCTGTACGTCGAAGCAAGGCTACCCTTGGAATCGGACAGAGACGTAACCGAACCGAGCCCATCAGCCTGGTAATAGCTCGTAGTATTCCCGCGCAGCATTGCTAAGGGTTCATCGATGCCGATGGATTGGGTGTAGCGGGCAATCAAAGTTCCAGTAGCGTCTACTTCCTCTATAACGTTTAAGCCGTCATAGACGAAGATGGTCGTGCCCAATGGTGAAGACTTGTAGATACTCCTGCCAAAGGGGTCATATTGGAAGTTGACAGGCAGGCAGGGAAGGCATTGCCTGCCAAAATAAATTTCGTCAAGACCATTTCGATCCAATCTTCATGCAGAACCCTCCCGATTACTCAGTTTTTGGTAGGCGGTGCCGACCCTACATGACTGGTAACTAAAATCCAGAGCTTCTTACGATAACGAAAATCGACGGGTTGAAGTTGTATTTATAGATTATGTTTTTTTGTATTGAGAAATTACCTCTTAGGAATACTGTTTTTTCACTTGACGATAACCTCAATAGGTGACCCCACCCCTTTCTGCAAAATGGTATTACTATTCAAGTCTACTGTGCTTTGATTGCCAGTCTGTTAATCAGAT
>CAYJME010000094.1:867-11698 GCA_964370795.1 uncultured candidatus Brocadiaceae bacterium
TTCACTTGACGATAACCTCAATAGGTGACCCCATGACCCTTCTACTTGCTTCCAATACCCCATCGAATGTTATTAATCGTGATACTATTGTTTTGTCCAATAGATACACCAAAATGACTGTCTACGCTGGGGCAATTGAATGAAAGGCCTATGCCATTAATATACATAGTGCATATCTCATTGACTCCGCCTGTAGGATCGTAGCCTGTAGTTATATCCAAGGTATTTGACTTTTCATTTATCACCAGATCAATTGTTTTGCCGTTAGCAGACTCTACTTTAAGAATATTGGATTTGCTATCAAAGGCAGCAAGATTCATCTTATTATTTCTGATAATAACGCCTATTTCGCCATAGATAAATCCATATTCACTATTTCTATCCTGAATTGCAAAATCAAATCTGAATGATTTTGGCTTTCTGCTTAACTTATCAAGTGAAATTAAATATACGGGAGTGCCGGCTGACTTTCCGACAATGGACAATTTCTTGTTAACTTCTTTAACTTCCCATTTGCCGGTATATCTAAACAGCTTAAGCGGCTGACCGTAAGCATATTTTTCGATGATAATATCTTTTGCTAAAGGGATTTTAGTAGGCGGCGACAGCACTTCGGCATCGGTTTTGTCTATAAAGACCATTAGCATACTCATAAAAAACAATAGCCTTACTTTAGATAGTATTGATAACATCATTAATCTCAATTCGCTGGCCACGGATTAGGGTTCTTCCACGAAATACCAGCTCTAGACAGAACATTCTCAACCCAATGACAGCAGTTGTACTTAGTCACGCTGTACTTAGGGTACGCCATTTCATTAGCAATGAATGTCACTAAAGCATCTTTATCATGCTCTGAATATACGAAGGTCGTTTTTGGGTTTTTAACGGGATTAGTTGGCGGCTTTGCTGGACTATATACTTCACTATCGTATTGAAAACCCATGTCTGCTTTGAACCATCGCATCTTTCAACAATCAAGACACAGTGAACATAAGACCCTGATGTTACTTTCATGTCTAACGACCTCGAAAAAACTGATATACGCTCACCAGAAGGATCATTAAAATTCACCGGATTATTTGGCCACATACGCATACAAATTTATCCCTCCCTTAAATCCAATCGGGTCTTCGCCGATAAACCTTCCCATCAAGGGAGAATAATATCTGGCGCGATAGAAACACAGCCCCGTTTCGGCGTCGAACTCACGACCGGTGTATCAGAAAGGATTGGTGATCGAACCTGTCGTAGCCATCAGGTTTCCAAACGAGTCGTACCTGTACGTCGAGACGATACTGCCTTTAGAATCGGACAGAGATGTAACTGAACCGAGCCCATCAGCCTGGTAATAGCTCATGGTATTCCCGCGCAGCATTGCTAAAGGTTCATCGATGCCGAGGGCCTGGGTGTAGCGGGCCATCAAAGTTCCATTGGCGCTTACTTCTTCTATAATGTTTAAGCCATCATAGACGAAGATGGTCGTGCCCAGTGGCGAAGACTTGTAGATCCTCCTGCCGAAGGGGTCGTATTGGAAGCTGACAGTCCCTCCAGAACCTGGAAGAGCAATGCTCGTCAGCCGGTTCTCCGGGTCCCAGATGTAGCTGGTTGTGCCGCCGGCATTGCTCTCGCTCAGCAAGTTGCCGTTATTATCGTATGAGTACGTCGCGTCGGGTCTCCAGGTGAGTTCATTGGAAGAATCATAGATATAGGGAGAGACCCCAATCGAGATCAGCCGATTACCGACTCCATCGTAGGAATAGCTTTCGACCGTTGTCAAGTTCTGGGTTGCCGTCACGAGCTGGTAAAGGTTGTCATAGGCGTAGTTAATGGCGGCCCCGGAGGGCAGGGGCGTGCGGCTTGTGCGGTTTCCGGTTGCATCGATGGTATAGTTGGCGCCATCCAGAATATTCCTTTGCCTTGCGTGAGAAACGGAAAGCAGGCGCGAGAGTGAGTCATAGGTGTAACTGGTTGCTACGGAATTCGGCCTGGAGAGTTTCGTCCGGCGGCCGATTGCGTCATAGGTCCAACTGAACCCGTTTCTTTGGGGGTCGGTCAGGGAAGTGATACGGTTCAGCGTATTATAGGCGTACGTTGTGATACCGTTCTCCGGATCGGTCATCGAGGTGCGGTTTGAGGCTGCATCGTAGCCGTAGGAGAGCGTAAAGGACTTGCCGGTCAGGAAAGAGTAACTCGTAATTGTCTGCTTCAGCCTGCCCAGGTTGTCGTAAACGAATTGGTACGTGCCCGTGGGATCGCTTACCTGCGTCAGCCGGCTCAGGCTATCATAGCTATAGGTCGCTGTATAGGCAGCATAGCTTTTCTGAGCCATCCGGTTTAACTGGTCATAGGTGTAGGCAATCGTCTGGCCATTGCGGTCTGTCTTGCTGATGAGATTTCCAACATTGTCGTAGCTGTATGTTTCGAATAGGGCGGACGGGAAGGTGGTCCTTACGACGCGCCCCAAATTGTCATAGGTAAAACTGGTTGTGCGATTCAATGCATCGACGATGGCAATAAGGTTGCTTTCATTATCATAGGAATAGGTCGTCTGATTATTCGCTGCATCGATGACCGAAATCAGCCGGTCCGCATCATCATAGCTGTAATTCGTGATCATGTCGTTCGCATCAGTAGACGATATCCGGCGCCCCCGGGCATCGTAGGCAAACTGCCGGGTCGAATTATCGGGATGAATAATTCCTGTTAAGCGATTCATCGCATCATAAACAAATGATGTGGTTTGACCTAATGCATCCGTAACAGAGGTGCGATTCCCGCGCCCGTCATAACTAAATGACGTCACTTTCTTCTGGGCATTTTTGATTGTGCTTATCAGCCCGGCCGGAGAATACGTAATGGAGGTCGCGCTGCCTAAAGGATCGGTGACCTTGGTCAACTGTCCCTTTGAATCATAGAGAAACTGGGTCCTCGGCCCCGGGGTTGCTCCACCGTCAGGTGAAGGTTCGGTCACCGAGGTCAGGTTGCCTTTGGCGTCATACACATAGGTTGTGATATTACCTTGAGGGTCTCTGGAGGTCAGGATTTCACCGAAGGTGTTATAGGTATACGTCCAGGTCCCGGCTGCGTCTGTCCTGGTGATGCGGTTATCGGCCGAATCATAGGTGTATGAGATGACATTGCCGTTTGCATCAGTCCGACTCAAACGGTTCCCTGACCCATCAAGCGTAAAGGTCAGGTCGTTTCCTCCCCCACAACTGCTACAACCCGGACCTTGAACAGCGGTCAGATAATTTTTGTTCCAAATCTTTACATAGGAATAGGTAGTATTGTTTCCAGCCGAATTAGTCATTACGGTGGAAGTGCCGGAGGGATACTGAAATGTAATTGACTCTACTGAGTTTGCGCGTGAAGAAGATAATCCACGTCCATTGGCGTCATAGGTATGCGTTTCCAACACCTTCCCTTCACTATCGGTTACGCTGATGATGTTGTTGGCACCATCGTACGCATAGTTGATCTGACTGGCATCGGCATAGACTACCTGCGTTAAATTGCTGCCGGCGTAGCTGAATGTCGCGACTGTTCCGGCTGCATCCTGGGCACTCGTAGCCAGGTTCACATACTGCAGATTGCTGTATGTGAATGATATCCACTGCCCGCCCGGCGCACTGACCCTGATAACTCGATCGGAACTGTCATAAGTAACCGTCGTTTGATTTCCGTTACGGTCTGTCGCCGCCAATAAACGCCCGGAATTGCTGAAAATCTTTTTGGTTCCATTCGCAAAAGAAAGTGTGTACTGCATAGTCGCGCTGTCATATTGGAGTGAGGCGTGCTCGTTTGGCGGGCTCATCACATCGTACGAACAAGTGGTACATCCGTTGGGCGACTCGAATATCCAGGTATTCCCGGATCCTCGCCAGTATATGATATGGGTGCTGTTGAAGACCTGTAATCGCTCCTCAAAATCACTCGTCCAACCTCTGCCAAACATCCCTGCTCCAAAAGGAGGATTGCTACGGTTCCAGAGGCTGTTCCATGTTCTTTTTATTGACAATCCGCCCGCAAGGCCGGGAACGGAATAATCGGTCCTGGAAATCCAAACATCACCGGTTGTTACATTGATGGGCTGGCCTGCCGTGCTCTCACAATCCGAGGGCCCGGGATCCACGAGTGATGGCGGTGGGGGTAAGATTTGGAAACGTAGGTTATCTATCCTGACAACGGCCGAATATTTGCGGATATATTCAAACTTATGAAATCTGGTCGGAGGTGGTGGTGGAGGCGGCAACCAACTCCCAATTTCGTCTTGACGGATGATGCCTCCATAAAGGTCGTAATAGGTGATCGTCGTAGGGACAGCATGATACCATATATAAAAAGCTTCCCACGATACATTGGTAGCTTCGACCGGGGTGACACCGTCAGTTGGATCGACAAAAGATGCGCTCATAGACTCGCAATAGGGAGAGTCGGAAACCTTTAGAGCCCCACCGGAGCCATCTGTGTATAGAAGGATGACTGGGGGATACGGATCACCCGAAAAAACAATCCCCCGATTCTGATATTGGTTCGTTACGGGGGTTCCCTCAGGGTACTCATCGAAGGTGATGAGCTCTGCACTGGCCTTATCGATGGCCATCAGCGGGCTTATTGCCAACACTAATATGAAAAGAGCGAGGAGGTAAATTCTATAGATCGTTAGGCGGGTCAGGAAGGAATAATTATGATTACGCATAATTTGATCTCCCGAATAATGAATGCAAGAGAGAAAATTGCCTTTTACTTAGGGTAATAAAGCATAAAATGAATAAAATGTCAAGCTTTTTTATTCCTTCAGCCAAAACGAACACCAAAGAGTAGTATGAAACAGCAGGGGTATTATATGTGCATGGGTAATTTCCAGCAAATTACCCAATTTTTTGGTTGAATTGCCGGGGAATCGACAAACTAAAAACAAGATCATAGGGTTACCCATGGAAAGACTTTTGTTAAACAAAAAATCTATAAAAATAGTATTGAACTCAGAAGCTGAAGTATTACAATATATAAAATACGTTTTAAGGGCAGAAGTATTTTATGCGACAGTACATTATTAAAACAATCTTTTAGCAACTGAAATTTTATGCATCAGATACACAACTGGCTGTCTGCACAAAGGCAAATATTTACAGGGAAACATGTAGCCCGTGAAGCAATCGTTGATTATCAGAACCGTCACTTGCGCAGAATCGTTCGACACGCCTACGGGAACGTGCAATACTATCGTGAACTCTTTGATCGGCATGGACTGAAACCGCAGGACATTCGCAGCATATCTGATCTTTCCCTGATTCCCATCTCTGATAAAGATGATCTGCGGTCGCGGCCACAAAAAGAGATACTTTCGCGTGGCATAAATTTACAAAAAGTAATCGAAACCTGCTCAAGCGGATCTTCAGGCAAACCATTCACCATCTGCTCAACGTGGATGGAACAGCGGCTTCTGAAAGCCATTCGCACCCATGCAATGAAGGAATTCGGGTTGCGATGGACGGACAGTATAGCCATGATCTCAATGATTCGTCCGAAGCACCCGGCCGCCAACCCGTTGATCCAACGCGTCTTCCGAAATATCAACCCCCGACGCTGGGTGCACATCGATTGCCTGATCCCTCCTGAAGATATCCTGCAAAACCTCCGGTCTTTCCGTCCTGATGTAATCGTTGGATATGCAGGAGTAATTTCGCGCATCTCACAATTGATGAATGATACAGACCGCCGGCAAATCAGCCCACGCTTTATCCAGGTCGATTCGGAGGTGCTCACCCCCCTCATGCGACAGCAAATTACCCGGGGTTTCCACGCACCGGTCTTTGAAATGTACGATAGCCATGAATTTAATTTGCTGGCATGGGAGTGTCCTGCCACGGGAGAGATGCATATCAGTGACTACGGAATGATCCTGGAAGTGCTGCGCGACGGATGTCCCGTACGTGAAGGCGAGCGTGGCGAGGTCGTGGGAACGAATTTCTACGCCTATACAATGCCATTTATTCGCTATCGTCTTGGAGACGTCGTCACCAAAGGTTCTGAGGTGTGCCGATGCGGAAAGCCCTTTTCTACTATCCGTTCCGTCCAGGGACGCATGATCGACTATTTCACCCTCATAGACGGGCGTGTAGTCCATCCCTACAGCCTTTTAAAGCCAATCTTGGATGCTGCACCGTGGATCAGCGAGTATCGTTTGATCCAGGAACGGAAGGACCGCATCGTATTACACGTCGTTGCGGCGTCGACGCCATCAAAAGCAGATCTGACCCGCTTACAAGAGTCGGTAAAGGGACAACTCGGTCCGGAAGTAGTATTTGAAGTTATCCTGGTGCCGGATATTTCGCCCGAAGCGAGCGGCAAGTTCCGGGTGGCGCGTTCACTCGTGAAATCAACTTACGATAAAATACCGTGGGACTGAGGAAATGCCTTGACGGATGCCATCAATATTTTTGTTCACAACATCACCTCACGCGGCAATGCTCAGTCTCTCAATTCGGCGATTCCTGGTGCGCTGCGGTATGACCAGCGTGCACTGCTGGTTGCACGTACAGAGGACATTGTTTGCCTCCATGGCGAGGATATAGTTTTTAAGGAAGCCAACTTACGGGGTATACCCGTTGCGCCTGGTGAAATCATGGAGTTTACTGGAGTCCCGCCGGATGTTAAACGGCTTAATGAAGCTGTCCTTCGGCAAATCGGAGTAACGGGAAAAGTCATAGTTCGGGGTATCACAGACTTTCCTGTTCCACCCCTGATCATCAGTAACACCACACCAGATGTAACCGGAAAACTTCAGCGGCTGGTCGAGCAGCAAACGTTTCATACTTACCTTGTTCAGGCTATGTTCAATATCACAGTATCGCCGAACGTTCAATTTACTATTCCACCAAATGGCGGTTCTCCGTCCTCTGTCAGCGTAAGCGACCAAATTCTGGATACTAAACTGTCACACAAGGGGAACATTTCCCCATCGCTGGCAAACACGATGCCGGAAATGATCGCCTCAGCCAGAAAAATCTCCGATTGGCTGCAAAGCGAAAATTACACGGGTGTTTTCGGTATTGATTTTGTTGAAGATTCCTTAACCGAACAGGTAGCACGTGAAGTTCACCCATTAACGGTAGTTTTATAATCCACAAGAGCCGGATATATCAAAATGTTTTTTCAAGACATTCTGCTATCCAAACCTTAATGATGGATTGACAGGGCACACCCAAACGCCCGGATTCTTTATCGTCCCTTTTATCGTACATTCTATCCAGGGTAAATCTTACGTTTTCAGCAATTTAAAACTCTCAAGTACCTTTTCAAATGCCTTTACATCCCTTTCAAAATAGTACCGTTCTGCGGCTGAATACCAGAGACTATAAAACCATTGGTCTATTAAAAACCCATAATAGATGCATTTGCGTTTGAGACCATCCGTTGTTTTATACGTATACACGAGTTTAAATCCGGGTTTTCCGTTGATTGCTACAGGGACGTTCTCTTTGATCTCAAAATTCAACATGTCCTTATCGGTACTCAGATTGTCATGCATTACCTCTGCAATCTCCTGAGGCATCATGCCTTTAGTAATTTTTTTCTTTGTGTTTTCGAGTGGCTTTTCAATATCCACCCTCTTTATGAGAATATTTTGCAAAAGAACACCGTCCCGGGTAACAAGTAAAAAATCTTTTTTATTGAATCGCATCCATCCGTCCGGAAGTTCTACCGAGAAGTTATATGACTCTAACGAATATGTCTTTTCAGCCGGTACCCATGGAGCCATTGCACACCCTACTCCAAGAAATAATAATAACAGGAACACATATTTCTTCACGTTAGTTCTCCTTATTTAACTGTATCGATTTTATATATTCTTCTATGTATGCCCTGTCTGATGCGTATGGAGAAAGCGCCAGATACTGCTCAAAATATTTTCTGGCAAGTTCTTTCTTTTCCTGCTTGTAATAGAGAAACCCCAATCCCTTATAAGGCTCTGGATATGTGGCATTTATACTAACTGCCTTCTCGTAATGTTCCAGCGTTTTTTCCATATCGCCTTTTTCTCCCCTTTTTCTTGCAATTTCGCCCAAAAGGTAATATGCCCTTGCTTCATTGGGTTTGATATTCAAATACTTTTCTACCTCTCTCTGTGCAATGGTGTAGCGACCTGCCTTCAAATCGAGACCTGCATTATCGATAATGACCTTGTATACCTTTCCCAAAAATAGTTCCCTATTATCGATACCTTTTTGCCCTGGATAATAAGTTTGCAGGAAAGTGTTGTAATTATCAATACGCTCCTGGAGTCGTGGATGCGTCCCAAAGAAGAAGGGTTCTTTCTCCTTTTCTTCTTCGACCTCTTTTTTTTTGAATGGGATATGCTCGTATACTTCGGGAGGCTGGAGTTTCCGAGCAACATCGTTAAGATACTTTTCGAGTTCTTCATCATGATAAATAAACCCGCTCTTATTCATGACCCGCTGTTCTTCTTCCGAACGCATCCATATCCGCTTTTCATCTTCTTCGAATGCAAAGTTTTTAGACGTAACGGGCGGCAATGAAGTTGTTGCACAGCCCGTAACTACTATGCAAAAAAGGAAAAACAGAAGCAATCGGTTCATTTCCCAACCCCTGGAAATTCCGAAAGGACTTTTTGGACAAAGGACGAAGCGCTCTCCGGGTTTCTCAGGTCATATACAGCGCCACTCCATTGTTGGTTGTACCACAGGACTGAACCTGATGTATCCACTAAGGCTACGTTCATAAATGTAATTCCCCCCCCGTGGTATGGCAGCAACACCCGTTATCATCCCAACAACAACGCAATGAAAAAATTGTTTGCATAAAGACGTTACGCGCCTTGACACTAAATCCCAGCATCACCATTTCAAAGAAAAACCGTTTGGGTCAGGTCTTTACAGGCTGTCCGAAAATGTAAAATTGTAAAAATTTGGATATTGATTTATAAGGTTTAGTTCCTCGTTCATAGCATGGTTTGTAACTTTTAAACCAAATAAATAGTCGTTTTCTTAAAATATGCGCACCACAATGCTATAAAAACATTGGAGATCAGCTACCAACTAAGGACTGGTCAGAGAAGCTGGTCGCAGACCACCAACCACTGGTCACCAATTGATGCTTATTCCCTTTGCAGTTTATGGTAATATTTTTACTCCATTACACATCTATTTTGAAGATATTCCATCCCCATTATTTTATTGACAATATGAGCTTTAAGATTTAAAGTATTTTAGAAATATAGAAAATACTATTATTCTAATATTCTTTTATGGCTAAGACACAAAAGAAGGAAATAGAAAAAAAAATATACGAATACCATGCGGAGATGTGTAAGGTATTTTCACATCCTACAAGACTGGAGATTATCAACACCCTCCGTGAGGGTGAAATGAATGTGACTGAACTCTCTACCAGAATTGGTATTGATATGGGCAATCTTTCCCAGCATCTGGGTATGATGCGCGACCGCCGTATCCTCACCACGAGGAAAGAGGGAAATACAGTTTATTATCGGTTGGCAAACCCTAAGATGTTAAACGCTTTTGATATACTGAGAGGGATTCTTATAGAACAAATTAAAAAGGATGGAAATCTTGTCGACTCATTAGAAGAATAAATCGCAAAGATACTTTTGTTTACAAGAAAAACATTATGCAATGAAACTCATCAGTTATATTAAGGTTTTTACCTTATGATGGATTATTTAAATAAATTAACGGGTTATCTTATTATATTATTGAGGTATATAGAGACCACGTACCGCCAAGCAATGACCATGAGCGTTAGTGAGTTTGTCATAAGTCATGAGGCCGCTATTCGTCTTGTGTTCTTTTTTGGTATCCTATTGGTTATGGCGCTATGGGAGCTCGCAGCGCCCAGGCGAAGGCTCACAGTCTCGAAGGCACTCCGATGGACTAATAATCTAGGCATTGTGTTCCTTGATAGTTTCTTGGTGCGCATCATATTTCCTGCTGCTGCCGTTGGTATGGCGGCATTTGCCCAGGAGCATGGATGGGGACTTTTCAATTACTTCCAGGTGTCGTACAGTCTTGCAGTTGCATTATCGGTAGTTGTTATGGACTTTGCCATCTACTTGCAGCATGTGATATTCCATGCCATCCCTATGTTCTGGAGAATCCACCGTATGCACCACGCAGATTTGGACTTCGATGTTACTACAGGAATCCGGTTTCATCCCTTTGAGATCATTCTATCCATGTTGATTAAGTTTGCCGTGGTTGTGGTTATAGGCCCGCCCGTATTGGGTGTAATCATATTCGAAGTGCTCCTGAATGCCACATCCATGTTCAACCATGGCAATGTACGTATACTGCGCAGTTTGGAACGTGTGCTGCGCTGGATCGTTGTGACTCCCGAAATGCACCGGGTACATCATTCGACATATATTAATGAGACCAACTCCAATTTCGGGTTTAACCTGCCGTTGTGGGACAGATTTCTTGGCACATACCGCGATCAGCCTCGCATGGGACACGAGGGCATGACCATTGGCCTCTGGAATTTTCGTGACACAAAGCGCTGTGCAACTCTACCGGGTATGTTAGCAATTCCCTTTATTGGTAAGGTGGCTGGCTATACGATTGATCGTCGGAAATAAGGGGAAGATCAATGAAGATTACTAACATCATTCGCATTACCATGTTCATCTTTCTGATAGCTGGGATTACAATTGCTGTTACCCATCGCAAACAATTCAATGTTGCCATACTTGAGAGTTGGCTTGTGGGTGCTGGGGTCATGGCTCCACTTCTATTCATTGGTATTTATGTGCTCTCAACTGTTTTGTGCCTGCCCGGATCGGGTC
>CAYJME010000095.1:0-11580 GCA_964370795.1 uncultured candidatus Brocadiaceae bacterium
CATTGCGAGCGAAGCGAAGCAATCTTTCTCTCATAAACAAACAGTACCTCCTGATAAAGGGGTAATCGGAATTGTAAAAAACTTACAAAAAAAAGAAGTTTTTACAGAGTAATACTATATACCTTAATATTTATAATTTGCGAATTTGTGTTATTAGGATCGCACAATGGGGTTGTAAAATTGGTTACATACACATCCCACCACTTATTTAGCAAGTTTGCAGTTTCTTTAATATCTTCAATGGTTACACAATCATCAGGATATTTTTCACAGTCATCGGTATAATAAAACTTGAAGTGTCCGATAAGCTCTTCGTGATTGTATTCTGGCTCGCTATCGGCTATTATGGCGTCAACCGTCTGTCTCGTTGTCTCAGAAATTGCAGGATTTTTTAAAGCGGCAAAGAGCAATCCAGCATCATGTTCTCCGCACCATTTTACTTCCCCTTCTTCTATTTTTTTCGCCTTGATGCGGCGTTTTTCTTCCTGGGACGGATACAATCTCCTGGCAAGGGCAATAACATCTGCATCGGTGCGGGGGATTTCAGGAGTATTGCCAAATCTTGCAGAGAAATCCTTTTCTGACAATACCTCTTTTTTGTGCCAGTTTTTTAACAACCCCCTTGATCCCCCTTTGATAAGGGGGATTTGGTTGAGGCTGTGCCGCGTTAGGATTTACGCAACGCAATTGCTGCTCTCTGTAATAGCGCAGGCATAATAGCAATTTCATTTATTCATGTCAATCAGAATCAATCACGGTCACGCCATGTACTATTCATCTTCTATGATGAAAATGGGAATAGGATTGATGCAAGCTATCGATGGAGGGCTTTTCGGTCAGTAATCGAAAAGGCATGTATTGAAAAATTCAGATTCCACGACTTACGGCATACATTTGCAACTCGGTTGATTCAGAATGGTGCAAATACTTATACTGTTCAGCGGCCTGACAGGTGAAAGTCCATGTTAATGGTTACGAGATACGCACATCACCATGCGGAAAGTCTCAGGGGAGGAGTTGTAGTATTGGATAGGATGCCGAATGAAATTAGCATAATTCGGCAACAACGGTAGAGTTGCATTGGCTGCAACCCCTTGATTTATTGGTAGCGGGGGTGGGATTCGAACCCACGACCTCCGGGTTATGAGCCCGACGAGCTGCCAGACTGCTCTACCCCGCGTTATTTATATGTGTAGTTGATTTTGTAAATGTTTCATACACCAACTGTTCTTTTAAAAGTATAGCAGTCTATTCTTAACTGTCAAGTGTAAAAAAACTTTCCTTTTTTGTAACTTTTTCTTGTAAAATATGGTACTTATAGTGTTAATCTAAAAAAATTCTTTTATTTAAGCAAGTTTTTTACCCCCATCTTTACATTAAATTTTTTTTATAAAGGGGACTTTTCCGTGCACCAGATATGCATATTTGAAGACGGTCAGTATTCACGGTTGACGCCGCTTGTATACACACGGCCAGTTTTTGAACTCCGGTGCGGACTTTTTACTCCCCTGGAAAGAATTACCCAACTCTATCCCCATACTCCTCTTACCCTTTTTTGCAGGGATTACTTAAAGGATGTATTACAGAAAAAATATCCTGACGCGGTTAACACCCTTCCATCTGCCGACGATACATACCTTTTTCTTAATGGCCGCGCTATCTTTACCATGCCTGTTTCTCTGGTAGGTCCTGATGAAATTGGAATTCAGGGTGATACTCTGGTGTATGTCAGGGTCAGCGGTGAATATGTCAAGAAGTTATCTTGTGAAACTTTTCTTGCCGGGGATGTAATAAAATTATTGAGGGACAGGGTGCGTGTGGTTAATACAGACATTCCCCTTATCCACTACTTTTGGGATATCATGAAACACAACAAGTCACAGATAGAGAACGATTTCAGGATTTTTATCAAACATGGCTCTGTTTCAGGGAAGGTGTACGAAGGCGCTTACCTTATGAATGTACAGAAAATTTTCATCGGCAATGACACCCGTATTAAGCCATGTTGTGTGTTAGACGCTGAGAATGGACCAATTTACATAGGAAACCATGTTACCGTTTCCCCCAATACGACTATCGAGGGACCTGTCTTTATTGGCAATCATGCTGTCATACAACCAAACACGCGGTTGCGCGCCGGAACAAATGTAGGGGAGTTGTGCAAAATAGGCGGAGAAATCTCAAATACGGTTTTCCACAGTTGCAGTAATAAGCAGCACGATGGATTTCTTGGCGATTCTTATATTGGCTCCTGGGTTAATATCGGGGCAGATACGGTAAACAGCAATCTCCTCAATACGTATGGGCATATAAAGGTGGAAATTGAGGGAAACGTTATAAATACCCACCACATGTTCCTTGGTATGGCAATGGGCGATCACACCAAAACGGCCATCAACACAACGATCATGACGGGAAGTGTTTTTGGCTTTGCCTGTAATATTATTACCCCTGCATATCCCCCGAAACAACTTCCTTCTTTTACCTGGTATTCAGAACATGGTATGAAGGTTTATATTCCGGAAAAGGCCTTGGCGGTAGCAAGAATAGCCATGAAAAGGCGGAACAGGGAAATGACTCCCGCAGAAGAACAACTCTTTATGAAGGTATTTCAACTTACAGAGAAAGAGAGAAACACCGTTTATGGAAAAAGATATCAGGCATGAACGAATTATCATTGATACAAGTATTTTTACGAATCCCGATGTTTATCAATCGTTTGGGGCTAGTTCGACAGAGGCATTACATACATTTTTAGATATAGTCGGCAAACTGGATGGCCCTGCGTTTTATATGCCTCCGACGATTTATCAGGAACTGCTCAATTTTGTGGAAATTGACCAGATTCCCGTCGAGTTTCAAATTCGGATATTTCAGAAACCGCCAAAACGGTATGAAATGTCTGTGCCAGCCTTTTTATTGTACGAACTTATCGAGGATGTGCGCCACAGGATTGACAAGGGTTTGCGGGTAGCAGAAGAGGCGGTGAGAGAGGTGTCGTCAGAAACAGAACCAGGAACGATTGCCAATCTGAGAAAAAAATACCGCATGGCACTCCGCGAGGGCATTATTGACAGTAAGGAGGATGTCGATCTCATCCTCCTTGCAAAAGAAATGGACGGCATTTTAATTTCAGCGGATACAGGGATCGTTAAATGGGCGGACAAGCTTGGTATCCGGTACCTTGATCCCCGGAAGTTGCGGAGTATTTTAGATAAGCTTCTAAGTTAAGAATTTATATTTATATTTGATAATCCCGCGTGTTCGTGATAAATTTATGCTCATGAAGAATTTGCCCGCTCCATTTCAACAAAAGCCCTATTTGTTAAAATACCGCTTTTTCCCTTTTAGCGAATATCTCAAAGAACAATTTCCCTATAAAGTGCACAAGATACCACTCCACGCTGGTTTTACCTGTCCGAACCGTGATGGACGGGCAGGGGTGGGTGGGTGTACCTATTGTGTGAATGAAAGTTTCAGTCCCAATGTCAGGATACCGTACCTTTCCATAAGGGATCAAATTGAGAAAGGGAAGGAATTTCACAAAAAGAGATATGGCGCAGAGAAGTTTATCGCTTATTTCCAGTCCTTTACCAACACCTATGCAGAGGCAGAAACCCTTCGGTTGTGCTATGAAGAGGCGTTAGCAGATCGGGATATTATTGGCATTTCTATTGGCACGCGCCCCGATTGTATTTCAGACGATATTTTAAATCTCATCAATAGTTATACAAGCAAATACCATGTATGGATCGAATACGGCCTTCAATCCATGCATGACGCCACCCTGAGACGCGTAAACAGGGGGCACGATTACCCGACATTTTTAGATGCCATCTATCGCACAAAAAAAACTTGCATACATATATGCGTTCATGTTATCTTAGGGTTACCTGGCGAGACAAGGGAAGATATGATGGAGACGGCAAAGGCGCTGGCAGGGTTAGGTATACAGGGCATCAAACTCCACCATCTTTATGTTGCTAAAAATACGGCATTGGCTGAAGAATATTTCAGGGGCGATGTACAGACGATGGATATGGAAACGTATATCCAGCTCGCTGCAGATTTTCTGGAGCGCATTCCATCGAATGTTACCGTACAAAGATTAGTAGGCGATACGCATGGCAGTTTTCTTATATCGCCTCTCTGGAACGCCAGCAAAGCAGAGATTACACACAGGTTAACAAAAGAACTAGAACAAAGGGGAACCTGTCAGGGTTTTCTCTGTGATTCATCAGTGCACTATTCAGCGCCGTCTCCTATTCGTGACTTACAGAAACAGGATAGAGGAATGCTGAAATTTCATCCCATAGAAGTATAAAGCGGGCGTAATTCAGTGGTAGAATACCAGCTTCCCAAGCTGGGTATGAGGGTTCGATTCCCTTCGCCCGCTCCATCTTCTTAAAAACTTCAAAATTATTTTCCCTGAGGAGATATCGCCATGTCCTTCACAACCCTTATAACTGTTTCAGAACTGGCAAACCATATACACGATCCTGCTTTTGTCATTGTGGATTGCCGTTTTGCGCTGGATGATATTTACCGTGGCCACAAGGATTACCTTCAGTCGCATATTCCAGGCGCCATCTATGCCCATTTAAATGAGGACTTGTCCGGTCAAATTATCCCGGGCAAAACGGGCCGGCATCCGCTACCGTCTGTTGAGATATTTGTTAAAAAGCTGTCAAACTGGGGTATCGGTGCAAAGGTACAGGTTGTTGCTTATGATGATAAAGGAGGCGCAATGGCTGCGGCACGGCTCTGGTGGATGTTACGCTGGCTTGGGCATGATAATGTTGCCGTCCTCGACGGTGGCTGGCAGCAATGGAAAAACAGGGGTTATCCAGTGACAAGCGGTTCGGAAACAAGAAAATCAACCGTTTTTATACCGCTTGTCCGCGATGCGCTGGTTTTTAGTACGCGTGACGTTCAAAACATACTGCATAACCCGGATATGCGTTTGTTCGATTCCCGCAGTGTCGATCGCTACCGGGGCGAAAACGAGACAATTGATCCCATAGCAGGACACATTCCAGGCGCTCAATCTTCACCATTTATGCATAATCTGGATGGTGAGGGTCTCTTTCTCTCAAAGCAGACGTTGAGAGAACGCTTTCAGAAACTCCTGGGCACAACAACGTCCGAACGTGCAATATTCTATTGCGGTTCAGGCGTTACAGCGACTCACAATCTCCTTGCCCTTGCCCATGCAGGCATGGGAGACGCGCGTCTGTATGCTGGTTCGTGGAGCGAGTGGATCACCGATCCTGATCGACCAGTTGCCAGGGGCACAGAGTAAAAAAACCGAAGATACGAAGTTGGGCGAATGTAAAGTTGGTAATCCTGGCATCGTATCTTCCCAACCTCACAACGCTTATTTCTTAACTGACACAGACTCTCGTGCAAGCATATAGAGAAACTGCTGGGCATATCCGGCATACCTGCCAAAATACTCTAAGCCAAAATCCCTCAACTTCCGCTCTGGTACTGCCATATCCTTAAAATAGAGTTTCTGGATAATTTTTCTGATCCAGGTATCAAGGGGAAACGCCTCGGTAAAACCCAGAGAAAATAAAAGAACACAATCGGCCACCTTGTCACCAACGCCAGGAATTCGCTTTAACATCTGTTTTGCTTCGGGATAGGGAATCTTCTTTAATGAAGCTAGAAATGACTCTGTAACAAGATCATTTGCAGCCTTGATGTATCGTGCCCGAAATCCAGTCTTTGCCTGAAAGATTTTTTCAAGGTCATGCAAGTCGCCGGGGTTGGGAAACGAATATCCCCCGAATCCATTCAACGAAATCTTTTTCCCAAAGAATTGAGACAGACACGCAAGGTTTAATTGTATCTTAGGGATATTTGCTGCGGATGAGCAAATAAAAGAAATCAGGCATTCCCAGGGGTCCTGCCGCACAATACGCATACCGTGATATCTTTTAATGGCGTTGCTTATATGCGTATCTTTTTCAATGTGGTTCAAAATAGCAGGATACGGTTCATCGAGGGCAAAATAATGCGCCAGAAAATCCTTGTCAACGCCCTGAAATTCCAGATGACGGGAGGTTTGACGGACACTGAAGATACGGTCTCTTACCGTAACATAATACCAATCTTTATTTTTTACTACCCGAAACAGTTGCCCACACAAAAGGGTATAATCGAGGTTAAAATCCTTAACAATTATTTTAGACATGGTATTCGCGGAAAATATTCAAACAGATAATTAATCCTGCCCTCATAAACAAACACTACATTAACGTTACAGAATAATTCTGCAAAGCACAATTATAAAAGGGCTGTATTTTTCCGATAGCATTTATAAAGTATGCAACTCCTTTAAGAAAAGTGTTGATATTTGGTAGGGGTGTATGATATTTTCTATAAAATTTTTGTTTACTTCTCGTTTAAAAAAATCCCAGAGGTGTTTAGTTATGTCAAAAGATGAGGTATTCAAAGAAAATATGGCAAATATAGCGGACTTTGCTTTTGGAGAAAAGGTCGCCTCTGTATTTGACAACATGCTGGACCGGTCAGTTCCTTTTTATCAGGAAACCCAGAGAATGATCGTCGAAATGGCTGGAGACTTTGCTGTTGATGGAACAAATATCTATGATTTGGGGTGCGCCACGGGAACTACACTCCTTAATTTAGGTCAAAACATATCCAGTAACGTAAAATTCGTTGGCGTTGACAACTCACAGGACATGCTTGACAAGTGTAAACAGAAACTCGCCGAGCACAATTTTTCAAGGGAACATACGCTGGTCTGCGCCGATTTGAATCAGGGTATAGATATTGAAAATGCCTCCGTTGTTATTATGGTGCTCACGCTTCAATTCGTCAGGCCTTTAAAGCGTGATAATTTGATACGAAGCATCTTAAAAGGATTAAATGAAAAGGGATGTCTCATCCTTGTGGAAAAAGTTTTAGGAGAAGACTCTGTTTTTAACAGACTTTTCATAAAGTATTATTACGACTTCAAGAAACGAAACGGATATAGCGAATTAGAAATCGCCCAGAAACGAGAGGCGCTCGAAAATGTATTAATTCCTTATAAATTACTGGAAAACAGGGAACTTCTCCTGAAGGAGGGTTTTCGGTATTGTGATGTATTTTTTAAATGGTATAACTTCTGTGGAATGGTAGCCGTAAAATGATCATCAAAATAGGTAAATTTTTCTTCCGATATCGGAATGCTCTTTTCCCGTTGGTTTTTGCGCTGCTCTTTGTTGAGGGAACGTGGCCGGTCTTTACGAGTGAACGTTGGGAAAAATGTGAAGTTATTCTTGGCATTATTGTGGCGCTGAGCGGGCAGATTTTACGCGCGCTTACCATTGGACTGGCATATATCAAGCGGGGCGGTAAAAAAAAGCAGGTATATGCGGAAAAGCTTGTGCACGAAGGAATTTTTGCACATAGCAGAAATCCTCTCTATCTGGGGAATATTTTAATCCTCGTTGGAGTAGGTATTGCTGCAAATTCACTCCCCTTCGTCGTGTTTGGCATCCCCTTCTTTATCTTTGCGTACTGGACTATCGTATGCGCCGAGGAGGATTATCTGGGAAAGAAGTTTGGCCAGGAGTTCAAAGACTATTGTGCACGAGTGAACCGTTTCATTCCTACATTTTCCGGATTGGGAACCACAATAAAAGGTATGGAATTTAATTGGAAACGTCTCATTATCAAGGAATATTCCACGCCCTTCGCCTGGGTAACAGGAATAACACTTTTAATCATGAAAGAAAAATATTTAGACTGGGGCTATGAGGGAATTAAATACACCTTATGGCCGGTTACCATTTTTCTCCTGACGGTAACTCTTGCATTTTTTACCGCCTGGTATTTGAAAAAGAAAAAAATACTGCGGCCTGACTGATAACACAAAAGTCTTCCCCGTCCTGGCGAAGATCAGGAACTTTGCCAATGCTGTACTGCGTGATGTCATTGCGAGGGGCCTTTTCGAACTCCGAATCATATCTTTGGATGCAATCCATATAACCCAGGCTCTCCATACAAACATTCCGCAACCGTCTGGCCTGTCCGTGCATCGTAAGACAACAAATCCGTCCACCTTACAATGGGCTTTTGCGTGTAATTGAAAAGTAAATTTAGATTTTTGTTTAAAAGATGAGAATTTTAATCGTAGAAGATGAGAAAAAACTAGCCGCTTATATCAAAAAGGGGCTTGAAGAGAACCACCTTGTCGTTGATGTGAGCTACGATGGGGAAGAAGGTCTCTTTATGCTCAATACCAATGAGTATGACCTCGTTATCCTGGATATCATGCTTCCGGGAAAAAATGGCCTTGAGATATTGCAGGCTGCCAGAAAAAATGGCAAGGATATGCCCATCCTTCTCTTAACGGCAAAGGATGCTGTCGAGGATAAAGCCCGTGGATTGGATTTGGGGGCGGATGATTACCTGGTAAAGCCCTTTTCTTTTATTGAATTGATGGCGCGGACACGGGCTTTAATTCGGAGGGGGAAGGTTAATTATCAAACACGGTTAACGGTTGCAGATCTTACTCTGGATGTAGCTGCGCACCGCCTTTACCGGAATGGACAGCCCATAGACCTCACCAATAAAGAATTTGCCCTATTAGAATTTTTCATGAGGAACCTGAATACCGTATTAACCCGCACCCAGATTGCAGAACATGTATGGGATTACAACTTCGACAGCTTCACGAACGTAATTGATGTCTTTGTCAATCGATTGAGAAATAAAATTGATAAGGATTACACAAATAAACTGATCCACACAATCAAAGGCGTAGGTTACGTTATGAGCGAGGAAAAACCATGAATTCGTGGACGATTCGCACAAAACTTACCTTCTGGTACACCAGCGTCTTTGGAGGGGCACTGATTCTCTTTGGCCTATTAACATACCTTGCCTTCTCTTACGCCAATAATAAAAGCGTTGATGTAGGGCTTGAAGAAGAAGCGGAGGGCATCGCTTATTGTGCCCGCATCAGCAAGAATTCTCTTAAGGACTATGTGGCTTGTATCTCGAATGAAAAGGACGAGCGGTCTTCGGAAAAATATATTGCAATACTCGATCAAAACGGAAATCTCCAATTTCGATCGGGAAGTTTAACAAATGACCACCTGTCCTTGAGCAGTAATCAACTCAAGGAAATCCTTTCTGGAAAGATGTACTTTAAGACAATAAAGTCTTTAAAAGGACATGTTTTACGTATTATCACGATACCTACAGAGGACAATCATCAATTAATTCAGATGGGGATTGCCGTTAATAACAATAGCGCCCCCAAAATCTTTTTATTTGCACTCGTATGTTTAGGATGCATTGCAATTATCGGTAGTTGGTTCGGCGGTTTATTTATGGCTAAAAAGTCCTTAAGACCTGTGGATAATATGATAAAAGAGCTTCAGAAGATTGAAACCGAACGCCTGGGGAAAAGGCTGACAATATATCCTGCAAAAGACGAGATCCGCGAGCTTTCAGGAGTAATTAACGAGATGCTGGCCCGTTTGGAAAATTCATTTATCCGTGTCCGCCAGTTCACGACCGATGCCTCCCATGAATTACGCACTCCTATAGCCATCATGAAGGCAGGGATAGAAGTAGCCTTATCCAGGGAAAGGGATATCGGTAATTATCAGCAGGTTCTTGCCAATACCCTGGAAGACCTTGGGCGGCTTTCAAAAATTATAGAGAACCTGTTTATATTGGCAAAGGCCGATGCAGGGCGATACGAAATACATAAGGTACGTATGAATCTTTGCCCTATTTTCACTGAGATTACTGAACAATTAAGGCTCATTGCTGAGCCAAAGAACATCTTCGTATCTATGGAAAAGATGGAAGATGCCTGTATCGAGGGAGATGAGTTGCTTATCCGAAGGCTCCTCCTAAATCTGGTAGATAATGCCGTGAAATACACCCCGCCCAATGGGACAATTAAGCTGTCCCTCGGCAAAACCAATGGTTGTGCAACAATCATCATTAAAGATAATGGTATCGGTATTTCTCCGGAAGATATTCCTCATATATTCGATCGTTTTTATAGATCAAACAATGCCCGTACCGCAAACCACGATGGCGTCGGTCTTGGATTAAGCATCTGTCAATGGATCGTCAAATCCCATCATGGCGCAATCACTATCGAAAGTGATCTCCAAAAGGGAAGCGTCTTTACTGTTACACTTCCCACCTCCTGAATTCCCAAGATTACAAAAAATTAATTTTGCGTTCATCTTCCGTTCATATACAGTTTGATATACTCAATGTATGAAAACTGTGCAGAAAAGCATATTTCAATGGTATTGCAAACTGTTTTTCTTTTGGTTTGGCACACACCTTTTCCTTGTTATATTAACAACCGACACCCTTTGTGCAAATGGGTTAACCCTTGATGAAGTCCCTATGGTAAGTATACAGACAAATCCCGAAATCCTCTCGTTAGAAGATGTATTGTGTTGACCAAGAAAGTTGTCGTATGGGTATGAACGATAGAAAGTATGTACAAGCGAATGAAGATATCTATTCTATGTGTGATCGCTACTTTAATGACTGGATGCACCATCTATCATTCCATGCCGATAGACAATTCGGCAGTGAATCTTGCTTTGAAAGGTCCATCGATGGAAAAGGTACGGGTTCAGGCAAAAATGATCAAACATCCAATCCTGAAGCCAATAGACTTCGATGACAGAGACGGAATCTCACCAGATGAGGCGGCTATCCTAGCGGTATTGGCAAATCCCACATTGCGTGCCATTAGGGATCGAAAGGAAGTTTCGATGGCCCAACTTATTCAAGCTGGCATTTTGCCTAATCCCCAACTCTCGTATAGCCTGGACATGCCCACAGGCGGAAATACCCAGGGGACAATCAACGCCTTCGGATTAGGATTGAATTGGGACATCACTTCCCTTATCCCGCGAAATGCAAGAATGAATGCTGCCCGATACCGTTTGGACTCGGTGGACATTGATGTGGCGTGGCAGGAGTGGCAGGTAGCTCAGGCAGCAAAATTGCAAGTCTACCGGTTATTGTGGATAAGTCAGCAACTAAAACTTGCAAGAGAGGCCGTGAAAGGGCTTCGGGAAAATCTTAAAATCATCGAAAAGTCAGTTAAATTCGGCGAGTTAACGGCAGTAGACCTTTCCGCCGCAGAAACCATCCTCCAGCAGATTCGAATCTTACAACTGAAGCTTATCCAAGAACAGAAGCGCGGGCAAATTGCGCTGAATCAAGCGCTCGGCCTTCCCGCGAGTAGTGTTGTTTTAGTTCAACAAAATATCGCCCTTCCATCCTGGCCAGCGCTGCCATCCGTAACTAAGATTACAGAAGGATTGAAGGACCGACGTCTTGACCTCCTGGCCTTAAAGAAGGGGTATGAAAGCCAAGAATCAAGTGTCAGGGCAGCAATACTTTCTCAGTTTCCAAAAATAAATATCGGGCTTGCCCATGCAGGTGATACGACCAATGTGGTAACCACAGGCTTTGCAGTTACTATAGATCTGCCTTTCTTTGATCGGAAACAGGGCCAGATCGCTCTTGAACAGGCGACCAGAAATCAACTTTTTGATGAATATATGGCTC
>CAYJME010000096.1:0-11552 GCA_964370795.1 uncultured candidatus Brocadiaceae bacterium
ATACAGGGGGTTGTAAAAAACTTGCAAAAAAAAGAAGTTTTTACAAAATCATACTATAACCCAATTATTATAATAAACGACAAATGAAATTTGTTATTCCTGCAAAAGCAGGAATAATATATGTTGGCAACATTGTATATATTTATTTAGACATTCACTACAGTAAAACTATCGCACGAATCCAATAATAACTCTTTTTAAATCATTATCTATTCTCTGTGACCTCTGTGTCCTCTGTGGCAAACCTGGTTTTTCTATGAAGATATTCTTCAAGATTAAAAGGGTTCGGATAAAACAAGACTTTTTTCTCTTTTTTTGGGCGATCAAAAGGCACCATAATCATGCTTCGAACGAAGGTAACGCCGAGAAATTTAAATCCGTCTTCAAAGCTGAGTATTTGTTCTTCATCCAGATTTAAAAGAAGTTTTTCCAGAGTCTGTTTTGACAATTGAAGCGCATGCTTTGCCTCTCCTGGTTTTTTGCAAAGAATGACAAAGTCGTCTGCATAGCGAATATATTTATATCCTTTCTTTAACAACGTCTCGTCTAATTCATCCAGGAATAAATTGGCCAGGATAGGCGAAACGGGGGAACCTTGTGGAATACCATTTTGTAACACGGTCAAAGATTCACCATCCCAAATTTCTGCCTTCACCCAAAGTTCTATAAGTTCCTGAATATACGGAATAGAGACATATTTTTTGAATTTTGCCAAGAGAAGGGCATGGTCCACGCTGTCAAAAAAGGCATCAATATCGGCATCCACAATCCAGCGATAACCTTGTTCGTAATATTCTTTTACCTGAAAAACCGCTTGTTTGACTGAACGGCCTTTGCGATAGGCAAAACTGCAATCTTCAAATTCTCTTTCAAGTATAGGCTCAACAATCTGCAAAACCGCCGCCTGGATAACCCTATCCCTGACTGTTGGAACGCACAATGCCCTGGCCTCACCATTCCCTTTATCGACAAGGATTTTTAGCAGGGGAAGTGGCCAATAAGTTTGTTCGATCAATTCCTTATGCATGATTTTAAGGTTTATATCCAGGTTGCCTTCGTATTGTTCAATAGTAACACCATCAACCCCAGCGCAGCCGTGGTTTTCTTTAACACGATTAAAACTTGCACAGAGAGAATCGAAATCCCACATTAGATATCTTTCCCCGCATCTGCCCACATTCTATCCCAATATTTTTGAAAGGGTCAAATGGAGAAGGAAAATCAGGGTTTTTTGATATAACCATTGCCGGAGAATCTTGTCCCCTCTTCCCTTTCTCTAGAATACCAAGATAAATCTTTTTATCATCAACAATGTACATCCACCAGGGAATAAACTCGTTATGAAGGCGGATTCTGAGTTTTCCATTTTTAAAAGGACTCAGGTTTTTAAGTACTTCTATAGCGCTATTGATACGCATCTTTTCCGTTTCAATCTCGTGTTCGATAGCTTGAGACAATTGAGTATTTAACGATAACAAATTTGTATCAAGGCTTACCCCTTTTTCGTAAGCTATTTGCCTCTTTAGCGCCGGTAATTCGGGATTTGTGAGCAAAAACGAATAGGTATTTACCAAAGAGCTTTCCTCAGTCCATTTTCTAAAATCCTCAAGAACAGAATTTGAACTTATCCCCAAATAACAGAAGGTATTTTTGGTTTCATCAAATACTTTCCTGTTTTCAGAAAGATCGAAAGAATAATAATATCCATCCATTCCTGCTTTGAGTAGCTTGAAAAGTCTTTTATACTTTACAAATAGCAGATAGGGTATGCAAATAATTAACACCCCAAAAAGCAAAATGCTAAACTTTATCTTACCGGCAAAAACCCATGTAATGGCTGATATAAGAGCAGAGCCAAGAAGTGATGCAATGAGATTGATTATTATGTCACTAGGAAGACTTTTGATACTCTGGAAATTCTTAGCCATCTAACACCCCTCATGCGGTTAATATACCAAATTCGCCAATTTTCAATGTTATTTTATTCTCTATTACAGAACCAGGCATCCAGCAAATCTTTGCTTCACTTATTTTTTGCCCTGCCCCTATCTTACTACTTGTTCCCCATTCCAGACCAAGAAGGGGTTCGATGTCGCCTTTTATTTTTATATTACCCTCTGCTTTTAGTTCCAAGTGTGCGGGAATACCCTTATTTTCCAATATGGTAATTTGTAAGCTATCTTTCTGGGTATCCAGTTGATGTCCAAATACTTTGTTGTCCTCAGCTTCGTCCTTTTTCCCTGTTTCCAACGATAACCTTCCCCACCCATATTTTCTATCACCGCCAACAAATATTTCCGTGACAGCACTTTCTATTTTCTCCAATGTTAACGCTCCTTTGTAGTGTGCGTTATTATGAATAAAAATATATCCAACAAAATATACATTCCGGCGCTTTTTGGTATTTTCCTCTTCAACATAATGTGAAATAAAATCAGACTCGTGAAGAGATTGGTCTTCGGCGGTGTTGCTTTCCGGAAGGACGGCAGTTTGCCCATAAGATCGAATAAAGAGTCGTTCAAAATCTGACACAGGATAACCACCATAGTGCAGACCATCATTTTGGAAATTAGGAAGAAGGGGATTTCGAAAGTCATCAATTGCGGGATAAAAATAACTGATCAGTATATTTTTTTTTAATAATTCACCCACACCGTGATAGTCATCGTGTCCATAAAGGGTTCGCACGATATTCGCTGTCATAGCCCCCCACATATTTCGCCCGGTAATATAATAGCGCGTGAGCTTAATATATCCAAGCGTGTGCCAGCCAATATGGATTGGACTTTTTGCCTGATAGACTAGCCTGTACGCCTTCCATCCCATTAATCACCTCCACTTGTATCATTACCCAATGCCTTTGCATGGTAACGGGCATAGACAAGGGTTCGTTCAAGGAGTTCTTTAGCCAAGAAGAGGTGGTCAAGGTTATTGGCTAAGTTTTCTCGTATACCGCGAAGAAAGTCACTGCAATTCTCTGGTAGTAAACTTACTTTATCGACTTTCAGTAATTCACATGCCTTATCATAGATTGTGCTGGCTGTTCTTTTTTCAATATTTTCATTTCCACTCTTTGATTTAGAATACAAGGCAAAGGCGTACACCCCGTCTTCCTGTAAAACCCCTAAAGCCTTTGTAATCATTGACTCTATTTTGCTTTTCTCCTCCGGCTTATCAATTGTGCTTATAATTTTATTTCCATACTCTGCACATTTCATATCAAGTATTTCCATGAACCGTCCCTCCAATATTAAGCACCCTAAACCGTCCCATTCCTCGTGTGTTCATACCACCAACCCCCATGTGTTCGATAAGAAGAAGCCCCCTTTCTACATTTTCTTTAATCCATTTCCAACCTTCTCCCTCAGTTTTACCATGTTGAATAGTCTGGTCAATTCCATTTTGTTTGATTCGAAAATATTCTGGCCTGTTGTATACTATGTCAAACCACATAACCGTTGCTCGTGGTATTGCCTCATAGGTATATAATGCACCTTCCTCGGCAGCACCAGTAGCAGGGTCAATAGCAACAGATGTGCGGACTTCCAGATTACCGTTAACAATGCGTGAAAATAGTTTATCAGATACGAGAAATGCCCTGTTTATTATGACATTACATACCTTACAAAACTGTTCTTTTTCGGGAAATAATGAGAAATCAATTTCAATCTTACAGGGATCGTCTTGCTCAAGCATAATCCATCCGAAATTAAGCTTCTGATTACGTTCTCCGTTTATTACTCTAAACTTCTGGTCATTCACGCTGGATGGAACTTTAAATTCACATAAAACCGATGGGCATGTTACCCATACCGGGCCGATCATCGAATGAACAGGGAAAAAAAGAATTCTGGCATCGAAGAACTGTGCGAGTCCCTGAAAACTATTTCCATTTTTGGAAAAACCAAAAGGAACACAGACCTCACAATCGGGTTTGACGCAATGTCCTTCACCGTTATCCGCTCCCTTACCTGCGCAACTATAATATTTCGGTTCATTAGGCTTATCACCTTCATACAAAGGTTTCCTGTCAGTATCAACTGCTATAACTGCACTACCGTTTTCTTTTATTGACATTTTGTAACGTGGTTGTTGATATTTCCATTTGAGATACTTCTTGTAATCAATTTCAAAATCTTTATTTATTTCTGTTTGATTCTCGTTCTGTACAGCCATTGCCGTATATGCCCTTGTTGCCCCAGAGATGCTTGAGCCAGGTATCTTGGGGATATTCGTTCCGGGCTCCCTGGTTATCGTATTATCCACCCTTCCCAATCTATAACCTCCTGTACCTATATGTACAGGATCAATGGTCATTGCATAATAAGTCTTTTTTACAAAAGGGTCAGTCATTTTAAATCCCTCCTTTATTTTGTCTCTATTCTTTCTTTTAATATACCGAGATAAAGCTCAAGGGTATCGAAAAATAAGCCATTTCCAATGGTTTCCTGAAGTAAGCCACACTGTTCGTTATCAAGTTCTTTAAATTCTTTTTTAATAGATGTTGTAACAAGGTTTACCCATTGTTCATACTGTGCAGATGTCTTGTTTCCAATATCAACATTCCATTCCTGATATTTTGTCAACCAGAGGGATTGCAGGTTTCTCAGCTTTGTGTCCGTAATTCCCATAACCTGTTTTCCCTTTAAAAGCCCTTTCCACAGGCAAACCATTTTCTGGCTTAATTCGTCAAGCAGGAATGGCTTTGATTTAAAATTTGCCACATTGGATTTTCGTCTTTCTTTGGCATCCAAATGAATATCATGCCTTCTTGTGTTAGAATCAAGGAATTCAAAATCATAGTAGTTGGGATAAATGCTGAGTGTGTCTCCCTCTCGAATTTCCGTGAAATGAACCACGTCGCCCGCAACGGTTTTAAAGAATGTAGAACGCTCTGAAGACAGGTCTTTGTCAGATGTGTCGACTATAAAGTATGGATGATGAAAATCATCAGCGCAGTTTCCAAGTTTGGAAGGCACCTGCCATGTTATGGTTTTATGAAATCCTCCAATAGTGGTCAATAAATCAAACCTAACATGGGAAGTAGCACTTCCTTCTTTTTTTAAAACACTGAAAAATTTCTTTTTTGTCTCATCTTCTGAGAGGTTATCAAAGTTCGTAATCATTCTTTTCCCTGCATCCAGAATAACGAACATGGGCATCTTACTTCCAAAAAATATGTTTCCTATACTAAAGGGCAATCTTCCAATTACCTTGCCAAATTGTTCAAAGTATTTCTGGTAAATTAAGGCTGTTACATCGATTGCTGTTTCAGCTGGGACTATAGCCATGAAGAGGTTTGGGGATACACTGATGGTGCGATAGAGAGCAAAAACATCTCCAGAAGTACAATTTATTACTTTATAACGCTTGTTAAATATCTCCCGAGGGCTTTCCTTATCAATAATTCTGATCTCTTTACCCAGCCATTCTTTCTTTGAGGAATCTGCTGTATATATTTCTCCAACGACATCAACATTTTCATGATCTTTATAAAGAAGTTCGAATTTCTTTTTTGTGGATATAACCTCAGCCTCAATAGTGCCGCTCCAATTAACTACACCCTTATCATTGTCATTTAATGGCTTTACCTTGAGCCTAAGTCGATTATATTCTGATAGCAGATTGCGTAGGATATTTTGGGATATATCCTGAATAAATTCCAACGTTGTCTCCCATATATCGAAGACCGTTGATGGGGTAGGGGTCTTAGCGTTTAATAGATTATAAATATCTATTTGAGGATATTCCTTTTGTAGTTTGTCCCAAGATTCTTTAGTATCTTCTACCTTTCTAAAAAGTGAATTTTTAACAACCCTTTTGTCATATAAGAATGCCGTGTATTTTGCTCTTTCGGCGTCTTTGCCATTAAACAGGGCATCAATATCATCCCTGATTCTTTTATAACTAAAGACACCATAGTCTCTTTCGTCTAAAAATCTCTTAATCTGTTTTTCTTCAGCTTGAAATTGTTTCACGTTACCGAGATTATTTACCTCTCTTTCAATACCTTTTGCCTCTGTGACAAAAAGACTTCTAACCATCTTACCGTTTAACCAATTATCAAGACCAAACCTTGCAACGATAAGTGCAACCCTGTTGTTATTGTCTACAATTTCATCAATAAAAAGAGTTTCTGTTTTGCTGGATTTCGGGACATCATCTTCCACGTAAAAATTTTGCGTTCTTCTCTTTTTACAAACTTTGCATATCTTTTTGACATCCTCCTCTTTTTCAACCGGTCTAAGCCTGCAAATTGGGCACACGGTTTTTTTGTTTTCAAAATATTTAAGATATGTCTCAAAACATTTGAACCTTTTAACAGAGCTATCAAATTGGTATGCGGATTTTCTCTTCATGCCCTGTATTGCCCGAACCAAACATGTTAAAGTGGTAGTCTCTGGTATATCAACAATGTGAGGCTGAAGTTCGCCATAGGATTTTTCAACAGTTCTATCGTAAATTTCATCCTCTATTTTTTCCTTTATTTCTTTGAATTTTTCATTGAATCTAAGGGGCACAATAAAATAAATCCCGTCATCGTCAGCATAAATCATGTTTCCAACCGGATAATCAAACTCTATTAGCTTTTGTAAGCAGTATTTTGTGTCTTCTATTATTTTTTTCCGTCCAAAAATATCGCTTATCTTCTGTCCATAGGATAAAAACCTCATTCCATCCCACCCAATTCCAAGAATTCCAAATTTCACCTTATCGAATCTATCTATCTTGTCTTCTTCATGAAAGAGATTGTAAACACATATGACTTTAAGTATTGATGCAACTGCGTAACTGTGTTCCCAGAGGGTAGTATCATTTTGCGGCCGTGTTGTATCCGATAACCCCACCTCAAAGGCTTTTTTTATTTTAGACAAAATGGCTTCCCGAGATGCATCGTTAAAATCCTCAAAATACACGGGGAGACTTTTACCAAGAAAACTGTAAAGTTCCTTCCGAGCCATTTCCTGACTTTCAAAGGTAACGATTCGGCCTCTTTCATAGCCAAAGACATTCGACTTGAAGATTGTGTCTTTTTGTT
The DNA here is from genome assembly GCA_964370795.1 of uncultured candidatus Brocadiaceae bacterium. GTDB lineage: Bacteria > Planctomycetota > Brocadiia > Brocadiales > Brocadiaceae > JAHFOW01. The sequence goes on from CAYJME010000096.1 coordinate 7,040, forward strand.
CTGCACTCCAGAGTGGGTTGTTACGGTCAATTGCTGCGTCGATACCATCAGCGGCATTGAGCATTTTATTAATTACCATATCACCGGGTTTGGTATGAAAATGGACAGCTTTTTCTATTGTAAAATCTGGTTCCCAGCGTATACAGTTACCTTCGCTCAACGATGGAATTTTATTGGGTTTCTTCTTAAACTCGGAAGGTATGAAATCTTTGAATACCTCATACCTTTCAAGATATGAGTGATCATGAGGGTCATTGTCATAACCACGGGGATCGCTTTGCCATGTTTGTCTATATTCAAGGAATACCTTACTGAGTTTTCCAATATCATGTAATAGGCCTGCAAGTTCAATGAAAAGGATTTGATTATGATTTCTAATGAGCTTATCCAGCATTTTTCATCACCTCTGCTTTCACTTTTTCTATTCGATCCCACATTTCTGAAAAAGAAGAAAATGTCGAAATATCAGCTTGTTCGATTGGTTGTATAGAACTTGAAAGTTCATTAAAACCATAATATGTTTTTTTCTTGGGTAATTTTGGTTTTATTGATTCTGGTTTTGTTGGTTTTTTGTCTTTGTTTCCTGACATTTCAAATATACCCTTAATATCCTTCTTGATTACTCCAAAACCACTGCTTTTTTTGGCAGAAAAACCATAAGTCAACATCATTGTTTCTAATGAATTATAGACTAGTTTTATATCTTCAGACACCTGTTCCTTAATTTGTTCGAAAGACTTGCCCATTAAGTCAAAAGGTACGTATAACAGGCTAAAAGTTCCCGTTGCATCTATTGGTACACTCTCAATGTAAATGGGAATGGTTCCTGCCCTAGTCTTCCTGTCATGAGGGTTAATGACTTCAAGACCTATTCTGTCAAAAAATGTAGGATAGAAATAAAGACGTCCCTTTCTGAGTCCTTCTCTGTTAAACGAGTTTCTCATCACTTGTTCAAAGGCCTCTTTTTTTTCTGGCATAAGCGCATCAAAATACCGCTTTTCTGCATCATTTTCATTACCAAACAAATTTGATATTTGTATTCTTTTCTTAAATCTCTCGTTTACATTTCCATCCATCTCTAATAATCTGCATGCCGTCCATCGCATATTTCCCTTCCAGGTACTTCCTGATACTATAGGAACCTTGAAAACTTTGTCTTTTCTTACAGGATTTTCACAGATATAAAACGCTTCGTCATCTTTAGAAAGATAAGGTTGAGCAAGGGTAAAGGTGAATTGGAGAAAGAGAGAGAAGGGAGGCAGCAAAGAAATGTCCACCTTTGGTTTCCTGAAAAACTCAAATAAAGTATCAATTTCTTGTTTTTCCATATCTTCTTTAATTCGCTTTTTCCCTTCATCATATTGCAATTCAATATACCGTTCTCTGGTAAGTATGGCTAATGATTTCCCCTCTTCTGTTAAGTAAAATGAAGATAATGCCTTCCAATGTGCTCCAAAATAAGGAGTTAACTCATATGCAATGGCCCATTGAGCCTTCAATTTTATCTCTCTCTGTTTTTCGAGTTTCTCCTTTTGTTCTTTTATCTTGTTAATTTCCAAATGAGATTTTCTATTATTCTCCCGTTTGATTTCATTTTTTTCCCTCTTATTTGTTCATCCAAATCAGCAATTGCGTTAACCAATGGTCGGTATTTATCGTTGATTTCTATATGCCAATCAAAGTTCATTTTTTATCTCCTCCCACTTTGTAATTTTATTTTTGAAATGACCACAATTATTCTCAATGAGTTTTGTTACCTCATCCAACTTGCCCTTCGCTGCATAACCAAAACATCGCATTACATCTTGCATTCTACGACTGTCAGTTGTAGAAACTGTTTCATTATTTTTTATTATTGCGTTCGGCTTGATTCCGTGAAATGAAAATATCTTTTTGCTTTTAGCTATATCACCACCGAGCCACTTGTGAATGTCTGTAGCCGTACCTAAATAGTCCTTTGGATTAGTAGAATCCCTTTTGACAATATCATTATGAACGTCTCTTTGAATATAATCATCCTTCACAAACCAAAAGTTCTTTAAATCAGGCCAGGCAGGATCATTGTTGGTGTTAGATTTTATCGTGAATGTATTAATATAGGCATCAATCGTCTGTTTGCCGTTCCCTTCATAAATTTTACAGGAAGGAATTCCTGATATATCTTTTCCATTTTCATCTTCAGCCCTTGTGAGAATTCCATAGTCACAATGTCTGCCTCCTCCGTAAGTGGCTATATTTTTATGGTCTTTTTCTGAAGGTTTTAAAACAGTCTTTCCTCCTATTGCTCCATAATCTGCAACTATCTTTATTGTTGCATTTATAAGTTTTTTCTCCGCATCGGTAAAGGTCTTCTTTTCTATAAATCTAAGTTCAAAAGTAAGACCCTCTTTAAGTTGCGGAATAGTGACTGGTATGCCATCTTTATCGTTAATATTTTCAATCCTTAAATTAAACTTCCCGCTCCATCCTGTACACCCAAACATCTGACATGCCGGACATATCCTTTTCAGTTCTGTTTCTATATCTCTTGTTTTTTGAAACGATTTAGTATCAAACTTACATTTTTCATCTTCATTTTTACTTGTCGGGTCGCATGCATACCCGTCAAGTCCCCGAATCAATACTTCATACCACCATCCTATAGAACCCTTGATGCCCGTTAAATGCAAAATACCGTTATCATTTCCCTCCACTCCACCCGTCCAAATCGGTGTTAATGTTTTTAGTATAAATTCCATATATCCTCCTTGAATAGTAACGGTTGTTTTTTTGTTATTTTAAGCCTTGTATCAGTATCCTTGTCCCTGTTTTCCTTATCTCTTCAGCAAATATTTCTCCATTATCAAAATCCTCTGGTCTCAAAGGAATTGGCTCTATTCGGCTATCTACTTGCCTCCTCAGCGGCACAATCATTATTCCTCTCTTTGCTCTTTTGTTTTATCGTAAAGGAACGGCTGATCAGATTCCATTAATTCCATTCCTCCCGTATTTTTCTCAGATAAAACACATCAGCAATATCCTGAGGTCTGCCCGTCTTTTCTTTCATTTTTCTTTCACCCCAATGGGGTTGATTATATGTTGTTATCATGTCCAGTGGCTTCACCCCTGGCTATTATTTGTCTGCCCTTCGGGCATTTTAATTTATTAACTCTGTGACCACGGTGTTCTCTGTGGCAAATATTGTATTACTTTATAAAAACTTTTTTTGTAAGTTTTTTTATAACCCCCTGTATTGTTCGACTGAGCTCACGACGAAGTCCCCCTTTTTTAATGGGGAAATCCACCCCCTGCCCCCGCCAGCGGGGAACAGAGAATAAAAGGGGGACTCGGTTGCGGCTGTGCTGCACTATAGTATTGGCACGAAAATGCATATTTTCATGCCCTTTTGTGAGCCTTTGGCTCATGTGAGTTTACTCTGTAAAAACCTCTTTTTTTTGTAAGTTTTTCACAACCCCCTTCCCCCCTTTGTTAAGGGGGAAACTCTGAAATCCCCCTTAGTAAAGGGGGACTTAGGGGGTTGTTTCCCTTTGATCGGGGGATTTGGTTGCGGCTACGCCGCGCTATGTATGTATTACATAATTTCGTATTTTCCCAGCCCAAACGACGTCCCCTTTCCCACATGGATGTATTCACCTAACCTTAACAATTGCATGAATTCCGTTAAAGCACCTTCGTATGAAACTGCGCCGACAACCCCGCCCAGCGACATCCATTCCTCCTGCCTCGTAGAGTAGCGTTTCCAGTCAAACCATTTGATGTCTGACGCCGTCTGCTTCACCGCCTTTGCCCTTTCAATGATACCCTTGAAATCTAATTCCAACTTTTCATCACAATGAAAATACGACAGTGATGAGATACGCCTCAGGAGATTCCGGATGAGTACATGAAATTCAATACTGTCCGTTATATTGCCTTCAAAGCGCAACCGCAGTGGAGTAACCAGCGAAATGGTTATTCTGCTATTATGGTTATTTGTCTGAGGAGCGTCTTTTACACCCCCCTTTGTCCCCCCTTGATTGAGGGGATTGTGTGGATGTCCTGCCTTACAGTGAAGATTGGATTGGTGTTCCTCTTGATAATGGGGATTCGCCTGATTCCCCGCTTGATAAAGGGGATTTGATGGATTTACATCTCGACTGAAGGAATTGGATTGATGATTTTCTTGAAAAATTGGACTACATTGACGTTCTTCCGGACAACCTGAATTAGGCTGTGGCATTACTTCACTACACGTTTCCGGTAAACTTCTCTTCAATTGCTGCGGTTGTATTATAGGATAGTAATTGGTAAGCTTCTGATCTTTATTCGTGTAAACCGTTACAACCTCATTATTCAACCCAATGCCATCCACCTGCAACAAGTCGTATTTCCCCCTTCCCTGACCAATCCCCTGTTTGCCCAGTTCAGTAAAGGTATAAATAAAATAGGGCAGGTAATCTATGGACTTGCCTATGAGAATTAACCCAAGTTCGACAAAACCACCCAGGAAAATGGTAAAAAAGGGCTAAAAAAG
>CAYJME010000097.1:0-2908 GCA_964370795.1 uncultured candidatus Brocadiaceae bacterium
TTGCGAGCGGAGCGAAGCAATCTTTTCCAGGAGAGATTGCTTCAGACAAAGTCTTCGCAACGACATTTTCGTACATGCTTTCTCGTGGGACATTCTTTCGGGAAATCAGTATATCAACTCAATTGTTCCACAAAATCCTGCTGTGGCACTTTGTTTCTCAGGAGGTATTTGAACGTTGCATAGATAAGAATGCCTGGCAATAAAACATCTATTATAGGTGCGCCAACTTCAATATCATACCCGTGAACAAACCCCAGCATATTGGTCAACAGGAGGCTTCTGATAAAAAAGAACATATAGAGCATAATCTTGGTATGCCTGTGTGCACCGAGATACTTACAATACGCATAAACAAAGGCGAGAGCAGCGCAAAGCTTAATGGCGCTATTTATAATATTAAGGATGAATGGTATGCCTTCCGATTCCGACTCTTCAGAGAAGAACGCCTCCAGTCCTGTTGTAAGTATATATTTTGAGAAAAAATACAGACCAAAACCGACAGCGGCTACGTAAAATAAATTCTTTACTGCAATGATAACATCTCTCATCCGCCTGATGGATTCACGGGACTTACTTTCCGTCTCACAACAAGTATACATCATGCCCCTTATTATATTCTTAATACTTGAAGAGGATATAAACATATACGCCAAACCAAAGAGAATAATAGTTATCACATCACCAGACATGTCAGGCAGGTTCGGGGTATGAAACTCATACTTGTGCCCGTGGCCATGCCCGCCTGGCTGTATTACATCGAAAAGTATAAGCGGTTTGATGATATCGCCCACAACAAATCTCAAATTAACAGCTATAAAAGTAAACAATGCCCCGATTCTTACGTTCCTGAGTAAAGACTTTTCCTCGTTATTAAAATTCAAGGCCAGCATCGTACTCCCCCCCTCGCATTATGACGGTAAATTCATCCATTAAGCACAAGCAAAAAATATTAAGTACATCCATTTTGCATCCCCACAATGAATGCATTCATAATTCACGAATACTAATAATTTCATACTCATTAATTAAACTATAAATATTAAATTATTCAGTACAGGTAAATTCTACCTTTTACGATTATAAGGTGTCAACTAAAAAATATAGAATCATCCCCACTTCTCATATTGAAAAGATTAACAAATACTTTTTGTAAAATTCATTCATCATAGAACTTTTTTTCAGGTATAATAGATGGATAATTTTAATACAATAAATACAAACGGAGAGACGTAAAATCGTTCGGCTGAACTCACTATGAAGTCTTGCATCTCCACACGGGATAACCAGAAGGGCTTAATTTTCTTAACATTTAATTATGAACATGAACAACGCATACAAGAACATCCTGAGTTTCCTCAATAATTGTTTTTTTTACTTACTCAAGGTAACAGGCGTCATTTTATTTAAGCTCTTGTATAACGTGCATGTTAAACATGAAACGCATATACCAAAAAAAGGACCGCTCATTGTAGCGGCAAATCACTTCAGCTATATGGACCCGGCTGTACTCCAATCAATGTTTCCAAGGCGCATCACCTTCATGATGACCGAGATTTATTATGCAGGCCGGGCAAGATGGTTGTTTCAGTTGTTACGCTGTATCTGCGTCACGGAAAGGGGTTCCAATATTACCGCATTACGGGAAGGGGTCGAAGTACTCAGAAAAAACGGGGTTATTGGTATATTTCCAGAGGGGTCGGTCAGTAAAGAAGGACGACTGCAGGAAGGTAATCCTGGTATCGGATTTCTTGTCAAAAAGACAGGGGCGCCGGTTATCCCTGCCTACATTTCTGGTACCTATGAAGCGCTGCCCAAGGGCAAAAAAATACCAAAAATCACCCGGATAAAGATTGTTTTTGGAAGCCCCATGACCTTTCATACCACGCATGAAAACGTGGATAAAAAAGATGTCGTTGAGATTACTGAAAAGATTATGAACAAAATAAAAGCATTGTCCCTATATATCAAATAGCAAACATTGCCTTTTAATCCGGTCTTTATAGCAAACGCTAAATCCTCATCAGAAACCTTACGCCGCATCTCGTTGTTATCCTATTTCCGTTGCGGCGAAAAGTTTCAGGTAGATTTTAAAGACTTACAAAATAAATATTTTCAAATTTCCGCTAACCGAAAACGTCAGAACCGCATATCGTTTACACTCATGATCGCCGTGAGCATGGAAACAACGACAATACCGATTACGCCGCCCATGAGCAGGATCAGCATGGGTTCTACCATGGTGATGAGCCGTTTCATACGTTGTTCCACGTCGGCGTCAAAACTGTCGGCAACTTTTAAGAGCATGTGGTCTAACCGCCCCGTCTCTTCCCCCACTTTTAGCAGATGCACTGCTATTTCCGGGAGAAATCCCCGTGTCGCAAGCGACATGGTAAGACCGGCGCCGTCTTTTACATTCTGCTTTACACTCCCCAGAATATCGGCAAGGTAACGATTGGAGATCACATCTTTCACAATATCCATAGACTTCAGCAAGGGCACTCCGTTTTCCAGTAATGTGCCTAACGTCCTGGCAAACCGGGATATCTGCACCTTCCATATCAGATTGCCAATGAAAGGCAGTTTTAATTTTTTCTGATCAAGTTTTATAGACGTCTTATTGTCTTTCATGGCCCTTTTATAGAGAAACATGCCGACAATTACGACAATAACAAATACCCACCCGTACCTGATAGAAAAATGGCTCAGGCCTAATATCATCATTGTTGAAAACGGGAGTGAAATGCCAACTCCTTCAAAAATCTGGGCGAATTTGGGGATAACGTAAATAACCAGCGCGCCCACAGATATGACTCCCGTAGCACTCAGGAGCATCGGGTAAATCATTGCAGAAATAATCTCGCCCCGTGTTTTTTGCAGTTTTTCCTGAAATGCGCCCAATCTCCTGAGC
>CAYJME010000097.1:2918-11439 GCA_964370795.1 uncultured candidatus Brocadiaceae bacterium
CCTCGCGCTGCGCTCGGCCTACGGCGCCTTCCTCCCCAGCGCGGATCATGTTTATATATACGCTGGAAAATAATTTAATGTGATTGTTAAGGGCATCGGCAAACGATTTCCCGGATTTAACTCCATTTAACAAATCCTCAACAACACCCTTCATGGGTTTGTTCTCCTGAGCAGTGATGAGAATGGAGAGGCTTTTATCAATGGGAATACCGCCTTCCAGGAGCGTTGAAAGTTCCAGGGTAAACGGTAAAACGGCTTTCTTATGTGCCCGGTTGAGGAGAAACCCGAATCGTTTGTTTTTTTCAACCTGCTGAATGCTCAGGATGACATGGCCCGATTTACGGAGTTCCTTAATCAGATCGACCTTACTGACGGCCTCCTTCTCTCCTTCAATAACACCGCTCGATGTCGAGAGCAAACGATATTTAAAGACACTCATAATCGCTATTTATTCTGGGTTGACCTCATAATAAGAATTAGTTCTTCTCCATACCAGTCAAGCTTTACCTGATCCGGCTCGATGCTCTTTACCTTGTATCCTCCAATATCTTCACCCTCCTCGACAAAGATAAATTGCTTATCACTCTTTGACCTATCGGGATTCTCTATTAATGCCTTTTTATTACTTCCAAAAATGAGAATTCCCTGGAGCGTGATTTTTGGACCAGGTCCTGCATGTTTTTGCTGGCTTACCGGCGACTGTTCAATCTCTTCTCCCTCTCCTTCACCTTCTTCCTGTCTGACATCTGTCTTTGCTTCTGTTTTCGAAGCCGCTACCGATGTTTCCAGGGAAGCCCAGGGTGTACGGGTTGACGAAAATGGGTTATTTAACATAATAAGGTCATACGCATCCAACGGTTTTGCATCCGTTGACAGCGAAGGCAGGGGTTTTACGTCCAGAGGGGATTCTTCATGTCTAGTCAGTCTGGGCATCTGTTCCGGCGGATTATATATTAAAAGTATGCAAATAACCGCAAAACCAATAACGCTAAAAAATAGGATAAGATTAATAATGGGCAGATAATACTTCCATCGGATTATCCTCTTGCCAATCGTTTCAAAAACAATCTCTAGTGATTTTACGTTGAAGTTAACAGGCTTCATATTAAAGTTATGACTTCTTTTCTATAGAGGCAATTACCGTTAAGGTTGATGAAATCGTCGCTCCTTTAGTAATATTCAAACCCAGGGTCTTGATTCTGATGCTGTCAATAAAAAGGAGCTTGTCATTGTTATATTCTATATCATATAAAAAACTCTGTAATTTCTGAGAGCTGTCAAAATCGCTGATATCAAAGCTAATGGTTAATGCAATGAGATACGGTTTTTTATCAATAACTTCTTTTTTCAGCGCAGTACTCCTTGACACCACAAGCTTGTTTTTGTTTGCCAGGTTGTTGATCAATTCCTGTAACTTTGCATAAGCGAGTTCTTCTGTTTCTTCCAGTAAAAATTTTTCCCTGAAATTGGTGTAGTATTTTTCCAGTTCTTCGAGGCGGGCTTCGTACTGTTTTTTATTGGCAACGAATGAATAATATTTCATCAGGAGTTTCTCCTGATGGTCCAGTTGCTCCTTTGTTTCGTTTATTGATTCTAAAAAGGGGCTCACCATATATCTATCAACGCCCATGCAAAAGAGTACGAGGATGGCGACAATCAACAGCGCCCTCTCCCGTGTTTTCATTCTTTTAAATAATTCCGAGGATTTAGCCATATCCTTTATTTCTCAATATTCCCTTTAATTCTGAATTTTTCCCTGCCTGTTTGCGTCTTGGTAACCGGGGATGCCAAACCTACGCCGGAAAAGAGCGGAGAATTTTCCAGAATTGGTATTAAGTTTGTTGAAGACGCAGCATCACCTTCTATTTCAAACATGTTTTTTTCGATAGCAAAAGATTTTATCCATGCGTCATTCGGCAATATCTTCGCCAATTCCATAATAACATCGATCCTGGGACAATATTTTTCTTTTATGCCGTTTACCGTATTAATGGCTTCCTCCGCAACAACAATGCGTTCCTGCAACTTGTCAACGGCAGTAACATCTTTTTTAATCTTTTTAATTTGAACGTTTATTTGCTTGAGCACGGCCTGATTATTCATTTTTTGAATATAGGGAATCAAGAATACGAAGAGTATGATAAAACCTACCAAAGAACCCATGAAAACCATCTGCGGGTTTAATGATTTTTTGACCTTTTTAATAAGATTCAGCCTGCATGAATAATCCAATAATCCATACAGCGCTGAACCGTACGACTCAGAATACTCATCAAACACCTTTGAGAGAGTTTTGTATTCTTCCGGTAAAAATCCATAGTTATTTCCAATCACATGAACATCACCGGGGGGGGCTGTCTTGATAAAATCGGTTACCTCATTTTCTGTTTTTGCAACTAAGGAAGAAACGAGATGCGCATTTTCGAAGAGATTGTAAGTATAATTCTTCACATTTTTGCTTATTAAAGCAACAAGACCTTTTTTTTCTCCTAAAACAGGAAGATAAGCGAACGGTGAGATAATAACCCGTGAAGGGGCAATTGACAGGGTGTGCAATTTTGATAACACGGCATCCAATTCTGTCTTTTTTACCGCTACGATAAGGACTTTGGCGCCTTGCTGTGTCTGGGATAGCGCATGAATATCGAAATAAACATCTTCATTGGTAAACGGGATAAAACTGTCCAGTTGATATCCGAGGGCTTCCTTGAACTCTTTAAGGTTAGCGTTGGGATAGTCTATCTCCCGAATAATCGTGTGTTCCCTTGGCCAGGAAAGGATGACATCCCCTTCAAATTTTTTTAACAATATGATTGAAGACTCTAATTGCTGGGGATTTTTGATCATGAAATCCTTAATCTTAAGCTTTTCGTGCGAATATTTGATCAGTTTTTTATAAACGAACGTTATAATAAGGTCGTTCTCATGGATTGATAAACCCATCGCACTCTGGGAGAATAAGTTGATAAATGGTATACTTTTCATGTTTTTAACTGTTTTCTATGCAGTTAAATTATTCAGGATACGCTGCGATTATTTTACAATGGTCCAGAGCTTTTCGAACAACGATTTTGTATGAACTTTTTGTCTTTTCAGAAGAAGCAACTGTATTGATTACCATATAGTTCGAGTGGGATACGGTTAAATAATTCAAAGTCTTTAGATAGTCATCGCCCGAAATACCATGGTGGTTCAGTAAATCTCTCAAGTCATCCAGAACCTTAACACCCTTCTTTCCCCTGAATTCAATAATCGAATCGGCAATGTCAGAGGTAATTAAGGGAATAAAACAGAGTACTTCCTTTGTGGCAAAGTTTATGTTTATTTTTCCCTCCCCATAAATCGTCACACGATCTCTAATCATTTCATATATTTGTGGAGTGACGCCCTTCACCAGCGCCAGTTCTTCAATCGTGTCTAACGGTCCGTTCTTCGGTTCGTAAGGCTCTGACAAGCTGACATAGTAGTCTTTTTCTGCACCGTTTGCGTGATGAAAATCATCCGGATCAATCCAATCCAAAATTGAGTCGGTTATCGTCTCGGCAGTCATTTCATCTAATTGATACGTAGTGAGAAATTTTATAAAATTAGGCCTTGTCAAATCGTTTAATTTATTTATGTTTATTTTTCCATTCTCATCGCTAATAAAAACGGAACAATTTATGTCCCCAATCTCTACTGAATAGGGCGTGTTACTGGGCGTCCAGACAACACCCGGTATACTTCCCGCGCTATTATCTGTTTTGTCCTCCGTCTGGAGTTTTTTAAGACCAACCGATTCTTTTTCCTTCTCTGTCCCCTGTTTTTTCTGAATCAACATCTGGGTTGCATAAATACAAGCTCCTCTGGCCGCATAAATATTCTTCACCCGCTCTGTATAAGCAATCTCTGTCTTTATTGCAACACTGGTGCCCCGTGAAAAACTCAATGCTACAAACCCAAATATTACTATTGCCCAGAGGCTAAAAATGAGTACGTAACCATGATTGGCGCTACCAGTTGCTGTTCCTTTCCGTACTTTGATATAACCAGCTTTACCGCCTGCGGGCTTCCCCTGCCTACTTTTTCTTTCCATAGAAGATTCGTACCTTCTTTATCATCAGTATCTTTCATTTTTATAAGGTCGCCACTATCGTCTTTATCGGTGTCTTCATCTTTATTAATAAGATAGAAAAAATCGAGTTTATCACAATCCTGAAAGAATACCGTATGGTCTTCTCCATATAATTTCATCTCCGGTTCTGTAAATGATTTAGTCAGAGACGTTTGATTAGCCCTTGATTCAGTATAAATCAGGTCATATTTCCCATTATTCTTGAGGATAGCCCGATAATGGGCTATCACCAATCCCATTTCATAATGTCTTTTAAGCGAAAGGGGGGTAACGAAGAGCAGGTAATCTTTTTCTCCCGCAAAATAAGGAGATTCCTCATCGTTTTTGGTTTTATTCGTTTCCAGGGGTTTACCCTCTTTTTTACCCGGAGGGCTGATCGTGACTAATGCAGATACCTGCTGAAAAATGAAATCAATGGCTGCCTTTTCTTTGGTAGAATCATTAAACCAATGCTCCCCTTTCTCCAGAGAAAACAAGCCTATTCTTATGGCATAAACACCCGACATAATCAAAATTGTCCCGATAAAAAGGGCTATGAGTAATTCAAATAAGGTAAAACCACCCTTACGGTCTCCTCCCGGAAAACTGTGTTTTTTTAACAAGATTTTCATACTCATTCATCCGACGAATCACCTCCCCCGCCATCATCTTCAACAGGAGAAGTCTTTTCTGGGCGCTTTGGCTGACTGGATTTTGTCAATCCCTCCGGCGATTGCCGGGACAAAACAATCGTATCGATACTTACTGGACCCACCTGAGTATTGAGTTGTGAAATCTTTATAGGCGGAAGTTTCTCTTCTTCGTCTTTATCTTTGTTTGTTTTCTCCATTTTTTTCATTTTTTCCTTCACTTCATCGTCAGCCTCTTCCGGCTTCTTTTCAGTCTTTTCCGCTACAGACACCTTCCATTTGATTCCATCTTTTGTGGTGCCTTCGAAGCTACTTTTCTCGGTCGTCACAACGTTTGGGTCTCCCAGAATGCCTAAAAATGCCTCTTCTGTTTTGGTTCTGGCAAGAACCACCATCTCTGCGTGTTCATCGATCCTTCCTCGTAACTTTGAGGAATTACCGATTATGTTGAAAAAAACAGCAACTGCAACTCCCATAATCGCCAGTGCAACCATGACTTCAAGGATGGTAAAACCACCGTGGAAACCAATATTATTTTTTTTCAATTTCATCCGTTTTTTGCGTCAATAACGGTTCTATTTGTTTTAATTTCTTTTGAAATGCATCAGTCAATATGTCTGCATCTTCTGCAGTGCTTGCTATATAGGGGGTTATCAGCATGACCAACTCCGTTCTTTTGTTGGTAATGGAAGTAGTTTTAAACAAATTTCCAAGATAAGGAATATCACCGAGCAGTGGTACTTTCCGAACATTTTTTTCATCCTTTTGTTCGATGATACCACCCAGGCTTATGGTATGAGCACTCTTTATAACGAGCGAAGTTTCGGCTTTACGGGTAGAAAACGTCGGCGACTTAATCTCACCTGTCTGTGTTGAAAAAACATCGCTTACCTCTTGTTTTATGTCTAAGGTTATAAAATCATTTTCTGCAATATGAGGGGTAACGGTAAGGATGATACCCGTATCACGATACTGTACCTGCTCAAATATAGCAGTAGTTCCCGTTGATTGGCCGGAGCTTGAAAGAACAGGCACCTGACTACCAACTTGTATACTAGCAGGCTGTTCATCCCTCACTAGAATATGGGGGGCGGATAAAACCTTTGTATCTGTATTTGTTGCAAGAATATCCAATAAGACTTCAAAATTTCCTTTGTTGATATGAAGATTGGGACCGAGAAGGTTTGCAGGGTTAACAGGAAGCGCTGATATGCCTATATTTTTTGTTGTGGACGAGCCCGTTGTAACACCATCAGCCCACCTCAGGCCGGTTCCATAATCCAACCCACTATTGAGGCCTACTTCTATAATTAAAACCTCAATAAATACCTGGGGAGGAGTTGCATCGATTGTTTCAATAATTGCCTTTAAACATTTGTAGTCATTCTTTAATGCCTTAATAACAATTGCATTCGTTTTGGGGTCGGCGACAATCTTCATTGCCTCGACTTGTTCCTTTCCAATCACCTTGGGCGGCGCTGTCATTTTTTCACTATAAATTTGGGTAAGAACGGGCACTATTGTTTCTGCCTTCTGATGTTGTACCTTATAGACATACACATTCGGAACCTCATCCAGCAATACGGGGAGTACATCAATGTTCTTTATCCAGAGATCAACCTTAGGAAGAAGCTCCGGCGTTCTGGTAATAACAAGCATCTTGTTTGTGTCAGAGAAGGGGACAAAGTTAAACTCACCATCGGGACCCACCTTTCCTCCCAGTGATTGTGCAAGGGTAGCAAGGTCTTTTGAAACATTTCGTGCATCAACATTCTTAAACTCATAAAACCTTATTGCCTTGCCGGCAAGAAAGGGGACATCGAAGGTCTTTATCAGGGTAAGGAGTTTCTCTATATTTGACGCAGATTCTATCAGTATGATAAACTGCGAATCACCGTGTGTCACAATATTGCCAATATTCGTCAGGAAGGGTCTCAACGTTGCGTTGAGGTTCTTTGGATTTTCATATTGAACGGGAACGATCTGAATAACAATGTCTTTGCTCCAGGGTGGAATTTTGTCTCCTACAATAATAAGATTGGCTTCCTGCCGGGCGTCAGGTTTGGAAAGCACCCGGTAAATGTCACCGTCTTTTACTATAGCAAAGTTATACACATTCAGGACGGTATTCAGCATGGTAAAAAGTTCTTCCTTGTATACCTGTCCGGTGGCATGAAGGCTGATTTTCCCGCCAACTCTACTATCCAGAATATAATTCAGGTTAAGAATCTGTCCTAAGGTAACTTCTAAAACATCCTTTATTTCCGCATTATCAAAATTAAATGCAATATCTATTTTATCCCCTGCATATTCCTGCTTGAGAAAAGACGGTTCCGGTTTTTTGTATTCAGCGGAATATACAATTTCATCGGGTATCTTTTCCTTTTTTTCATCAATAACTTCTTTCCTGGTTGATATTTCATGCTCCCAGGATTTTTGTTCCACCCCTTCTGTTGATGTAGAAAGCGTCACGGGTTTTTTAAAAGGCGAAAAGGCCATCTGATCCTTCTTGACTTGTGTCTCTTTACAACTAATAAAAGACAGAATAAAAATGTTTACTGATAAAAAAATATATTTTTTCATGAACAAATTTCCTTTAGACTCGCCCCTACTTTGAATATTTCGCTCTGGTTTTTAATAAGATATACGTAAGCGGAATGTGAAAAGCGTAGTTCCGTAACAGCGAGGATGGAGACCAAAAATATCGAAGGAATTCTATCTGAAAAGGCATTTAATTACCTTGAAAATTTTGTCAAAAACCGGAAGGACAATCCAGACAGTCTTAACCACAAATTATCTTACAAAACTTATAATATTTCAAGGACAATATAGAAATAAACCAAGAAATATTGAATATGACAAGGTTCATCCACCTGGCAAAAGTGTACCCCGTTCGTTTTTTCGGTATTAGTCATGGATAATTTTGTTAAAAAATAGTATAATATAAATTATATATCATTTAAAAGGAATACATGTAAAAAAGGTAAACCAATCATGAGGTTGGGACACAAAGCCACGATTCTTGACCTCAAGAATTGCGGGTTGACATATTTTAATTTGTATTTAAGGAGGCAGTAATTATGAAGACTATCCTGAGATTTGCAGGGAAGGTGTTGTTTCTCTTTTTTCTTTTGTTTTTAGCCGGTGAAAATATATATGCACAAAGCGGTTGGCAGAATTATTATTGTATATCATGGAGGGATACAAATGCGAATACCTTACTATACGCAAAGCAAATGGGGTACGATTATATTTCTGCGAAGAGTTGGGATCCTACTATATACACAAATAATCCTGATTACGCTGGTTTTAAGTTTTATATTATTGACCCTCAAAATGAATTTGGTGTTTATAAGGATATACCTGATCATGATGCGCTGGGAAACGATGTACAGCATGGAAGGTTAATAGATAAGGCCAAGACTTACACACAGGCGCAAAAGGACTGGTATGAGCAACATATGGTTTGGAAGAGCAGTGACCCATTTCCTGATAATTTAGCAACAAGCATTTTTCCCGATTTAAAACCTACCAGATTTGCCGTAATGTGGGATTTTCAGCAACAAGCAGTTATTGATGAGCTTGTTGAAAAGTTAATACTTACCTTTAAAAGTTACGAAAATCCAAGTCTTCCTTTTACCTTTGCAGGGTGGGGTATTGATGTGCCACTGCTGAACACGGAATTCAGGTACCTGAGCAGTGAAAGTACTCCAGTCCGTATTACGCTGGCATATTGGACAGGGGAAGATTCAGGCATACCGCACAGCAATATGACCCA
>CAYJME010000098.1:0-11236 GCA_964370795.1 uncultured candidatus Brocadiaceae bacterium
TGTTTTTTCTTACACCGGAAAGAATCTCCACGCGGTCTTCTTCAATCTGCATCCTCCCCCCCCTGCCAACCCCCCCCTGCCTTCGTTTTAATTCCGTATTTATAACCGACTCGTCAATTAGTACCCCCGACGGAAATCCTTCAACGATTGCAATCAAACATTTCCCGTGTGATTCCCCAGCAGTTTTAAAATATAACATCATACATCTCCGATGACAGATTTATTATTTCATTGCCTAATAAAAATAATTTAGTTATGCTAGAATTTTTAAATTATATATTTTATACCTTCATTTAACAATGTAAAATTCCGTCCTTATGTATAAACTATTTATCAGTTTCCGGTACTTACGCAGCAGAAAAATATCGTTTTTTGCAGTAGCTGGCGTTGCCGTTGGGGTCATGACCCTTATTGTCGTACTCTCGGTGATGAACGGTTTCGACCAGGAACTCCGGAGCAGGATTCGAGGCACCCTCGCCCATATCATTATCCAGAAAGGTGGCATGTATGGACTCGATGACTACAAACAGGTAATGGAAAAGGTAAAAACATTTGAACACGTCTCTGCCTGCGCACCTTATATGGAAGGCCCGGCACTGATCAAACTACGGGGAAGAAAGGAATTTGTTTACTTTAAGGGTATTGACCCTGAAGCAGAAGCGCGGGTAAGTGATTTTGAGTCGTATATTACGCCATTTGGAAACCATCCCAGTGATTTATTAAAAACACACGGAGAAAAAAACACGGCAAGCGTCTTCGTTGGTTCAGAGTTAATGAGACTTGGGCAAGGGGATCCGGAAAAAAACCCTTGATGTTTTATTCAGAACGGCGAACAGATTGTGCTTGTCACATTAAAAGAGTGGGATAAAATTAGCGTCAAGGCATTTATCGTTGCCGGGAAATTCAAATCAGGCATGTATGATTTCGATAAGAACTATGTATATATTCCGCTCACCATTGCGCAGGAACTCGCTGGCTCAAAGGAAAAAGACGCCGTCACGGGCATTAGTGTGAAATTGGATGACTACCGTTACGCCAACGAGGTACGGGATAAAATACAGACTGCATTAGGCTACGAATATTTTGTACAAACATGGGAAGATGCCAGAAGGACATTTTTAACCGCAGTCATGATGGAAAGGAGAGTGATGGCATTTATCCTCTTTTTTATCATTGTTGTTGCAGGATTTAATATCCTGGCCATTCTCACCATGATCGTCCTGGAAAAATCTAAAGATATTGGAATTTTAAAAGCGCTGGGCGCAACCACGCAAGGTATAATGTCCATTTTTCTGTTAAATGGACTCCTCATCGGAAGTATTGGCGCCAGTATTGGAGTCGCAATTGGACTATCATTCACATTAAAGATCAACTGGCTGGAAAGCACCCTGTATACGCTCACAGGTTGGCGGCCATTCCCGCCTGAGGTATATTATTTTAACCAAATCCCAACGGTAATAAATCCACTGAGCATTACACTCACATCGGTTATCGCCATTGTAAGTAGTGTGGTCTTTAGCATCTATCCTGCTTTAAGGGCGGCACGGCTTGATCCCGTGGAAACATTGCGTTATGAATAACCGTAATTTCTATTCTCATCAAATCTATTGACAGACTTCACGAGTACTGATAGCATTTATGTGAATAATTCTTCCGGGTATTGTTTTCATTTGTTTGTACCTTTAATTAGTTAAAAGAAAAGATATTAATTGTGGTAAATTACTACGACATACTTGAAGTAGGCTATGAGGTAAGCATAGAAGAGATTAAACATTCATTTCGTTCGCTTATCAAAAAATATCATCCTGATATACACAGCTCAAATAAACCGTGGGCTGAATCAAAGACTAAGACCATCATCCAGGCTTATAAGATACTTTCTGATGCTACAACCCGTAAACAGTATGATCAGTTGCACAGGCATCACTTCCAATATCACAAAACAACAAAAACTCGTGAAAAAGAAGACCCCACAACAAAAGAAGAACTTATTAAGGCAAAGGTAAAGTCCATTTTCACCGACCTTTTAAATGGTCATACGCACAATGCTATAGAAAATTACGAGCGCTTGTTAAAAGAATTTACACATCTTGATTGCTTTTTACACCTCAATCATCGCGACTATATCGATTGCAAATTCCTGCTGGCCGAAGCGTATGAAAAATTAAAAGAATATGAGACTGCCGCCAGATTCTATGAACTTATCCTGGAAAAGGGGGAAAACGCCGCCCACCGCGGTCATCTGTTTGATGAGATTAAAGAACGGATAAGAAACATCTATTGCCGCAGACTGACAAAGAATGTAGAGCCGGAAAAGGCGCTGGACTACTATGAAAAAGTTCTAACGCTCAACCTATGCAAAAGTGAAAATGCCTTTATTTACAAAAAGATGGCAGAATGCTATCTGATTTTGAATGAATACGAAAAGGCCGCCGATCACTTAAATATGGCGATATCACTAAAGCCCAATATCCAAGGCGCCGGCAAACTCAAAACAAAACTTAAACAATACATACCAGACTTTGTTTTATAATAGAAAACCGTGACAAGAGAAACAACCCCACTTCTTTCTACACAGATTCCAGAGCTCAAACTTTACAACCGTGGTAAGGTTCGTGACATCTACGAAGTAAACGATGCACTATTGATCGTTGCTACAGATCGCGTATCGGCCTTTGACGTTGTTCTGCCCAATGGCATTCCCTACAAAGGAAATGTACTCACAGGACTTTCAGAATTCTGGTTCAAGTACACTACAGATATTACCGGGAACCATCTCATCACCACGCAGATAGAACGCATGAACAGTACCTCTGTTTTAAAGCATAGGGATATTTTGCAGGGTCGTTCCATGCTCGTAAAAAAGGTCAAGGTGTTCCCGGTAGAGTTTGTTATTCGTGGTTATCTGGCCGGTTCCGGCTGGAAGGAATATCAACAAGCACAATCAATCTGTGGAATAAAACTGCCGCCGGGACTCAAAGAATCCGATAAACTTCCGGAACCCATCTTTACCCCCTCGACAAAGGCAACTACGGGACATGATGAAAACATTCCTTTTTCCATGGTCGTTGAATTGATTGGAAAGAAGTATGCGGAAGAATTAAAAGAAAAAAGCATCCGGATTTATCTCAAGGCCAGCGAATACGCACGAAGTAAGGGCATCATCATCTGTGACACCAAATTCGAATGGGGCGTTACAAACGATAATAAAACAATCCTGGTCGATGAGGCGCTTACGCCGGATTCCTCACGTTTCTGGCCTCTGGAAAGCTATAAACCAGGAAGGTCACAGATTTCTTACGACAAACAATTCATTCGCGACTATCTTGAAACTATCCACTGGGACAAAAAGCCGCCAGCGCCAACACTTCCCCCTGATATCATCCAGAAGACATCAGAAAAATACCTGAATGCCTATAAAACACTTACCGGAAAAAACCTGGTATAAAGTCCTTATAACGCTAACAAATTGAATTGATGTATGTCAGGCTTTAGTCGTTTTATTAAACCCATGATGGAGCCTTTACAACAGTGAATAGTTGCCCTGCACTCCTATTTATGGCAATTCTCACATATGATAAAATTCCTGAGTATTAAATATGAAACCAAATCCAGACGATTTCAAAAAATATCTCGAAGTTGCACAGACAGCCGCACTTCAGGCCGGAGTTGTTTTAAAAGAGCATTTTAGAAAATTAGACCCCTCCATGATCAATGAAAAGTCCAGACATGATTTCGTCACCCATGTAGACAGGCAGTCTGAAGATATTATCAAAGCCCACATACGGCGCCATTTTAGCGGTCATGCCATACTTGCCGAAGAGTCTTCCGCAGAAGAGAATACTTCCCCATACCTGTGGATTATCGATCCCCTTGATGGCACCCTAAACTATATCCACGGTCTGCCGAGTTTTGCCATCTCCATTGCCTTACAAATTCAGGGGGATTTGACCGTCGGTCTCATTTATGAGCCTTTGCGGGAGCATATTTACTCGGCCATTAAAGGAAATGGGGCTTTCAGGAATGATAAACGTATTTGTGTCTCTTCATCCAACAACCTTAGTACCGCCCTGATTGCAACAGGCTTTCCCTTCAGGATAAAAGACATTATTGACCCATATCTCAAGGTATTTAAGGATTTATTCATGCAGGCCACAGGCATCAGAAGATGCGGTTCTGCCTGTCTCGACCTTGCATACACAGCCGAAGGCATTTTCGGGGGGTTTTTTGAATATGGCCTGTCACCATGGGATATCGCAGCAGGCGTGCTCCTGGTTCAGGAGGCAGGTGGCAGTGTCACTGATTTTAAAGGAAGTGGAGAATACATGAAGACCGGCAATGTCATTGCTGGCACAAAAGGAGTGCACCACGAAATGCTCCGGATAATTCAGAAGACATTTCAGCATTAACAAATAAGTTCAACAAGTTTGCGATTCCCACAATTAACATGTTTGAACAATTGTAACAATTTGGTTTTTCCTTATTTCTCAAAAATTTTATTTCACAGGAGATGGGTGTCATGAAGCGCTTTAAAGTAATTTTCAATGGTTTTATTGCATCACTATTTTTTGTTGCCTTATTTTCGCCATCGTCTTTCGCGAGTAGTCTGCCTTCTCACGCGGAACTCCAGGAAACCCTCAGGGCGGTAGTGAAGGAGAATAATGGCGGATTCGGTTTTCATATGTGGGCAACGGTGGTAGATCGGGACGGTGTCGTTAAAGCCGTGGTGTTTTCCGGAAATGATCGGGGAGACCAATGGCCCGGCAGCCGCGTTATTTCTGCGCAAAAGGCAAATACCGCTAACGCCTTCAGTCTGCCGGGATTTGCTTTGTCAACCGCAAATCTGTTTTCCGCCGTACAACCAGGTGGCAGTCTATATGGTTTACAGGAGAGTAATCCGGTTTCTCCGGAAGTAGCATATCAGGGTTCATCCGAAAAATTTGGGACGGAAAAAGACCCTATGGTCGGACATAAGATAGGCGGGGTTAATATATTTGGCGGAGGTTTGGCGCTTTACAACAGTGAAGGAAAACTCGTTGGGGCTTTAGGTGTGAGCGGCGATAGTTCTTGCGCTGATCACAATATCGCATGGAAGGTGCGGCATGGACTGAATCTGGACTACGTTCCGGCAGGGGTTAGCACAACAAAAGACGATAACATTGTCTATGACATCACCAATGGGATCAGCGCAAGTGGTTGGGGCCATCCGCAATGCACTCCCGAAGCGGCTCGTGTTGCCCGTGAATTCCCCAAAACGCATCCCGTAAGAAAAACAAATTAAAATTCAAAATACAGGGACACGATTATGAAAAACCACTTTTTCAGCCCGATATACACCAGACTTAACACCTTATGCTGGTTTTCAATCTCATTTTTCGTAGTTTTGCTTTTTAGTACAATCACCTCTGCATCGACAATCGTGCAGATATCCGGTGGAGGTTTTCATAGCCTGGTTTTAAAATCGGATGGCACCGTTTGGGCTTGGGGACTCAATATACATGGTCAGCTTGGGGATGGAACAAACACCGACAGGAAGACACCGGTACAGGTAAAGGGATTAAACCATGTTACGGCAATCGCAGGAGGGGTGTGGCACAGTATTGCCTTGAAAACAGATGGCACGGTCTGGGCATGGGGCGGCAACTGGGCAGGGCAACTGGGAGACGGCACAACAAAGAGCTGGAACACCCCTGTTCAGGTAAGCGGACTTAATAACGTCACCGCAATTGCCACAAAAGGACAGCACAGTCTTGCCCTGAAGTCAGATGGCGCCGTTTGGGCATGGGGAAGAAACACATACGGACAATTGGGAGACGGGACCACGAGCGATAGGAACATACCGGTACAGACAAGGGTACTCAAGGACATCATTTCCATTGCCGGAGGGGGATATCATAGCCTTGCACAGAAGGCAGATGGTACTATCTGGGCATGGGGACTTAACAAGTATGGACAAGTGGGAGATGGCGCCACCACAGACAGGGCAAGCCCCGTCATGGTGAGCGGACTTGTAGACGTCCGCGATATCAATGGTGGCGGAGATCACTGCATTATCCTGAAGAACAACGGCACCGTTTGGACATGGGGATTTAATCAGAGTGGCCAGTTGGGAGACGGTACAACCGACAACAGAAGTACCCCATTCCCCGTAAATGAGCTTAGAAATGCCTGTGCAATTGCCGGCGGAGGAGATCACACCCTTGTCCTGAAATCAGACGGAACTGCGTGGGGATGGGGAAGTAATAATAGCGGCCAGTTAGGAGATGGAACTATCTCAAATAAAGAAATACCTGCCCTTGTAAAAAACCTCGACTATGTTATTTCTGTTTCTTGTGGCGGACAACACAGCCTTGCCCTGAAAGCCGATGGTACTATGTGGGCTTGGGGGTTAAACAAAAACGGTCAACTGGGAGACGGCTCGACATCAAACAGAAACACGCCGGTTCAGATAAGCATCAGATAATCCTGTCTTTTCCTTACAACCTAAATTCTGCAAGTAAAAAAAGACAATATTCAGTAACCTCTTGTAATTATTAGATTTGTAACGTTCTCAGCAGAGTTTTTTTATCACTTTTTACGTGATGGAAAATTTTTCACAAAAAGTATTCCACTCCAATGAATACAACATTCAAGCGTTCTAAGGACAAATTCACTTGCAGAATTTAGGTACAACTTATACCTTTCGATGATATAAGTATCACCAACCAACAATACAAAGTAATAATTTGGTTTTTTGAAAAATATCTACAGAAAACAAAAGAAAATAACAATGCAGCCCCATGAGGGGCGATCTGTTTGTAGAAATAAAATACAAATATAACGAAAGCTCCGTAGGAGCGGCCTGAAATATGCAGGTTCTGAAGAAATATGAAATTAAATAGGATAAAAAACATGTGTTTGAATAGATATGATAAACAGGTCGCTCCTATGGAGCTCAATACATTATTCGTACTCAATGCTACAAACAGTTGGCCCCGAAGGAGCCAGAGGAAAACAAATGGATCTCGCAGAGACAACCATGCAGTTTTTGAAAATATCTGCCTTTGTTTGTCAATAAATCAGGTTTTACCTTTTGATGATTTGACCGTCTCCGTCATCATCTTCTTACAGATCAAATCCCATGCATCTTCTGGAAATAGGCTCGTACTTTGACGAAATAGACCCTCCTGCCGTAAGCCTGGCCTGTTCTCGCGTGGCAAAGCGCATGAATACGGATAAAAGATTTAAGAAAAGAATGATACAGTTAAAAGCTAAAGTGGAAAATGCCGCGGTAGAGTAGTTGATATTAAAGATTAAACAGGTTGTCCGAGAATGTATTTGTATAGTTGGCACTATCAATGTCATTAAGTTAAGGATTATTTGTTCAAAACAACCCCCTTTATCCCCCTTTCATCTTAGACAATTCAGTAGCATGTCCCAGGGAATATCCTGCGTTTGGCTATCCAAGCCGATCCGTTAGCTTAAAAACAATCTCATTAATTACATGGTCTTGTCAATTTGTGTCCATCTGATCCCAAGAAAATTTAATTCCAACTAAGTCTTTCGGAAAACCGACAAACGGTGTATCGTCTAAAAAGATGGGAATAACCGCTTCCTCGGAAACACGCGGCTGGAAACATTCACGCTCAAAAGACGGCCATATTTTATCTTTATGATTCTTGTCTAATAAACAAACAACGAGCTTGCTATCTTCTGAAAAGATTCGTTTAAATTGTTCCGACCACGTTTTCCCTAAGAAATTTGTCTCAAAGTACTCATCATAAAATACATGAGCGTCTAATATTTCCAGTTGTTCTGCAATGAACCTCGCAAGTTCACGATTTTCTCCAGCAAACGACAAGGCGATGTCATATTCATAATCTTTGCCCATGTCTCTAAAACCGCAGTCTACACGAAGCGAATGCCAGTCAAGATGTCTTAAATAGTAGAATAGTGCCGGATCCTCTATAGCAAAATTCTTGGTTTTCGAGTTGTAATAAAAATGGCGAGCACACATGGGCTTAGAATCCAGAAGGCTAGTCAATCTATGTTCTTTGATGTTATTAATACTACCACGCACCTCAGAATTGGCGTTTGCCAGCATATTCAAATCCACTATAGAATTATCTTGCTGACTTACAGTCCGTAACAGTTTATAATAGGGATTGTTGCTTGGTCGGAATCTACGACCTCGACAAAATTCTTTAACAGCGGGATAGTATGCGGATCTAAGCCTTTCCACGACTTTTTGCCGCAAATCAGTTAGGTCAAAAGCAATCTCTCGTCTCTCGTCTTGGCTTTCAAGGACGCCATTTAAAGTACATATAGACTGACATAGCTGTTGTGTAAGCCAGTAGTCTCCTTTGCACTCCTCAAACACAATTTCTGAATTCATTATGCCAATGTTTAAAGTTTCGCAACCAGCGTTAATTAGCTCAGTAATCCTTTCCCGGGTCCCCGGTTGGATTCGGTGTATTCCAGTTCTTTTTGCAATATCAGGGACTAACTGTATTAGATCGCTACCTACCTGATTAATCCCAATTATGATGAGCTTTGGAAGCGGTTCCGTACCGGCTTGTTCAGCAGCCAATTTTGCGATATCAGCCAACTTAGTTTGGAGCTGATCCGGCAGTCTATGAAAATCATCAATAACGAATGTGCCATTTTCATGGTTTGCCGCAATATTTTCAATCCTACTAAAATCAACAGCATTCCTCGCTGTTAGATACTCGGCTTTTAAATTTCCACCAATTTGCTCAAGAATCTTTTTTACACACGTCGTCTTACCAGTTCCAGATTGCCCTTCTACAATAACTGGTTTCCCGATTCGCCGAATACCAAGAAGAATCTCATTATAGTTGGGTGGATATACAAAGGTGAATTCTGGCACACCTTCTGTCACGAAAACTTCCTCAACTAATGCTTTCATTTATCATTCTCCTTACAGTCTTTACTATAGTAAACGCAAAAAATAAGTTGACATATAATTCTTTATTTTACTGGTAAAAATTAGTAATTCACACCTATTTATTAATTGCGTTTACTATACATCAGAAAAATGGAACGATTTACTTTCTTATCATTCCGCTTTCCCCATCCTCTTCGTCAATCTTAACGTCCCCTTTTAAAAATTAAGAAGGATGGGTCGCATCTTCATTTGTCAGTAAAGTTTAAAATGTTAGAAACTAAAAGGGTAGAGTAGGGAACTGGCGTAGTGGTTTAGGTTTGGCCTATCTGTTTCTGTCCCTTTCGTCTGACAGTGCCTCACGAGCCTAACCATGCTCTATTTCCAACTCCCCCTCATCAAACCGTACGTTCAGTTTTCCCGAATACGGCTTTCCAACCATCTTCTTCCACAGGCTTTCGCAGTCTGCGTCCAGCGGGCGGTGGTTGGTATATTGTATAACCCAAGGGTCTCGTAAAGATATCTGTTAGGATATGCTTTATATTTGCTCACCTTTCTATGCTTCCTTCTCAGGTATATCCTGACCCGTTCTTTGAGGTATTCATTCAGTTGCTGAAAGTCCCTACTGCAATTCTTGAAGTAGAAGTATCCTACCCAGCCCCTTACCGTCTCGTTAACCTTTCTGATGATACTTTCTTCCGGTAAGGTCAGTTGGGTTCGGTTGGTCATTGCCTTTATCTCCGCCCTTATATGCTTCATCGACTTCTTCGATGCTCTTGTAAGGGGAAAGGATTTTCCTGTTTTCGGATTCTTTACAACCTTGATGTTAAAGCCTAAAAAATTAAATCCTTCGCTGGCTTCTACCACCCTGGTCTTTTTCTCATTGAGGGTTAATTCAAGATGATTTGTCGCCCTCTTTATCCCTTCCAGGACTCTCTCTGTCTTCCCTTTGCAGAGTACCACAAAGTCATCGGCATATCTGACAAGCCTCGCCCTCATCTTCTCCTCTATCTCCTTTGACTTCCACAGGGTATCCATAACATTGAGATAGATGTTGGCAAGAAGTGGTGAGATGACCCCGCCCTGGGGGAGTGCCTTTGTCATTCCCCCTGTATTCCTTCTTCCCATCCTCCCTTTCTTCTACCACTGACGCAGTCAACCACATCTTTAGTAGTTTCAGGATGTGCTTGTCTACTATGCGCTTAGATACCAGCTTTAGAAGTTTGTCATGGGGAATGGTGTCGAAATACTTGGAGATGTCGGCATCTATTACCTCGGTATATCCCTTGTTCAGGTGTAGGGTTATGTCCTCTATCGCCTGATGGGCATTTCTCTTCGGTCTGAATCCATAGGAATTCTCCTGAAAGTCCGCCTCAAAGATGGGCTCTATGACCAGTTTTGTTGCCATCTGGACTATCCTGTCCCTTACCGTTGGTATCCCCAACGGCCTCTTGCCTCCATCGCTTTTAGGGATATATATCCTCCTCACAGGCATAGGTTTGTAGGTCTTCCCTTTCAGTTCTTCTGCTATACTCTCAAGATACCTCTCCGCCCCGCCTTTTTCCCTCTCTATTGCCTCAAAGCTCACCCCGTCTATTCCCGGTGCACCCTTGTTGGCTCTGGCAAGTCGATAGGCGTGGCTCAGTATGTCCAGCCGATAAACCTTGTCATAGAGAAGATAGAATCTGTACTCTTTCTCCTGCTTGGCCTTCTGGTATAGTTTCCTCTGAAGTTCCCGAATCTTTTCTGGAGTTTTCAGCATTTCCGCAATCTCCATTCCTTCCTTTCTTCAGAAACACGATAAAGGTATTGCCCCTTCCCTCTTACAAGGTTATGTTGTCCTTGTAATACTTGCGGTACTACGAGCAACTCCGACTCCCTTACAAACCTCATAAAACTTCGGTTTCCCTTATATCTATGAGTTACCATACTGCATGGCATTCGTAATGGTCTCCCGTGCTACCCCGTATGGCTTCCTCTGCGTGTCACCCTTGCTACCCCGGAAGTTCGCCTACAGGTTCTGGCAGTTTTCGTTAGCGTAGGTGTGGCATCCTTCCCCTTTTGACCACAGGGTCGGCAACTCCATCCGAATTAACGAGGCTACTTATAGGTTCGCTTGCGCTGCAACCCGCAGGTTTGCTCGACTCTCCATTGAGAGCCTTTGTCAGGGAACTTAGTGTTTCGGGTTACCCCTAACACCTCCCTCAAGCTACGTGGGTGTACTACCGAATTCCCACGGTCGGACTTTAACCGGCTAGTCATACGCTATACACGGCATACGATCAAATCTTATTATTGATAAATAGGCTTAAACTATTTTGATAATAAGAGAAATATTCTTGTCGCTTTTAA
>CAYJME010000099.1:0-11197 GCA_964370795.1 uncultured candidatus Brocadiaceae bacterium
AATTCAAATAAAAAGTCGTTGGGTTTTTGTCTTTTAAAACCCAACCTAATTTAAACAAAGGGGTATCGTATATGAAATTGAAACTGGTGTGCTTTGTATGTTTTGCGTTATTTTCTCTGTTAGGTGTTGAGACTTTTGCAGCAGAGGAACAACCACAACCACCGAATCTGAGTAAGCAAACACAACTGTGTTTGACCTGCCATAAAAAATATACACCCGGAATAGTGGAAGACTGGCTCGCGAGCAGGCATTCAACGACAACGCCGGAATCTGGGCTGAAAAAACCGGTTCTGGAAAGGAGGATTTCAAACGAGAACATCCCGGAGACGTTGCAGTCAGTTGTCGTCGGTTGTTATGAATGTCATAGTCAGAATCCTTCCTTGCATAAGGACAATTTCGATCACTTCGGATTTCAAATTAATGTCGTTGTTTCACCAAACGACTGCAAGACCTGCCACGTAGTTGAGGTTGAACAATATTCAGAAAGTAAAAAGGCCCATGCGCTGGACAATCTTCAAAACAATCCCGTTTACCACACTTTTACGGAAACAGTTTTAACCTCGACGGAAATTAAAGGCAACAGAATCGTCGGTCTTCGTGCATCAAACAATGCAAAGGCAGAGACGTGTTATGCTTGCCATGGCACAAAAGTTACCGTGAACGGGATGAAGAGCGTATCAACACAACTTGGCGACATTGACGTGCCAGATCTTATTGGCTGGCCAAATCAGGGGGTTGGAAGGATTAATCCGGATGGGAGTTATGGCGCGTGCACATCATGCCACCCAAGGCATAGTTTCTCCATAGAGATAGCAAGAAAACCATACACCTGTTCTCAATGTCATCTGGGACCGGATGTCCCGGCGTTCAATGTTTACAAGGAAAGTAAACATGGAAATATTTTTGTTTCAAAGTATCAGGAATGGAACTGGACGAATGTCCCCTGGAGGATTGGCACGGATTTTAAGGCCCCTACCTGCGCAACGTGTCATAACAGCCTTCTTGCCACTTCTGATGGTAAGGTGATTGTACAAAGGACACATGATTTTGGTTCAAGGCTGTGGGTACGGATATTTGGCCTCCCTTATTCCCATCCACAACCCAAAAGTGGTAAGACCTATATAATCAAAAACAAAGACGGCATGCCCCTTCCTACTGATTTTTTGGGACAGCCGGCGTCTGAATACCTGATTAGCAAGACTGAACAAACACTCCGTCAAAGGGAAATGAAGAAGGTGTGCCAGGCATGTCACAGCACCGATTGGACTGACCGTCACTTTGCTAAATTGGATTGCACGATTGCAGAAACGGATAAAATGGTGTTAACATCCACGCAACTCCTTCTCAATGCCTGGGGCAGAGGTCTTGCAGACCCAACGAATCCCTTTGACGAACTCATAGAATACCTGTGGGTACGGCAGTGGTTCGTGCACGCAAACTCGATACGGTTCGCATCTGCTATGGGCGGACCCGACTATGCCACATTTGAAAATGGGTGGTGGGAATTGACAACAACCCTCCGTGAGATTCAGGAGTTGGTGCAGGACAAGTAAAAAATAAATTGGCCATGCGGAGTCTCCGTGTCAAGGATAGTCCGTTCCCAATTCACCATTCGATATTCAAGACTTCAAAAGAAGCACCATGCAGCATGTAGAATAAAGAACATCGAGGGGAACTGTATTTCTTTAACTATCAAATTAAAAAACACTTAATAATTCATTTAAAGTGAATTTGTTTGACAATTTTATGGGAAAACGTTAAAAGTATAGTACATTTATTTAAAATACGGTTAGTTACCGGCTATTATTTCCTGTTCCTGACTTTTACTAGAGGAAGAGAGGATTGAAATATTCAAAGGATGACCTCTTAAAATTGACAAAGAATCTGTACGGACAGAAAAGAGTACCGTAATGTTATCTTTAAATTTTTTTTAATAGGAGGTTTGGGAGAGTATGGGGAGGAAAAAGTTTTGGGGAGTTTTTTTTTGTGTAGCTGCTTCTTTATGTGTGATGACATGGAGCGGTGCAATTACGAGAGCCGATGAACCGGCAGTAGAGATGCACAAACATAGTGAAAAGGGGCTTGCGCCTGAACATCCTACCATAGAACAACCTATGTGTCCAAATTGCAAAGATGTACGGGTAAGTCCTGAAAAGGGCAGGACACTTGCAGCGCAGGTGATGGTTTGCCCTGATTGCAAAAATGAGATCAGTGAACTTGCCGTTCACCACTGCGATAAATGTGGGCAGGATGTGCTCGTATGTGTAATGTGTCAAAAGGCTGCTGCTGAGTTAAAAGCTGCTACCATGGAAGGAAAATGCCCAAAGTGTAAAGAGGTGCGTGTAAGGCCTATCAAGGGAAAGACACTGGCAAAGTGGGAAATGAAGTGTCCTGACTGTAAGAAAAAATCACAGGAATGGCTGATTCAGCATTGCGATAAGTGTGATGTAGACTTCATCGCCTGTCCTATTTGCAAGAAGCAGCAGGAAGAAAAGGGCAAAAAATAAAACAATGCCAGATGCAGGTTCAATCGTGGACGATTGAACCTGCAAGGATTATCAAAGCAATGTAGCAATGTGGGAGCAGGTTTAAACCTGCTCCTGCTGTTTTGGATATGAAATAATATATATGGTAGATTTGATTCGCTTAATCTACCCTACGCAAAAATGCAGCAAAACCCCGTGTCTCCCCCTTTATCAATGCGATGCAGGCGCGCCATGTGACGGATACATCTGCTTCGTTGCCTCATATTTTTTAAATTCTTCAAATTCCGCCGTTGCCTCGGCGCTCATGCCTTTTAACAGATAAACAACGCCTAAATAATTATGCGCCGTTCCCAGCTTTGGGTCTAACTCCAGTGCTTTTTTATGGGCAGCGATGGCCTCGTCGAGTTTTCTCTGTTTACAGTAAATCAATCCAAGCTCGTTATATGCTAAAGCGAGGGTTGGATTTAACTCCAGCGCCTTCATTTGCATCTTTACGGCATCTTCAAATTGCTCATTCATACGGTAAACAACGCCCAAGCTGTGATATATCATAGGGTCTTCAGGTTTTAATTCCAGTTCTTTCCGGTAAATCGCGCCTGCCTTATCGAATTTACCCTGTGTGTAAAATGCCTTTCCAAGTTTTTCATAGGCGTTGGTCATGGCGGGATCCAATTCTATGGCCTTTTGCCATGCCGCAATTGCTTCGTCAAATCCCCCCTTTTTGATTTTTTCCAGGCCGTAATTATAATACTCCTGTGCGGTCATTTTTTCAGGGATTTTTACCTCAACTATTGGCTGTTGGGTTTCAGAAGTCTCCTCGCTTGTGGTTTCTGTTCCTGCCACTTCAATATTTTCAGATGTTTCTTTTTTGCTACAACTGGTTAACGGCGCAAGCAATACCAATCCTGCTATGGTTAGTAAAGGCAAGTTTTTTCTTATGTTCATCAAATCTTATTCTCCAAAAATTTCTTGTAATGATATTGTGAATCCTTTGAGAACGGTTGAACTTACACTTCCTTCATTATCCGAGGCGGTAATAAGTTCAAATCTGTCCTGTTTATTAAAAAACATCTCTATTTTCTTACGATTGAACCCGACATTCAACTTGAAATTACTCATTTTCAAGGCCGAAGCCTTGAGTTACCTTATCAGCGTCAGGACATGCGTTTGGCCATAAATGATGCAATTTCTTTAAAAATAGTTTTGTCTTCCACGGGAATATGGTCTATTGTTTTGTATGCCTGTTGTATCAAATCATCGGCATAATCCTGTGCATATTTCATGGCGTTATATTTTTTGAAAATCCCCAGCACCTGCTTTATATCGTGGTCTGTCGTCTCGTCGCGGGGTTTTAACATAATAATGCGCAGATGCTTTTTGTCATCTTCAGCAGCGACCTGAAGCGCATAGGAATACAGAAAACTTGCCTTGCCTTCCTTTATGTCAGAACCAATTACCCCTCCCCTTCCCTTGCCCTGAGTCAAGTCAATTAAATCATCGCGAATTTGAAAGGCAGGCCCCATGTTCTTTCCCAGCATCCAGATGTTTTCAACCACCGCATCGGAGACACCCGCCACAATAGCGCCGCCAACCATACCGCAGGCAAGGTAATATCCCGTCTTCAGTTCAACCATGTTCATATACTGGCCGACGGAAAAATCTTCAGCAGCCCGCGCATTGATATCAAGCGCCTGGCCTTCTACGGTCTTCTCGTAGGTGAGTGTCAGCACCTGTAATAATTTCAACTTCCTTTCCAGGGATACAGGACTTGCGAGGACGCTTTTATATGCACACGCAAGGAGATAATCACCAGCGTTAATGGCATTGGCTGTACCGTATTTCACCCATACGGTGGGCTGGTCACGCCTCATCGTATCGCCGTCTTCAATATCATCGTGCATGAGAAACATATTGTGAAGGGTTTCTACGGCAAGCGCAAAATGGATGGCCTCGCTCGGATTTCCGCCCAGGGCCTCGCAGGTGATTAAGCACAGCGCCGGTCTGACCCTTTTTCCCCCGGTATGCATATGATGCCATATCGGTTCGCTCAGATAGTCCTTTTTATTTGGCGGGATGAGTTCTTTTAACAATTCATCTATTTTTGCTCCATAGGTTTTTATGGATTCTTCAATACCCATCTTTTGTCCTTGTCATAAGAAGTTGGGAATACGAGAAGTTGCGAAGTTGAAAATATCAAAACTTCTCAACTTTCCAAAATCTCAATTTCTGGCATGTGCAATAAAATTTACGAATTACGATGGAAATAAATACTATAAACCTAAAATCGCAAATCTAAAATAGTTTATTCCCGGCTGATGAATTCGCCCGTCCTCGTATCCACCTTTATACTTTCGCCGTTATTAACATAGAGAGGAACCTTTACAATGAGTCCGGTTTCTAATTTTGCAGGCTTATAGACATTCACCACGGTATCCCCTTTTGAGCCGGGATCGGTTTCAATAATTTTCAGGGTTACGGACGTTGGCAATTCGACAGAAATGGGTTTGCCTTCATAAAAGGCGATCTTTGCCTGACTATTTAAGGTCATATAAGGCATGGCGTCCGCTACCGCCTCTTTGGATATGGATACCTGCTCATAATTTTCGGTATCCATGAAGCAGTAATTATCCCCGTCTTTGTACAGATATTCCATCGTGCGATAATCCAGGAATATGTCCTCCAGTTTGTCCGTAGACCTGAACCGTTTCTGTACCACACTCTCTTGTTTCAAACTCTTTAACTTTGCCTGTACCATACCGCGCCAATTTCCCGGTGTGACGTGCTGATAGTCAACGACCAGGTAGAGTTCACCTTCAAGCTTTATAACCGTGCCTCTCTTAATTTCTGTTGCGCTTATCAATGTAAAAACTCCTCAATAAAAATTTTATTTAACTATTACACAAACTCTGACATAATGGTATCCGCAATATACAACCCTTTTTGCGTGATTTTGAGTCTTTTATTATCATAGGTGATAAAGCCGTCTCTTCGAAATCTGTCTATTTGTTCTGAAAATTGTTCTTCTATGGTATAGCCGAACCGTTCATAAAAATCCGCGTTTGATATGCCCTGACGCAACCGTAAAGCCATAATAATGGTTTCAGCCGCACGCTGGTCTTGTCCCAGACATTCATGAAAAGTCTTTATGCTTTTATTTTCATGTATTCCTTCGATGTATTTCAAGACATCTTTTTCATTTGCGCTTCGTATTCCATTGATGAAGGAATACGCGCCGGCGCCCACGCCCACATAGCCCATGTTCTGCCAGTAATTAAGATTGTGAGCGCATTGAAATCCATCTCTCGAAAAATTTGAAATTTCATAGTGGTGGTAATCATGGCGCATCAAAGAACGAATCGTGGTCTTATACATCTCCAGTTCGGCATCTTCATCCAACTTGCAGATAATCTTGTTATCCAGGTCTCTCGTAAGTGGCGTTCCCTCTTCATAGGTTAATGAATACGTAGAAATATGCTCAGGATTCAGTTCGATGACAGTTTTCAGGTCTTCTTCCCAGTCAGCGTGGGATTGATTGGAACACCCAAAAATAAGGTCGATATTGATATTTTTAAAACCTGTATTTCGTAACAAATCAAATGTCTTTCGGGCGTCATCGCCCGAGTGGATGCGTCCGAGAAGTTTTAATTGTCTGTCCTGGAATGACTGCACCCCCATGCTGATTCGATTTACCCCATACTCTTTTAATACCTTCGCCTTATCAATATTCATCGTTCCTGGATTTGCTTCTACGGTGTACTCGTACGTCTCAGAGACCGGTATTGCATTATTAAGCACAGAGCGAAGGAGTTTTTCTAATTGCAATTCAGTTAATATGCTGGGTGTTCCCCCCCCGATGTAAACCGTGTTAAATACATACTGCCCTTTTAACCCGACGATTTCTTTTTCAAGAGCGGTAAGGTATTTATCTATGAATGTTGATTCTGAAACGAAAGAATTAAAGTCACAGTAGCGACACTTCTGTGCACAAAAGGGAATGTGAATATAGAGGGCATGAGGAACTGTATCTTTCAATGTTTTCACGGTAATTCTTGTTTAACAGGTAACTCAACTCCGAAGGATTGGGTTACCCGTTTCAAGGCTAAAGCCTTGAGTTACATCTCCTTCTTACTGTTTCAAGTTATTCATGTGGAGACAACCCCCTTAATCCACCCTTGCTAAGGTAGATGGTGCGATTAACTCCCTTTCTATAATACTCTTGTAATAATTCAATCGTACAACCGGATCCTTCAGAACACCCTGGAATTGTTTTGTGGGATTTTTATAAAGTAGTTTAACAGGTATTTCCTTCACCCGCAAGCCCAACTTCCATGCCTGTATCCAGAATTGCATAGGCATGCCATAGCCATATTCGGTCAGATGCATAAGCTTCAGTTTTTCGACCTTGTACGCCTTGAATCCGCAAAATGAATCTGTCAGACCGAATCCTGTTATACAGTTTATAATACCAGTTATTTCCTGATTGATTCGATATCGCTCCTGCGGAACATTTTCATTAGTTGTTCCGTGCAATAAATATCGGGAACCTGATATGATATCATAGTCGTTAAACGGGATTTCTTTTAAAAACAGTGGAATCTCTTCGGGTTCGTGCTGGCCGTCGCTGTCAATCGTCAGCAGGTAATCATACCCATGATCTATTGAAAAAAGAAATGCATCGATAATAGCTTTGCCATATCCAAGATTCCCGGGATGTGTGATAATATGGACGTGGGATATATGCATCAGTTTTTCATGCAGGTTACTGGCAGAACCGTCGTCAACGACGAGCACATCCAGGGGAAATTTCTTGACTCTTTGAATAATATTGCCCGCATCCATTTCATTAAAAACAGGTATGGCAGCGAGTATTGTGTAATCGCGCATTTATTGATGTACGCTCATTTTTAGTGCTTCTACCGTGTTCCGTAGTAACATGACCACGGTTACAGGTCCAACCCCGCCCGGTACAGGCGTTATATATGAGGCCACCTCTTTGGCAGTGGCAAATTCAACATCCCCTACCGTTTTCATCTTTGGTTTGCCGGTTTTAGGGTTTATAACCTGATTTCCCTGTGTATCGAGTTCCTTTACACGGTTGATTCCCACATCAATTACAATAGCGCCTGGATTGATCATATCGCCTTTAATCATCTCCGGCTTTCCGATGGCGGCAACCAGGATATCAGCCTTTTTCGTCTGTGCAGCAAGATCTTTTGTTCCTGAATGACATATCGTGGGCGTTGCTGACAGGTCAAGCAGTAAAAGGCTTACTGGTTTTCCAACAATGGCGCTGCGGCCAACGATGGTTGCCGCCTTACCTTTGATGTCCACGCCAATGGATTTGACCAGTTCAACGGCTGCCATCGCAGTACATGGCGCCAATCGTGTGCTTCCATAAACAAGTTCGCCCATATTGGCAGGATTCATGCCCTCCACATCTTTTTGCGGGGCAATTAATGTCTGTGCCTTTTTTGCATCAATACCTTCGGGGAGCGGCATTTGTAATATAATCCCTGTTACCTGATGGTCATTATTCAGTTTCTTTATGTATTCAATGAGAGCGCCTTCTTTTGTATCCGAAGGCAATTCATCAAGGGTGTATTTGATGCCGACTTCTTCACACTGCTTCTGTTGGTTCTGGACATAGAGCCGGGATGCTGCATTTTCACCCACTTGAACAGCCTTTAAATGCGGGTAATACCCATTTTTCTTTAACGTGTCGATTTCTTCAATGAGCCGTGTTCTCATCTTTGCAGCGACAGATTCACCATCAATAATTATTGCAGACATACGATAACCTCTTTTGATAAAAATGAACGATACCCTTTAAATCTAAACATTATAGGAAAACAAACTCTCCTATGGCAAGGAAAAACCCCGCTAAAGTGGTAGTTTTAGAGACATTAAATTATTGACATACCCTGTCGTAACTGATAAAATTACGCCCTATTTGTTTTAGCCATTTTTTCCTTGTTAAGCGGTATTATGAGGTATCAATCCCAAAGTATCTCAAACCTTCAGGTTTGAGACTTGAACTGGTTGTCAGTTGTGGGGGAAGGTTTCAAACATGCCACTACGTGTGAACGTGAAAAAAAGTCATCAAATGCCTAATTTGAGATATACAAACGAACGTGAGTTTTTTATTGTATAAATATTCGAGGTAGATAGTGAAGGTAAAGGTTGCAAAGACGGCAGGTTTCTGTATGGGCGTCAGGCGGGCAATGGACATCCTGCTTGATGCCGCAAATGAAAAAAACATCGATGGGGGGGTATATACAGACGGCCCTCTGATTCATAATCCCCAGGTACTTGAATATCTGGAAAAAAGGGGCATCAAAGTTGTCAAAGGACAAAGCGACCTTTCCAAAAGCACCGTGGTAATCAGGGCACATGGCGTTACCCCGGCACGAAGAAATGAAATCGAAAGTACAGGGGCAAAGGTTTGTGACGCCACCTGTCCTCATGTTATGCGGGTGCAGTCTATTATTAAAAAGTATGCCGCACAGGGATATTCTACAATAATTGTAGGCGATAAGGGACATGCGGAAGTTGTCGGCTTACTGGGCTATGCAGAAGGCAGGGGTTATGTAGTCCAGGAACTGGACGAAATAGAGCATCTGCCACCGATGGATAAAGTGTGCGTTGTTGCCCAGACGACACAGGATAGACGCATGTTTAAGGAGGCCATCGAGAGAATCAGGAAACGCTACGGATGTTGCGAGACGTTTGAGACGATCTGCAGTTCCACGTACAAACGGCAGGATGAAATTATCAGTCTCAGTAAATCGGTTGACGCCATGATCGTTGTCGGTGGCAGAGGGAGTGCCAATACGACCCGTCTTGTTACGATATGCGAGTCTCAGGGTACGCCAACATTTCACGTTGAAACTGATGCAGAACTCGATCTTGAACTACTGAAAGATTACGAAACAATTGGCGTCACCGCGGGCGCTTCTACTCCCAACTGGATGATCAAAAGGGTTGTAGAGAAAGTACATTCTTATAAAGTCGGCAAATATGGAAAACTTCTTTTTGGATTTAAGAATGTTGCCGATTTTTTCGTGAGGAGTTGCACCTATGTGGGATTAGGCGCGGCAAGTTTGAGCTTTGCGAGTGCCCTTTTAGTGGGGATTCAACCCCGTTATGGTTTTTGTCTGATTGCAGCCCTGTTTATATTTTCGATGCAGGTCTTAAACCACTTTGCCAATAAAGATGCTGTTGCAATCAATGAGCCAGCGCGGGCTAAATTTTATGAAAAGAAAAGAACACTCATGGTTGGTCTCGGTATTGCCGGCGCTATTGCATCCTTTATATTAGGATTTATCCACAGTAAACCTATTTTCTTCTGTATCTTTCTGGCCAGTCTTTTTGGCATCTTTTATCGTTTGGAGATCATCCCCAAAAGGCTGTCAAGGCTCATCCGTTATAGAAGCCTTGAACAAATACCCGGTTCAAAGGAAATTTTTTATGGTATTGCATGGGCAGTCAGTACAGCGTTGATACCTTTTCTTGACATCAGGAGAAGTTTTGTGCCTTCTCTTGCAGTTGCTCTTGCCTTTGCTTTCTGCCTTGCATTTATCAGGGCTATAGTTCTTGATGTTCGTGATATTCAGGGCGACCGTATTCTGGGGAAGGAAACAATCCCCATTGCAATTGGAAAAGAACTCACAAAAAAAATTCTTGTTATGATAACCGTCCTTCTGGCAATTTTTTTAGTGGCTGCGCCGTTGCTTGGATGGATAACAACATTGGGATTTTATTTACTCCCCTGCGTGGCTTATGCCGGGGGCTATCAATACTTATCACATAAAAGGATTATTTCTGAAGGTTTATTACTCGAAACGATCGCAGATTTTAATTTTATCCTTGCAGGCATTATGGCATTTGTCTGGAAATCAAGCAATTTTTAATAAATAGCACATCAATGGAAGAAAAAAAACATAGTATATTCAGCCAATTTAAAAAAGATGTTAGACGGCGGATGATAACGGGTTTGTTCCTTATTCTGCCTGTCTATGTAACATTTTTTGTGGTGAAGTTCCTTTTTGGTTTTATTGGAGGCACCCTTTCACCAGTAATAAGAAGACTATTGCAACTTTCTGGCACTGCCCTACCCAAGAGTTCCCTTGATGAATTTATCATTACCGCCCTTGGTCTTATTCTCACGTTTGCATCACTCTATTTTATCGGCATCTTTGCCGCTAACTTTGTGGGTAAGGCTATTATCCATTATTTGGAAAATCTCCTGACCAGAACACCAATTATTCGAAACATATATTCATCGGTAAAACAAATAATTCACGCCGTCAGCATGCCAGGAAAGCAGTCTTTTAAACGTGTGGTTTTTGTAGATTTCCCCAGGGAAGGCACAAAATCCATTGGATTTGTCACTGGGTATACCAGTATTAATAATGACAAGAAATTTATTAGTGTGTTTATACCAACCACTCCCAATCCGACAACAGGATTTTTAATTTACACGACAGAAGATACCATTACCGATTCCAATCTTACGGTGGAAGAAGCATTTAAAACACTCTTTTCAGGTGGTGTCCTGACACCAAAGGATATTACATCTCAAAACAAAACAACACAATCACAATCTTCCGGTAAGAATGAGGGTCATACTTAAAGGTGTTCGGGAGTGCATGTCGGCTGGTGTCGGCGACGGACTTCAAATCCGGTCTGTCCCACGTATAGTGGGATAGGTG
>CAYJME010000100.1:0-11174 GCA_964370795.1 uncultured candidatus Brocadiaceae bacterium
AGATAAGATGGAAAACACGATTAATTTTTTCATAAAACCCTCCGTGGAAATTGCTGTTAGGACTTTAACTCAGAGGATTTTACTACAGACAAGAGTTATGTGCAATAAATATATTCCTGACCATGAGATCAATGGACACCCCCATTGCCTCGCCTTCTTTTCCGATACGCGATCGGTGATTTTTTGTAGTAGAGTCAAGTAACTTATCTTGTTATATAACGAATTTTTAGTATAATACCTCATATTTTATACAAGGCAGAAGAATTATTTTTTCAGGGAAAATTTATGGAAGTATATTTTCTTGCCCTCCTTACCGCCTTTATCTGGGGATTTGTACCATTTTTAGAAAAGGTCGGACTCTCTTCGGTTGAGCCTACAGCCGCGTATGTGGTCAGGTGCACAGGGGTGATGCTGGGCGCCGGGATTATTATGTTTACCCAGAGCCCGTTTTCAGCCATTTCGAAGATGGGGTTTAAATCCATTTCATTCCTTATCCTTGCAGGGCTGCTGGCAGGATTTGTAGCACAGGTCGTCTTCTACAAGGCGCTCAAGACAGGCGAAGTATCAAGGATTATTCCCATCACCTGCTGTTATCCGTTATTTACCTTTATCCTTGGTTGGATGTTCCTGGGCGAAGAGGTCACCTTGTCCAGGGTTATAGGGATGTTTCTTGTTTTAGGAGGAATATTTCTCCTGAAATAAACGAGAATTTACCGCGGAGAACGCAAAGGACGCAGAGAGAAAATTAAATTTATGACGATTCTTATTTACGATGACGTCTTTTTAAGACATGATACGGGATATGGTCATCCTGAAAATGCCAAAAGGCTGGAAAATACGGTAAAACGCCTGAAAGAAACCGGACTTTGGGATTTGCTCAGGATAGAAAAGCCCCGTGCCGCATCGGTTGAGGAAATTGGCCTTGTTCATCCACAAAGCTATATCAAACATGTTAAACAAATTGCCGACGCTGGCGGCGGTTGGTTGGACGGGGATACAATTATTTCAAGCGATTCATACGATGCGGCTGTCTACGCGGCAGGGGCGCCCCTAACGGCTATAGACCTCATTATGAAAGGCGAAGAGAACAATGGCTTCTGTCTTGTGCGCCCTCCAGGGCATCACGCCACGATTACACGGGGTATGGGATTTTGCCTTTTTAACAATGTAGCTATAGCGGCAAGATATATTCAATCGAAATATCATGCAGAAAGAGTTCTTATTATCGACTGGGATGTTCACCATGGAAACGGCACGCAGGACATCTTTTATAGCGACCCAACGGTGTTGTATTTTTCACTGCATCGGTACCCATTCTACCCTGGTTCAGGGAGAAAAGAGGAAAACGGGCAAGGCGTGGGTAAAGGTTTTACTATCAATGTGCCTCTTTTGTCAGATACATCACCTGAGAAATACAGGGAACTTTTCATGGGTATCATGGAGCATGAAGCAGACCGGTTTGCACCGGAATTTATCCTTGTTTCTGCGGGTTTTGACGCGTACAGGAACGACCCTATTGGCGGTCTGAACCTCGACAGAGAAGATTTCAATCAGTTAACTCAAACTGTTATGAAATGTGCGGGAAAACATTGCGGAGGTAAAATCGTGTCATGCCTTGAGGGTGGTTACCATCTAACAGACCTTCCTCTTTGTATAGAAGCCCACCTCAAGGCATTACTTCGAATATAGCTAACTTTTTGGTTGCGCTGCGGCTTTTATCTGATTCAGCTTTTTTGTTAATCGTGACTTTTTTCTATCTGCAGTCTTTTTATGAATAATCCCTTTTGATGCGCATTTATCTATCTTTTTTATAGATAATCTGAGCTGTTCTTCTGCTGACGGTGCATTCTTCTCTTCGAGAGCGCCAAAAAACTTTTTCATCTGTGTTCTTAAGGCAGTTTTACGGATTCTGTTTCTCAAATTACGCTTTACATTTTGCCTGAGCCTTTTTTTGGCTGATTTCATTATCGGCATAATTAAAGTAACTCCTTGTAACGAAATAAATGACAAATTTAAAATTAAGTATATAATCTATTTAATTTATGCCATAAAGTCAATAGGAAAAAGAAAGAGCCTTGCATTTTTCCGTCTTTTTCTTTATCATTAATAATCAGATAATTATTTCGTAAAACTTTATCCATGAGAAATGATATTAATGAATATTGTTGTCTATCCAGACCAGGTACTCCGTCAAAAGGCAAAACCTTTAACCCAAATTAACAAAGAGGTATACCGGAAAGTTGAGCAAATGATGGAGTTGATGTATCAGGCGCAAGGGGTTGGGCTGGCTGCCCCGCAGGTAGGTTGGTCAGTTCGGCTGGTCATTATTGATACAGACGGCAATAAGAGCGAAGAAACGGTATTTATCAACCCGGC
The DNA here is from genome assembly GCA_964370795.1 of uncultured candidatus Brocadiaceae bacterium. Taxonomy (GTDB): domain Bacteria; phylum Planctomycetota; class Brocadiia; order Brocadiales; family Brocadiaceae; genus JAHFOW01. The sequence continues at coordinate 2,377 of CAYJME010000100.1, forward strand.
GATTATCGAAGAGTCAGGCGAGATAAACAAAGAAGAGGGGTGTCTGAGTTTTCCAGGAGTCAGGAGCAAGATTATCCGGGCACAAAGGATAAAGGCACACGCATATAACCTCAAAGGACAAAAATTAGAAATTGTTGCAGAAGGATTGGCGGCACGCGCATGGCAACACGAGCTTGATCACCTCAATGGCACCCTTTTTATCGACAGAATGAGTCCTGCAAGCCGGCTTGCGGTATCCCCTCAGTTAAAGGAACTGGAACGGGACAACAAAGCGACCAGGATTTCTGTTTAACGGGTATTTTATTTTAATATAAAAGACACATACCACAAACATCCATTTTATTAAAATAAATATACGATAATGAACGTAATCTTTGTGGGAACGCCTGAGTTTGCTGTTCCCAGTTTAAGCTCTTTGGCAACGTCGAAGCATAAAATTGTTGCAGTCGTTACACAACCTGACCGGCCCAAAGGGAGAAGTAAAACTCCCTGCCCTCCACCGGTAAAGGAGGTATCGCAAAAATTCGGGTTAACCATTCTCCAGCCTGAAAATATAAACAGCGAATCGGTTGTGAAACAACTCCAATATTTTTTTCCTGATTGTATTATTGTCGTTGCCTTTGGACAGTTCCTCTCGAGTGCGGTTCTCCGTATTCCACAGTATCAATGTATTAATATTCACGCATCCTTGCTGCCAAAGTTTCGTGGAGCAGCCCCAATTAACCGGGCAATTATCCAGGGTGAAACTACTACCGGTGTTACTTCTATGGTTATGACCGTAAAGATGGACGCAGGCGACATCATTGCCCAAAAAATAACACCAATATTTCCCGGCGAAAATGGGGGTGAACTGGAAGTGAGATTGGCCTCTATGGGCGCAGAACTCTTATTAGAAACGCTCGATCTTATAGAAACAGGAAGAGCCATATACACAAAACAAGACGAAAAGGCAGTTTGCTTTGCCCCTAAATTAAAAAAGGAAGATGGGTTGATCCAATGGTCTCAGGAAACTCACAAAATTCATAATCTCATACGCGGAGTAACCCCCGCGCCTGGAGCTTATACGTATTATGCAAAAAATGGCCATCATGAGAAAAAGAGGATTATTGTCCAAAAAACCCAAATCCACAATGGGTCAGAACTCATAGTATCTTTGAGTCCCGGGACGGTGACAGAAGTCGCTCCCTGTGGGATCCATGTGGCCACTCTGGATGGATGTATTTGTATTACACGATTGCAACCAGAGGGCAAACGTGCAATGGACGCACAAGAATATGTGCGTGGATACAAAATAACACCCGGTGATATGTTCGTTTCTCAATAATATTTGGTTGTCAAAAATTGTAACAACTTTAAAATCTATCAATCTTTAAAAGGCAGGTAATTATGGAATTTATTGATAAACAAGTGGTTTCTATCAATAACCTCATGATGAAGTTTCGCAAAAAAAAGTGTTCCCCAAAAAATTTATTAATTCTCTTTCCCCACTGCATTCAGAATTCGCAGTGTAAGCAGAATGTAAAAAATGACCTCAATGAATGCAAGCGCTGCGGAAAGTGCAAGATCAAGGACCTTTTGGAATTTTCTGAAAAGTACGGGGTAAATATCGTCCTTGCAACAGGGGGCCGCGTTGCCCTTCAAAGGGTAATGGAAGAAGATATCCACGGAGTAATCGCCATTGCCTGTGAAAAGGAACTCAGGACAGGATTAATGGCAGCCATGAAAAAAGCCATTTTTGCAGTGCCAAATCTAAGACCCCACGGATATTGTAAAGATACGGACGTGTATCTCGACGAGGTAAAAGAGGCAATTGAAAAATTCCTCACAGACTAAACTGGACGTTCGCTCCGAATGTCTTCAAATCCTGCGCGAGGTCGAAGAAAAAGAGGTCTTTGCTCAGGAGCTAATATCTTCAAGATGCGCAAAAGATGATATATCGAAGGTAGATAAACATCTCCTTACAGAACTCGTCAATGGCGTTATTCGCCATCGAGTGTCCCTCGACACGATTATCTCCTTTTTTTCAAAGATACCGCTCAATAAGATAGAACCCTGGGTACGGCAGGCGTTACGCATGGGTCTCTATCAAATGATATACCTGGATAGAATCCCCGCCTCCGCAGCGGTGAACACCTCTGTTGAGTTGATAAAAAAACTCGTCCACCGAACGGATGCCGCTCGATATACAAACGCAATACTGAGGTCCGTTGAAAGAGATATTTACAACAAATGTCTGGCAGAGCAGGAAATTGCCGATCCCCAAAAGGCATTGTACAGAAGGGAAGGCACGTGGTGCACATTTCAGCGCTCCCTGTTTCCCCATCCGGAGAAACACCCCATTACTTCTCTTGCAATTAATTACAGCCACCCCGAATGGTTAGTAAAGCGCTGGCTCCACAGGTACGGGAAGGAAAAGACTATTGAAATATGCAAGACCGATAATCTTGCCCCAAAGGTATATCTCCGCATCAATCATGCGAAAATTTCCCCACAGGAATTTCAAGCGCTGCTTAACAAAAACTCCATTCATTCAAACCTTACCGATAATGCGATAGTCGTTGAGAACAGCGCCATTTCTGAAATTCCAGGTTTTTCAGAAGGATTATTTTTTGTACAGGACGTCTCTGCAATGAAAGTAGCACAATTCCTGAAAACAGAACCGTCAAACACCGTACTGGATATGTGCGCAGCCCCGGGAGGAAAAACAACACACATTGCAGAACTTTTAGGAGAGACAGGAAAGATATATGCACTCGATGTCTCTTTAAAAAGGTTGCAATTAGTCAAAGAGAATTGCCTCCGGATGGGCGTAAGCAATGTTTTTCCCGTATGTGGTGATGCATCAGAACACAGGGTTCCCTTCCAGTGCGCCTTTGATCGTGTGCTCATCGACGCGCCATGTTCTAATACAGGGGTATTCTCTCGCCGGGTAGAGGCCCGGTGGCGATTAAAAGAAGAAGATATTTATAAAATGTCTGCCTTACAATATTCGATATTAAAAACAGGGGCTACCCGATTAAAACCCAACGGTTTTCTCGTCTACAGTACCTGTAGCATTGAACCCGAAGAAAACCAGGATGTCATAAAGAAATTTCTCAGCAATGAACCACAATTCTGTCTGGATGCAGAGGAATATTATTTACCGGGAAAGGCAGGCGACGGCGGATACATGGCAAGATTCTGCCGGAAATCATAAATCGTCATGGCGGAATTATTGTTACGACCGGCGTTTCGATTGACGGAAACGTCATTCGACATCCGATATTTGTACTTTCGCCGGTTTAATCGTCCCCGATTGTACCAAAACATTTACTTATAGTTCTCCTATATCCTCATCCCAGAGTTTCGGGTTTTTCTTTATGAAATTCTTCATCAATTGTTTACATTCATAAAGATTTAAATCGACCACCTCGACCCCTTGCGATTTCATAAATTCCTGTGCACCGGCAAATGTCTCGCACTCTCCCGCAAATACTTTTTTAATCCCAAATTGGACAATTGCACCAGCGCACAGATAACAGGGCATCAATGTAGAATAAATGATTGTATCCCGATATCTGCCAATTCTCCCCGCATTCCGCAGGCAATTAATCTCTGCATGCATAATGGGGTCATTTTCCTGTACACGTCTGTTATGTCCTTTTCCAATAATCTTTCCATCCTTTACAAGAACTGAGCCAATGGGAATTCCACCTTCATGTAATCCCTGTTTTGCCTCTTCGAGAGCGGCTTTCATAAAGATGTCCACAATTCTTTCCCCCTATAAATCAATAAATGTTTACTCTATTAAAAATGATATTCGATGTATCGATTGCCATTCAAATATTGCTGCTAAAATATTATACAATCATCCCCAGATTAACTACGACCTGAGCAGAAATGCATGGGCACAAAGCCCGGCGCCAAAAGCAACCAGAACACACCACTCACCCAATGCAATTCCTTTATCTAAAATCTCCTTGAATACAAATAACACCGTCGGCGAGGACATATTTCCATATCTGGCTAAAATAGTTCTGGTCGGTTGCATCTGGATTTCTGAAAGTCCCAATTCATGCTTAATCGCATTGATTACCTTTTCACCGCCTGGATGAAATGCCCAGTGCTGAATGTCTCCAATTTTCAATCCTGCTTGTTTTAAGAGGTCATTTACTACCCTGGAAACCGCCTTGCCCGCAATTTCAGGCAAAAAAATGGAAAGCTGATTGTGCAGTTGCCCCTTCCGGTAAATATATCGTATGTCCTCCCGGTGTTCTGGGTCATAATGGCTTGCACTTGCAATCAAGGTCAATCCTTCCTGACGGCCCCAGAGTATCGATGCCGACGCCCCGTCTGCAAAGATTGCATTTGAAATAATCAGGCTCAAATCATCAGCCATCTGAAAGGTAGCGCTGCAAATTTCAACAGAAACGCTTACAACTACACCCCTGTTCGTCCCGTTTAGAATATCCCTGCACATCTGTAAATTTGGCACGGCCCCACCGCATCCACTCCCCACCAAATCGTGGGCACGTATCTGGCGGGAAAAACCTAGCTTGTCTATAAGGTATGTCGATATACCTGGACAGATATACCCCGTGCAGGTATTAACCACCAATCCTGTTACATCGTTTATAGATAATTCCGCCTGCCTCAAAGCCTGAACAACTGCCTGTGATGAAAGGTCAACTGCCCACCGTGTAAAGCGGGCAATACGACTATCGGGGTCTTCGTTCACAAGACATTCAAGATTGTCCACGGCAAGATGCCGGCGTGATATACCCGGATGGGCAAAAATCTTGCGCATAATTGCCAGACTCTTTGAATTGAGTTTGTCTGAATAATGTTTTGTGAGGAACGCCTCTGACTGAACTTGATTTACGGAATGTGGCGGTGTGGCAACTGCTATTGATGCAATACGAACATTTTCATTCGTGCAATTTGTGACTAAAATTTTATTGCTCACTGTCATAAAGTTAATCCCTCCTCGTCCCGCTTCGTAAAGGGGAAATCAGGGGGTTGTGTTTTTTCTCGAATTCTTCAATACTATTAACGAAACAGGTTTTGAGGTTGAGACTGGTTTAGTCTTGCAGATTGGACCAGAAATTTCAAACGTCCATTCCAATAAATCTCAGCCCGCGCCGGATTGACCGTGTGTATTTCCAGAGGGGCGGTCGAATACCAAATTTGTATCCAATACGATTAAGCATAGGCAGAAACGGAAGACTGATGGTGTTTGAGCTAATATAATTCATGTGTTTAGTCAGGACATTATGCATGATATTCGTTACCCAGTTGAGATCAAGTGCAGGGGAAATGTAAAATACCGGTTCAAGCATTGCCGCCGGTGCAAGCGTTAAAACCCCTTCTCTTCGCGCAATCTGTTCAAGTTCTGTTCCCGGATATACACGGATACCTATATTGAAAAATGCCACATCCTTTGGACGTATGAATTGTTCTGCAAAGCGCAGGGTTTCCTGAACGGTTTCTTTCGTCTCACCCGGGCCACCTAACATAAAAATCCACAAACAGGGTAACGTGTGCTGCTGTACTATACGTGCTGCATTACAGACGTCTTTTGCGGTAAATCCCTTATTAAGACCTTTCAGGACAACGTCTGAAGCGCTTTCAACCGTAATGCCAATACCCACAAAACCCGCATTCTCCATTGCTGTGAGAAGGGCGTCATCCAGGAAATAAGGATTTAACTCAAGACTCTGGAGGCAAACATTCAGTTGTGCCCTGGCAATCCCTTCACACACAGCCAGTGCATGGTCATACGGGGCATTAAACACGTTGTCAACAAACTCAATATCCCGCAATCCCCGTGATGCAAGGTATCTGACAGCATCAACCACCGTTTCCGGATTGCATAACCGGTAGTCGTGTCCTTCAATCTTTCTATACGTACAGTACACGCACTTGAAATGACACCCGAGTTTCGTTTGAATTGGCACGGTTGATAGTCGTGAAAGATACGCCTGCACATTGATCCATTGGTAAAAATCGGGAATAGGGCAACCGCCGGAAAAACGGGCGGTATAACCGGTATTATTATTAAACACATCATTCTCAAGCCATGCAATACCGGGTATCTCACGAACCTTCCCACCCTTTGAAATCGCCTCTAATAATTGAGGAAAAACAATCTCGCCGTCTCCCAATATCGCCCATTCAACCCCTGCATAGCGGAGCAACTCTTCTGGCATAACGCCAACTGCGGCGCCGCCAAGAACTATGGGGGTCTGCATCCTGCCCCGAATTGTTCTTACTATCGATGTTAAATCCTTAAAGAATGCCACGGGTTGTTGCATATCATTGTTATCAATATTCCGGATGGAAAGCCCGACGACATCAGGATTATATGTATGCAGTTCCGACTCTAAAGCACGCACGGGTTCGCGCTCAAACATCAAGTCTAACAGCCTGACCCTGTGACCTGATTTCTTAACAGCCTCTGCAACAAGACATGCGCCGAGCGGTATAACGGGCACAGGGCCTCGATAGCGGTTGGTAACGACAATAAGGACATTCACAACTTTCACCCTAAATTTTTAATACCCTATTTCTTCTGCAATAAAAGCCCTACCTCTGCAAGTCGGCGCCCCAATGCGCGGCATACTGTTGCTTCCTGAGAATCGATGTCCCGCTTGCTGTCAGACCCTGCCAGATGACTTGGTCCATAAGGCGTACCGCCAGCTTGCGTTGTGAAGAGTTCCTTAACAGAATAGGGCACGCCAACGATAATCATTCCCAGGTGTAATAAAGGCGCCATCATGGTAAGAGAGGTTGTCTCCTGTCCCCCATGAAGACTTCCTGTAGAGACAAAGACGCCGGCAGGCTTGCCTTCCAGCTCGCCGGCAAGCCACAATGATGTGAGTTGATCTATCTGATTTTTTAACTGGGCAGACACATTTCCAAATCTTGTCGGCGTTCCAAACGCAATAGCGCCTGCCTGCCTGAAATCTTCCGAAGTAACCAGGGGAATAGTTTTCTGCATCTGCTTGCCCGCCTTCATATCTTCACGTGAATCAATGACTGCCTGGGGGATGAGTTCCGGTACGGTTCGAATCACCGGTTCTGCCCCTTTCACCTGCCGTACACCCTCCGCTACAAGGTTTGCCATTTTGTAAACGTTACCAAATGTACTGTAGTAGACAATAAGTACTTTCATGTATTTCCCTCCAAAAAAGGTTTTTTAAATTAGGTTGGGTTTTTAAAAGACAAAAAACCCAACGACTTTTTATTTGCATTTACATTTTTCACAAAGTATAACCGATGTACATGGAATATGTCAGTGGTAATGGCATAAAACTCAGAGCTATCTTCCTCGACAAGGGAAACTGGTGGAAACTGTTTCTGAAACATCGAGACCTTATTCGGCTCAGTATTATTATCAACGTTTTAAAGCTTCTCGTATGCAGAACATCTTTCCTTGGTTTTCACCAGTTTATTTGCCCAACATGCTCCAAGACCATGAAAGTCCCTCATAGCTGTAAATCCAGATTTTGCCCTTCCTGCGGCAAGAAGGCTACTGACATCTGGATTAAAAACAGCTTAAATACCCTTCCCAAAACTACCTGGCAACACATTACCTTTACCATGCCGGAGGAACTCTGGGTATTCTTTTGGCTTAACCGATACCTCATGAACCTTATTCCACTCATCGCAGCAACCATCATTAAAGATTGGGCGCTCAAAAAGGGATTTCTTCCTGGTATCTTTCTTGCCATCCATACCTTTGGCAGAGACCTCAAAAGAAATATCCATATCCATCTCTCTACCACAGCAGGCGGTCTATCCCCCTGCCGTACACAGTGGGTCGGAAAAGCCTACTTCTATCATGAGTCCCTCAAAAATATCTGGAGGTACAAAATCATTGCCCTCTTACGTGAAGAATTTAAGAAGGGACGGCTCACGCTCCCACCTCATCTGAAACACATTACCTCATACACACTCTTTAATTCCTGGACTACCCAATTTTATAACACCCCTTGGGTTGTCCATCTCAACACACAGTCAAATAATATGAAAGCCAATGTTGACTATCTTGGCAAATACCTCAAACGTCCCCCTATCGGTGAAACCCGTATTAAACACTATGACGGCACTACCGTTACCTATGAATACCTCGATCATTATACCGATACGAAAGAAACTATGACACTACCTGTCATGGAGTTTATTGCCCGACTCATCTGCCACATCCCTGACAAACACTTCCGAAACATTCGTTACTATGGATTCTTGTCTCACAAAGTCAGAGGAAAACTCTTGCCAGTCGTTTATAAACTCCTCAACATGAAGCATGTCTCCACTACGAAGGTCTACATTACGTGGAGTACTATGATACAGACTACCTATAAATACGACCCCATGAGATGCCCACAGTGTAAAACATACATGATATTACAAACCGTTGTTCATCCTTCTTCTGCTGACTCTCTTATCCCAAAACAGGAGGAAATCGCACATGGGTATTTTCCACTTCTTCTCTAAAGAAAAGAAACTACCCGTTTCCTTCGACCCTACTCAGGACATGCTTGTTCGCTGTACCCATTGCACTTACGAGTACCATCTCCTACCAGAGGAGGTACGTCTTCTGGAGACCAAAAATATCGGTGACCCCGTCTGTTTGGTTAAACAAGAGTGTGATATCTGTCATATTGGATTCATGATCCCCGTAAATTACACTGACAGGTATGGAAAAACATATCTTTTCCATGAAATAAAACCAAAAATTAAAAACCTTGACCCAAAAATAGTTACAAAACGCATTTTCGGCACTCGGTTTTTATAAGATTGAAATTCCTATACAT
>CAYJME010000101.1:0-11096 GCA_964370795.1 uncultured candidatus Brocadiaceae bacterium
GTTCAGCGCCGCCGTACCTGTCATTGCTTCAATACGCCTGATTCCGGCGGCAATGGATGATTCGCCAACAATCCTGAATATTCCAATTTCTCCGGAACTACCTACATGCGTTCCACCGCAGAGTTCTTTACTGAAGTTATCAATGGAGACCATCCTGACCGTTTCTCCATATTTTTCACCAAAAAGTGCCATAGCTCCGGCATTTTTTGCCTCCTGAATAGACAACTCCTTTGCATGTACGGATGTATTTTCCATAATACTCTCATTCACAAGGTCTTCAATGCGTGTTATTTCTTCCTTTGTTAAAGCCGAAAAATGGTGAAAATCAAACCGCAAGCGGTCTGGAGTCACGAGGGAACCGGCCTGTTCCGCATGCTGTCCAATTACTTTCCGTAAGACGTAATGGAGGATATGGGTTGCAGAATGATTCCGGCGAATAGCGTTCCGCCGGTGAACATCTATCTTTGCGGTAAGAGCGCTTCCCTTCTTCAATTCCCCTTTTGTAATCTTACCGACATGCAAGCTAAGATCGTTATTTTTCTTCGTGTCAACAATATTGACCACGCATCCATTCGCTTCAAGAATACCTGTGTCGCCAATTTGTCCACCCGACTCACCATAAAAAGGCGTCTGGTCTAAAATTACCGTTACTTCATTTCCAGCCGTGGCCACATCTACAAGTTGATCGCCCTGGATGATAGCAATAACTTTACCTTCGCATACGTTGCTTTCGTAGCCTAAAAATTTTGTCCCTTTTGAGATATCTTTGATTTTGCTGAGTGGACCGGTGTCGAAAACCTGACCCGTCATCTGAGATGACATCCTTGCCTGTTCGCGCTGTTTCTGGAGTTCCTTCTCAAAGCCTACCTTATCAATGGTAAATCCCTTTTCACCCAAAATTATCTCCGTCATGTCCAGCGGGAAGCCATAGGTATCATATAGTTTGAATGCTACCTGGCCGGGGAGCACTTTCTGTTTACTTTGTTTCAGGGTTTCCACGTATTCTTCCAGTATACGAGTTCCCTGCTCAAGGGTTTCGTGGAATTTTTCTTCCTCGCTCTTCACAATCCGGGCAATATTCTCCCTGCGCTGTTTAATATCAGGATAACATTCCTGCATCACATCGCTTACAATGGGCACTAATTTATATAAAAAACATTCTTTTATACCCAGTTGTGTTCCATCCCGTATTGCACGCCTCAACAATCGCCTCTCGACATATCCACGTCCTTCATTACTGGGCAACACGCCATCTGAAATACAAAACACACATGCCTTGAGATGGTCAGAAATGCGGCGCATGAGCACGGCATGCTCTAGTTTTTCATGGTATTTTAGCTGCGTAATTTCTTCGAGGTATCTGATAAGAGGTCTAAAGATATCAATATCAAAGTTAGTCTGCACACCCTGTATAACGCGCGCCATTCTTTCCAGCCCCATCCCTGTGTCCACATTTTTATTAGGTAATGGTTCCAACTTACCGCCTTCTTTGCGGTCGAATTGTGTAAACACAAGGTTCCATATTTCTACAAATCGGTCACAATCGCAGGCGGGTTCGCATTCCTTCCGCCCACAACCAACGTTTTCTCCCTGGTCAAAAAATATCTCAGAACACGGACCACAGGGACCATTAGGACCATCCGTTGGGGCATTTGATGGCCAGAAATTATCCTTTTCGCCGTAACGATATATCCTGGACTTCGGTATGCCAACGCGCTTCTCCCAGATTTCATAAGACTCCGGATCATCTTTAAAAACGCTTACCCGCAATCGTTCTTCCTGGATTTTCAACTCCTGTACCAGGAATTCCCATGCCCATTCAATCGTTTCTTTTTTAAAATAATCACCAAAAGAAAAATTCCCCAGCATCTCAAAAAAGGTGTGGTGTGACGCTGTTCGTCCTACATTATCAATATCCCCTGTACGAAGGCACTTCTGACAGGAGGTTGCCTTTTTAAAATTTAAATTTCCCTTCCCCAGAAACATATCCTTAAACTGGTTCATCCCTGCGCCGGTAAAGAGAAGCGTGGGGTCATTCTGAGGAACCAGAGAATCACTGGGCCAGATTACGTGAGATTTTCTTTCGAAGAACTTGAGATATTTCGTGCGAATTTCGTTTGTTTTCATAAAGCATAATTCAAAACATAGTTCTCATATACAGCGAACAACAATTTTATACCTGACTTTCTTTAGCCTTTTTCGACGTCGCAGATTCAACCCTGGCTTTTTCTCCGGGTTTCTCAGACGGTTTCTCCACAACCATTTCCGGTCTTATCTTTTTCAGAATCGACTGCTCAATTTCTTTCAGCAATTCAGGTTTGCTCTCAATAAATTGCCGGGAATTTTCCCTGCCCTGCCCTAAACGTATTTCACCAAAAGAAAACCATGTGCCTGATTTATCAATTATCTGATGTTCAACGCCAAGATCAATGATATCGCCGGCGCGGGAAATACCTGAATTATATAAAATATCGAATTCCGCCTTCTTAAAAGGCGCAGCGACTTTGTTTTTTGCAACCGTTGCGCGTACCCTGTTTCCAATGGTTATATCGCCGTCCTTTATACTACCAATCCGCCTGATATCAATGCGTACCGATGAATAAAATTTGAGCGCCCTGCCGCCGGGCGTTGTTTCAGGATTGCCGCCATACATAACGCCAATCTTTTCCCGTATCTGGTTTATGAAAATCACGCAGGTGTGAGATTTTGATATACACCCTGTTAGCTTACGCAATGCCTGCGACATCAACCTGGCCTGTAACCCCACATGTGCATCACCCATTTCTCCCTCAATTTCCGCACGAGGGACAAGGGCTGCAACGGAATCAATCACAATGATATCAACGGCATTACTTCTCACCAGCAGTTCTGTAATTTCAAGCGCCTGTTCACCCGTATCTGGCTGGTTAACCATGAGATTATTAAGATCAACCCCTAATTTTTTTGCATAATCAGGGTCTAACGCATGCTCGGCGTCAATAAATGCAGCAATTCCACCGTCCTTCTGTGCATTTGCAACAATGTGGAGGGTTAATGTGGTTTTGCCGGAAGATTCCGGCCCAAAAATTTCAACAATCCTCCCACGGGGAATCCCACCCACGCCGAGGGCAATATCCAGGGATAATGCCCCTGTCGAGATAACGGGCACGTCTACCCTTGTCTCGCCCCCCAGTTTCATGATCGTGCCCTTCCCATACTGTTTCTCGATCTGGGAAACTGCTCTTTCAAGCGCCTGCTGACGTTTTTCTTTTTCTATCTCTTCCGGTTTAAGTGTCATATCTTTAATCTTAAAGTAGTAAAATTATGGAATTAAATCAACACTTTGTAATTTTGTATACATTGGTCCTTCTGGAGAAAGGTCGCTCTTCATCAAAACAATCTGATAGGCATGCTCCAGGCCAAAATGGAAATCATTATAAGCATCGAGCTTTTCCATGAGTCTGTGTACATTCCTGCGTGTTTTTATCCTGCCCACGGTAAGGTGTGACTCAAATCGTCGGTCGTCATGAGATACGCCCAGCGCTGCCAGCTGATTATCAAGCCTTTCATGAATCTTTGCTAATGTCCCACCCGCATCGATTGCCTGAGCAAAAACAACGCGTGGATTTTTTTTTGAGGGAAAAACACCCGCCCCCCTGTAATCCAGATCAAATGGTTTTATATGGGTTACAGAGTCCTGTATTATCTGAATAATATCGCCAATTTTTTCCTGATCAATATAACCAATAAACTTCAACGTAATATGAAGATTCTCTGGCGCAACCCACCCCACATCTGCGTCTGCCTTTTTGAGATTGTCCTGAAACTCCACCAGCTTCTTCCGAATCTCTTCATCAATCTCGATGGCAACAAAAAGCCTTATATTCATACGCAGCAATCTCTCATTACTTGTCGGAGAAGATACCAAAACATCCCCTCTATCAAGAGGGGCCGGCGGAGTGTTAATTTCTCGGGTCAGGTTTGCAAACTGAACCCATAGTTTTGAATAAAAACAGTAATCGATCCTTACGCTACCGATTTAACTGTCTCTGTTTTTTCGCACAAATTATGAATAGCATAGGCGAGCCTTTTGAGCGTCTTTTCCCTCCCCAAGAGTTCCATCGTCTCAAAGAGACCGGCGCTCACACTTTTGCCGGTAATAGCCACCCGCAACGGCTGGGCAAGTTTGGAAAATCCAACGCCCATCTTCTCCGTTAAAGCCCTCAGGGAATTTTCCAGGTTATTCTTGTCAAAATTAACTGTCGAAGAAAGCGCCGCATGAACCTCATTCAAGAGGTCGGCAATCCTTTCCTTCTTAAGAAACTTATCTACAGCAGCCGCATCGTATTCAATCGCATCAGTAAAGAAAAATCCCGCTTGGTTCAACAAGTCATGAAAGGTCTTAAACCGCTCCTGGTAAAGCCTTACAAGGCTCAGCAGCCATCCTTCCGGCAATTTTTTGATATCAGTACCTGCTTTTTCAAAATACCTCCCAACTTCAGCAGTAAGTTGTTCTATTGGGGTATTTTTAATATATTGACCGTTCATCCAGTCAAGCTTTGTATTATTAAACTGAGCGCTCGTCTTGTTGGCGCGCTTTAAGGTAAATTTCTCTACCATTTCGGGCACTGATAGGATCTCCTGATCGTTCCCTGGTGACCATCCCAGGAGCGCAAGGAAATTTACCAGGGCATGCGGCATATAACCCCTGTCCCGATATTCAGTAACTGAAGTCGCCCCATGTCGTTTACTCAATCTCGACCCATCCTCGCCAAGGATCATGGGGATATGGCCAAATTCTGGCAATTTAAGCCCAAAGGCTTGATAGAGCGCTATCTGCTTGGGGGTATTTGAAATGTGATCATCGCCACGGATAATATGGGTAATTCCCATATCCGCATCATCTACCACGCAGGCAAAATTATAGGTGGGAAAACCGTCTGCCTTGAGGATGACAAAATCTTCAATCAGTGACGCATCGAAGGTAATGGCGCCGTGGATGAGGTCGTTAAACTCTGTCACACCGTCCTGCATCTTAAACCGGATCGCCTTGCGGCCTTCCGCATCAGTATCGTAAAATGCCTTTCCTTGCGAGACCAGCCTTTCTGCGTATTCCTTATATATAGGTAATCGTTTACTCTGGAAGTAGGGACCTTCGTCCCAGTCTAACCCCAGCCACTTCAAGCTGTCGAGAATGGCCTGGGTAGCATCATCCGTGGAGCGCTGCTGGTCAGTATCTTCTATACGTAAGAGAAAAACTCCTTTATGATGCCGCGCAAAAAGCCAGTTAAAGAGCGCCGTCCGTGCCCCTCCGATGTGGAGATAACCGGTGGGACTCGGCGCAAAACGAACCTTGACGTGAGAACTCAACATGCTTCCTTTCTACAAAGCGACCTTTTATTCTATAAAAATCGGCCTGACTACTACCTTTAAATAATAAATTCATATAATAACGAATAGGGAACAAAAGTGTCAAGCGTTTTATTGGCTACTCAAAAGAGAAATTGAGTTTTTATTGGAGAGTTTATACGGCACAAAAGATTACAAAGTTTTTCGTGAAGTATCATATTCTGCCCTTTCCAGGGCTCAGAAGCACATTATAATGACGCCCAACTTTTGACGCTACAATTCCGTAATAATCAATTTCATCCTGGTTATAGAAAATATCTAAAACATCTTTCCAGGCTATTTATAAGGGTTTTCAGGTGTTTGTATGTCTTTTTATATGTTCTGTTTTCTCTTGCAATCTCAATGCATTCAAGGCAATTTGTTTTTTATTTATCTTTACCAGTTTGTGTAATGTTTTACCACAAGGTACGACATAAGTACGACATGAACTAAGGGGGGCGGGGGGAGCGGAATTGAGTTTTCCTGTATTTTTATTGATTTAATATGCAAACCACACACACGCACAAGTGCATCAAGGGGGTAACTATGGCTATTTTAAATAATCCACAAACACGGGTTGAGATTATCCAACGGCTTGCATGTGGGGAAAGTCAAAACAGTGTCTCAAAGCTGGTGGGCGTTAGTCAGCAACAAATTTGCAGAATTGCTAATAAAGAGGACATTAAAAGGTGCATCGAGGAAGAAAAGGCCAGGCTTATAGATATTGTGCCTGATGCAGTCCAGAATGTGAAAGACCTTGTTACAGGCATGAGGAACATTCCTGACCATGAAATAAAGCAACGGGAATTAGCATATAAGGCAACGAAAGACGTTTTAAAGAGTGTTGGCATATTCCCTTCACCGTCGTTTAATTTGAACGTGAATAACGATAACAGGCAACAAACGGTTATTCAGCCTGAAGTCATGGCGATAATCGGGCGTTTCCTGGAAGAAAGCAATAAGGATACAGAGGAAAGATAAGTACGCATCAAATGGGATAAAGAGATATAAAGACAAATGGGAAAGATAATATATTCTCACATAGCACACGCACAGGGGTAAATAGTGTTTTTACGCATTCAAACAAGGTCAGCGTGTCTTGGGTCAAAAGGTAAGCGTCCGAGTGCAAAAACAGGCTTCCCGCTAGCGTTAGTGGTTATTGTTTTTCCACAATAACCCTTTAAAGCGTAACCAAAATATGGTTGCATTCCTAAGTTTTAATGTTATTATCACATGATGAGTAAGGCTGAGAAGTTATTGAATAGGTTTTTATCAAAACCAAAGGATTTTACCTATGATGAGCTTAAACGGCTTTTAACTGGTTTTGGCTATCAAGAGATAAGAACAGGTAAAACGGCTGGGTCAAGGGTAGCTTTTATACATTCTGAGACTCAGCATATTATTAAACTCCACAGACCACATCCAAGACCTGAGCTTAAACGGTATCAGTTGGACTATATTGAGGAAACACTAAAGAATAAGGGGTTAATACAATGAAGGATGTTATAACGTATAAGGGCTTTATAGGCGCTGTTCATTTCAGCGCAGAGGATAAGGTATTTCATGGAAAGATTGAAGGGATAGACGACCTTGTAACCTTTGAAGGTAAAAGCGTGGATGAACTTATAAAGGCGTTTCATGAAGAAGTAGACGACTATATTAACCTTTGTAAAGAGACAGGCAAAGAGCCTATGAGGTCATACAAGGGCGGTTTCAATGTCCGTGTAACACCTGAGATACACAGGCGGGCAGTTGAAACGGCTATTAAGAAAGGTTTATCGCTGAATCAGTTTGTACAGAAGGCTATTGAAAAGGAAGTGGCACATAAGAATTAACACACACGAGTTATAATCCCTTAGTAACCTTTATTTAGGGGGAAGGCTTATAAAGAAATAAGGGAAAGTAAGAGAGGGTTGTGGAAGTAAATACAAAATACAAATTTGATGATAATTTACTAAAAGATAGTGCCTATTCAATTAAGGAGTTTATTATGAAGCTAATACTAAAAATTATCTTATCTCTCTTCCTTGTTACATTGATGCATTGTGGCTATCTTTTCGCTTATCAGGTGAAGGTGACTAAGCTTTCGGATAAACATTTTGACCCTTTACCAGATAATATTTATATTTGGTCAGATGAAGGTACAATTGAAGATTATATTGCAAGCGACGATCAATACGGTGAACAAGTTGCAACTATAACTTTAGTATTTGAAACAGCTGAAATAGGCCAGGACTATGGAGCGGTTGGTGAATTGGCTAAAAAAGAAGCCCGAAAGTTAGGGGCTGATTTTATTTATGCCGTATCGGTTACGGTATATAAAGAAACCCAAGAAATTGCTTCTATGACTTACAGATGTGTTAGAAGTGCTATTGCTGCTAGTTTTAATGAAGATTTAGCGAAAGAATTGGAATCTTCTACATTATTTTATAAAAAATACCAAGAATTCTTAGAAGAAGTCGGAATACTAAGCCATAAAGGTGATAAATACTTGGGGGTAAAACATGAGCGTATAAAAAAGATGGCAAAACTTTTCGTCCTTTTTTTGACATAAAAACGGGAGAAGAAATAAGCGAGGAAGAAGTTGAAAAAAGAATATTAACTTATAATGCTGATAAAATTATTTCATTTTATAAAGAAAATTTTAAACTGTACGTATCTGAATATAACAAGCTATTACAGATTACGCAAAAATATCCCTGTGGTGGGATTAATTTTTGGTATTATTTTCCAAAACTTGACTCTAAAGGAAACATTGATTACGAAAAAATGAGAGAATCCATAGAATCCATCATGAAACATAAGTAAATACACGTTGAAACATGTCAAAATAACAAACAATAAAAACAATTAAGGGATAGGTTGGCCGACCGAAAAGTCCATTTCCTTGATGGATTTCCCTTAATTTCATCTTCAAGGGTTATCTAAAGGGGGTAACGTATGCAAGCCAAACAATCCAAATCAGCCACAGAAGACCAGAAATTAACTTCCATTGAGAAACAGTTAATAGAATGTGCTAAGAGTAAGAAGCCTGTTTTGTTTCATGGTGAGGATACTATTGGATATCATGATTTAGTTTTAAGAACTTATACTGAGGCTTTAATCGAACAGGGTATAAAGGGTATAAATGGAATTGTAAATTTCGAATTAGAGTATTTTGATAGTAAGGGAAAATCTGTAAGTATTCAAGAGTTAAAAGGGGTTCATGGATCAAGGCATAAAGACGAAGTCTTAAAACGTATAATAGGTCATTTTACAAACTGTGACAGCGAGAGTACTGTTAGGACACGGAAAATTATCGATTGTACAGGTATGAACGGTAAAGAAGTTTATGCAGAACTGGTAGAACTTCCAGCAATAGAAGACAAAGAATTTGGTCTTTATAAAAAGAAAGAAAAACTAAAGACAATAGACGATTACGATTATGAACAGCAACAAAACAAGGGGTATCTGTTTCAATGTAAGGGATTGCTTATTCTTGATAACTTACAAATTAATCCTGGGAATAGTGAGGACATTACTTATTACATAAAGCTAGGTAAGATTATCCGAGATAAAGAGAAAGGAATAGAGCATTTTACTGTTAATTGGCTTGTTGCATATACGCAAAATCCAGATGACTTTCCACCAGATTTCAGGAAACAGTTTGAGGAAATAAACCTTGAACCAGGGCTAGAAAAAAAACCAGCAGTACCAAGAGGTAAAAAAGTGAATTATGTAAATAAAGATGACTTTGAGAAATTCTTAAATGAGACAATAGACGCACACAAAAGTGAAAGTTATGGAAAAATAGCAAAGATAGTTATAGGACGAATAAAAAAAGAAAAACGTTTTATAAAAGACAACGGGAGTCCATTTTACAAGGAAACTACCATAAAAAGACAAATAGCAGAACTTTGCAATTTGAAAAGTAACAGAAAAGTATCAGTAAAGTAACGGTATTTGAAAAGTACCACTGTTTATAATTAAATAGACAGGTAAATATCCATACAATTTAGCCTAGAAATGAGCGTGAGCTTGTTCTAGGCTTTTTTGTTTTACGGAGGTAATTTCTTATGGGAGCACAGAAACATTTTAATTTGATATTGTCTTATGAAACTTATTTGGCATTAAGAAAAGAGGCAATCAAAAGGGATTGTTCGGTTGCTTCACTCATCAGGCAAGGGGTTAATAATATTCTCGAAAATCCGAAGTGTGAATGTCCGGGGAGTCTTAGCGATGCCAAATAAACTCGAATTCCTTCACCCTGACCACTTAGCCGACCTGCGAAAATCTGGGCTTTCAGACGAAACAATTTTTGAATCAGGCATCAAGTCCGTAAGGCCAGCAGACATTGACATGAAAATTGGATTTCCTACGCAAGCAACATCGGCGTATGAAATCCCGTATGGTGAAAATGGTTATTCACGTTTTAAGATGTTCTATTCAGAAGAAAACCGCATCAACCCAAAGACAGGTGAAGAACGGCCAAAATATCTTTGCAAAAAAGGTTCGGAAAACCACCTATATATTCCAAGCAAAACAAGACCTATCCTTGATGATAGTTCAATACTTATCTACGTAATCGAAGGAGAAAAGAAAGCCTTGAGAACAACACAGGGGGACTTACCCTGCATTGCAATATCGGGACTCTGGAATTGGAGTAATGGTAGCGGTGGACTTATATCAGACTTCGATTTAATTGCACTAGACGGGCGTACAATCCTTGTCGTTCCCGACAATGACTTTCTTTTGCCAGATAGACACGGTAAGCCTAAAAACTTAAAAAAGGCCGTCTATGAGTTGGCTTATAAACTCATCGACCGGGGTGCAAAAGTTTCATTGGTGGAATTACCACAAGATGAACTGAAGATAGGACTTGATGATTACCTGTGTAGCCAGAGTGTGAACGATTTTAAGAAACTGCCTGTTCACACAATACGCAAACTTACAATCCAGGAAGCAATTGACGAAGTGAACGAAGATATCCCATTTGATGAAGTTAAAGAAATACTGAAACGGATCGCTCTGCTAACGCATAAATCAGAGCAATCGAAATATATTAATGCCTTATCAGAGCGGACAGGCATTTCAAAAAGAGGTTTACAAGGAGATATTAAAAGCTTTGTAAAAAAAAGTATGCCAGAGGGAGAATCACAAACCACCATCAGTGCCTATTTTCCAGAGCTTGTAGATGTTGTAATTAATGAAAGCGGAGATGTTGTGTATCTCATATATAACGAAAATTCTTTGGAAGTAGCCAGCGTATCGAATATTAACGGCATTTTGTTTACGCCACCAGCAAAGGAACACCTGCCTTTTCTACTGCCGAGAGCGGATGAGGTCATCAGGTGGTACACATCAGACAATGACCAGAAATTATTTGGAGATGTTCTTGCCTACCTGAAACGCTTTTCTTGCCTACCCGATAGACAATGGCTAATAGTGGCATGCAATGTGTTTTTGGGCTATATCCAAGACAATCCAGAGGTGCATTACCTACCGATGTTGCTGTTCTTTGCTGTCCCTGAGCGGGGAAAATCAAGGACTGGAAAGGCTGTTACTTATATTTCCTATCGTGGAATATACCTGGTAGACCTGCGGGAAGCAAACCTTTTCAGATTCTCACAGAACTTAAAAGCTACCTTATTCTTTGATTTAATGGATTTATGGAGAAAGGCGGAAAAAAACGGCGCTGAACCCAAGTTCGACAAGTAAAAGTCGTATCAACAGTAATATCAATTATTTGC
>CAYJME010000102.1:0-11024 GCA_964370795.1 uncultured candidatus Brocadiaceae bacterium
CTTCGATATCAATGTGTTTTATGAATAAGACCACAGTTTTACCCCGAAAATAAAATTCAAAGAATTTGTATACTAAGACTCAAATATACAGAAGTTAAAAGTTGATTACAAGATGAAACTCACGAAGACCTGCCCAACGGGTGGATTGCTTAGCCCTAAAATGGCAAAATAATAAAAAATCATAGTCCTTGATATTGGGCTAGCTTCCTGTTTTACCGTGAATTTTAAGGGATTGTTGGCGTTGTATCAATTATATTCATTTCATTTAATTCTATCCTTTTGAATTGCTTTTAGCGCAAAATTAGTACAAATTATGACACAAGCATTCGCTCAAACACCAATTCCCGGATAGCCTGGAAAGATCCGCTCACGTTCTTTCCCCAGAAAGACCCAAAAAAAGCTTGCATTCTTCTTCATTATTTTATTATCATCAAAATTAATTGTTTAACCAGAACAAACCGGAATGCGTAGTGCGTGTGGTTTATTCCCCACCTTAATTGAGCACAAGGGTTTGGTATTACATTTTTTGTTAAAATTGTCAAAATTATTAAGATACTCTCCTCCTCTCGTAAATATAGCAGACGCACGGAGCAGACTTATTGTCATTAAATCAAATGGAACAAGACGGTTTTATGCTGATCCGTATAAGATGACATGATGAAAGCTCAAATAGACATAAGCGGTTGTTTGTTAAGCATTTATCAATAAAGCACTCATCATATCAAAGGCATGTTATATGTACAATAAATCTCTATTCCGCATATTATGCGGATCAATCTAAATAATGTTAGGCGACGCAATAATGGAATGAATATGACCGGATTCAACAAGAGTGATATAATCATTCAGTATGAGGAGGGAAGCGTCGGCTACGGCGCCAATTTGCGCTTTTATGGATTCGCAGTCGAAATGGGTGAGGGGCGCACCTCATGACACTGTCAAGCTTTGCTACCGTCATTTACGACAACCATGATGGCCAAGTCTCTTGGCGCGGCGTGAGCATGGCGGACGGCAACGACTTCAACACATTTATGACCAATGATGTTGCATCGCGACTTCAAGACGCCGAAGGCCACGCCGAGTTTGAAGCGCATCTCCGGGGGTTGGCAAATACAGGTTTTGCTCGCGACAACCTCAACGTCATCCTGGCGGCCGAAGTCCCCGAAGAACGCAACTGGGCAGTCGGCGAAGCCATGGCGGAAGCCTACTTGAATCACGAACATGAAATCACTTGGCCCTGGAACATGGAGCGCGACAAACGAAATCCGAATGCAAGCCTTCCGGGAGCCGATCTTGTCGGCTTTGAGATCGACGGTGACAATGCACGTCTCGCGCTTGGGGAGGTCAAAACATCCACCGACCACAACACGCCGCCTGGAGTCATGAACGGCCGGAGTGGCATGACTCACCAGATTGACAATCTGGCAAACAACCTGTCCCTGATTTGCCAACTACTCAAATGGCTTTTGCCTCGTTGCAAAGGCACGGAACACGAGACATCCTTCAATACAGCAGTCGGGCTTTTCTTGGACTCGGGAAACAAGGCAATTTCGCTTTTTGGGGTTCTGATCCGGGACACACAGCAGAACGAGTTGGATTTGCAGGCACGAGGCCAAACTCTGTCGGGTGCGTTGCAAGCTCCGACAACGTGCCGTTTGATTGCGATATACCTGCCATGCGCCATTTCTGACCTTCCTTCTCGCGTAGCGGGAGGTGAGTCATGAGCCATTGGCTGCTTGACAAGTTGAACGAGACTCGACAGCAGGCTCTAAAGCAGGCTGGACGTGCGCAGATTCTTCGAGAGCTACTCAATGCGCCGTCCGAGGTGGACCACGAACTGATCCGCCGTACTGCCGAGGCGTTGGAAATGGTTGTTCTCGATCTTGTACTCGAGAATATTTCCGACAACGAAGAAAAACAAAATGAGTTGAAGAGCGCCGCCGCCGACGCATTCCGATTGCTTCGTTCCTTGCCACAACCGACTGAAGCGCTCGATGCCGGAATGTTTCTGTTGCGTGCGGGCACCCTCGCCGTGTTGGGCGACAAGGGTTCTGACGCGGCAAGGTGGATGAGAGAAAAACCTTGGGCCGATCTTCCAATAGACTCGGATGATTGGAGCAAGCGCACCTGGGCGACGGTTATAGACATCTGGCTACGTCTCATCCGTAAGCATGGGTGGTCGGATCGCGACGCGGTATTGGAGCGAATTGCCCGCCTTCGTGCGACTCAAGCTGATTTTGAACAAGCTCATCTCGAAGGACGCGAGCCTGCTTACGCGAAGGCGACCGCCCTGGAATTGATCGGGCTTTACCACTTGGCCAAGGCGGCCGAGATTTTTGCCCACTACATTACCGATGGTGTAGTGGACAGAAAATACCAAATCCATCAATTGCTTGAGACGCATTTCGACCGTGTATTGGCCGTCTGCAAGCACGCGCAGATGATCGACCTGGAACCGCTAAGTCGGCTTCTTGCGGCAAGTGCTTCGCAAATGGCGGAAAATTCAATCTGGACAGTTACGCGGGCGGTCAACTCACGTGTCACCCAATTTGTGCGAAATCTTGTTGACCGAGGCCGAGGCGACCGAGCCATATTCGACGTACTCCCACCACAGCGCCGGACCTTGGCGGAAAAAGGCCTCCTTGGCTCAAGCCGCCGTGCTGTTGTTGTCAGCTTGCCCACCTCTAGCGGAAAGACACTGATCGCCGAATTCCGAATGTTGCAGGCTCTAAACCAGTTCGACCACGAGCGTGGCTGGGTTGCTTACTTGGCCCCGACCCGAACTTTGGTGAATCAAATCGCACGGCAGCTTCGCCGAGATTTAGAACCACTCAACATCGCCGTTGAGCAGGTCAGCCCTGCGCTTGAAATAGACAACATTGAAGCGGAGCTACTGCATCAAAGCGATGCGACAAAAGCCTTTCGGGTCTTGGTTACAACCCCCGAAAAACTGGATATTATGCTTCGTCAGGGCTGGGAGGCCGAAATAGGTCGTCCGTTGACACTGGTGATTGTCGATGAGGCGCACAATATCCAAAGTGTCCAACGAGGACTCAAGCTTGAATTCTTACTTGCTACGATCAATAGCGAATGCCAACGCGCACAATTTCTACTGCTAACTCCGTTTATCGACAATGCGCGTGAAGTCGCACGCTGGCTTGGTGGACAAAATTCCGAGGACATTAGCTTAGCCCTTGATTGGCAACCTAATGATCGGGTGATCGGAATCATCCAGGCTGAACAAGGTGATGCAATCAACCGTCGAAGTTACGACTACCAGCTTCGCATGGAAACTGTTCACACGACACGGCAAACTCTCGCAGTAGACGAGTTGCTTGTTTTGCCCAAGAACGAAGCGATAGCTTCAACCTATCGAAAGGCCTCCGACCCCAGCACGTTGGCGGCGGTTACTGCTCAAAACCTTCAGTCCAGGGGTCCTGTAATTGTCATGCATGCGAGGCCTGACTGGGTGTGGTCACTTGCGGATCGCTTCAAGATCGAAGCGAATCATAAAGCGCCAACTCGAAAGGTCAAACTGATTCAAGAATTCCTAAGATTGGAACTCGGCCCAATGTTTCCTCTTGCCGACTTGGTTACTTATGGCGTTGGCGTTCATCACGCCGGACTCTCTGATGAAGTGCGCGCCCTCATGGAGTGGCTCTTTGAGGAGGATGAACTTCGCTTTCTTGTTGCGACAACAACAATCGCCCAGGGGGTGAACTTCCCGATTTCTGGTGTTGTCATGGCGTCGCACCAGTATCCGACCAGCACATCGCCTTTCTGGTTGGACATGCCGCCCGAGGACTTCTGGAATATCGCGGGGCGTGCCGGTCGCATTTCGCAGGGAAGCCTTGGGGTTGTCGCCCTAGTGGCGGGTGATCCGACAAAGGCGGAGGTGCTCCGGGAATTCATTGGAAAGCAATCAGGAGAACTAAGCTCAGCTCTCATCTCACTGGCTCGGGAGGCAGGCGACAAATTAGGTGATCTCGGAAAAATTGTTTACAGCAATCCAGAGTGGTCCACCTTTGTTCAGTATTTGGCGCACACCTATAGACAGATGGGACAGCCAGAAGGATTCCCCGATGAAATTGAACAGGTGCTTCGGAACACGTTCGGCTTTGAAAAACTGCGCTCTGAATCACCCGTGCTTGCCAAACGCCTATTGGAAGGAGTTCATGCTTACACACAATATCTCCAGCAGCCAGGACAGCCGATCAAGCTCGTGGACAGCACGGGGTTTTCGCTTCAAAGCATCCGAACCGTTTTAGGCGCAGCGCGCCAGGAGGGTATCGGAGCAGACGCATGGAATGCGGAGTCCCTTTTCAGCCAAGGGAACCACGACTTAAAAGCCATGATGGGCATTTTGCTGCAAGTCCCTGAACTGCGGGACAATTTGAAGGCAGTTACAGGCGGCCAAGCACCCGACGGTGACAAATTAGCGTTAATCGTCAAGGATTGGGTGAACGGTGCGTCGGTGCCAGATATTGCCAATCGTTACTTTATGGGAGACGACGGCGATGTGATGCAGGCGATGACAAAATGCGGCCAAAGCTTATTTGGTCGGTTAACGCAAACCGCAGCATGGGGCCTTGGTGCGCTGCTTTCGATTACAGGTAGCAGACTTTCCGAAGAACAGATGAGCACACTTAGGAATCTTCCGTCATGGGTTTACTACGGCGTCAATTCGGACAAAGCCATTGCCCTTCGATTGCTCGGTGTGCCCAGAGCGGCGGCGGCAAGACTTGCCGGAAGCATGGGAGACTTTCTTAGCGAACCGCTCACGAATGTAAGAAGCCGCCTGCGCGAAATGGACGAAGCCGCGTGGCGGCAAGCTCTCGGAGAGCGTGAAGGGGGAATCTATCGAGAAGTTTGGCGCGTGCTAGAAGGATTGGAGTAAGCAGGACTTGTGAACAAAAAATCTGTTAGCTATGTATTGTCTGAATCGTCTAACAAGGCTAATTCAGCCGACGCAAAAAACCGCGCGGCTGATTAGCAGCGTTTTGCCCCTGGGGTGGGTGTGTTTCATTTTCGAATGCAGCGGTAGAGAATCGTTTTGTTTTTGTCGTCACGCGCTGTTGTGATGAAATGATGCAGTAAGAAAGCGTCATATGCGTGCGTCGCTGACGGTGGCAAGAAAAGCCGAGCGCACATTGCGCGTCGCATTGTGTCGTGGCACAGTGTGGTGGTGTTGTTTTGGCGTTGCGTCGCATGCGGGTGTGTTGCGGCGGTGCCGCACGTTGATCGCTTTGGTTGCATTCGTTGCACGTATGTTGGACGGCGTTGCACATTGAGTTTTGTGTTGGGGGCTTTGCGTTTTATTTTTTCTCGTCGGCACACGCGTTGCATCGTGGTTTTGTGCGCGGCGCTTTAGTGCGGTATGTGCGTGGGGGTTGGTGTCGTGGGCATGACGTGTTCGGGCGTTTGTGTTGGTTGCGGGTGGCAAAGGCCGAACAACCGCATCGAGTTCGCGCCCGCAAAGCCGGGCGCCGGACCTCGCTTACGCTCGGTTGCTCATGCGTAACGTTCGGCAATCAATCGGTGGGAAGTATGGAGACATTCTTTGTCAAGCTCTTTTTTTCTTTTAGAAAAAAAGGAGTTAAAAAGACCTTGAAAATCAAGGATTATAAAGCAATAGCTTAAGGAGGAAAAACTATGAAAGCAGATGCCAAAACTGAAGTAGCAGTACTGACCGTTCTGAACAAGTTCGCCGAAGGCTATGTAAGGCGAGACGTAGATGGAATACTGGCGCTGTTTGCACCAGATCCTGATGTAATCCTTTTCGGTACAGGAGCGGATGAGAAGCGCGTTGGCTTGACCGAAATCAGAACTCAGGTTAAGCGCGATTTTTCTCAATCTGACTCTGCCACTTTGACATATGAACGGACTTTGATTTCAGCGGCAGGTTCGGTGGCTTGGGTGGCGGCAGATGCTGCAATGAAAGTGCGTACAGCAGGGAAAGAGCTCGCTCTTTCGGGACGGCTCACTTTTGTGTTAGAAAACCGAGCGAAAAAGTGGCTTATCGTGCACGTGCATTTTTCTATGCCATTTGCTGGTCAGGTTGCGGGGAAATCGTTTCCGGCATAATGTTGTGTTGATGCCAAGCGTTGGTTAATGAAACACTACTATCAGTTTGCCAACAATGCTGAGACGAGTGTATCCGCTTGATCAGGGACGCATTACTGGCAAAGTGCTGGAACCGGAAGCGTAGGGCCAGGGCGCTAAAATAATCACGGTACCGAAAGCGCCCAACAACCGCGCGAGTGGCTGATGCGGAGCGTCCGGCAATCAATCGGTGTGAAGTACCGTGAAATTCATGAGCATGGTATTCACCCTATTCTCTGCAATAGAGCAACCCTACGGGAAAGCCGTGGATTGTTGAAAATGTTCGTTAAACCGTAACAGTAAACGTAAATTCTATACCTTGTCGCTGAGCTTGAACACACAATATTCAGCGCACATGGAACAGACCTCTTCGTTTTGTGGTCGTCCCTTTTCGCGAATGCTTCTTGCCACAGTGGGGTCGATACACGTCCTGAACTGTCCATCCCAATCCCTCTTCCGTCTGAATTGCGACATCGTTTTATCCCATTCCCATGCAGATTTGACTCCTTTGGCAATATCAGCGGCATGGGCGGCGATGCGCGCGGCCATTACACCGTTTCTCACGTCGGCCGGACCTGGCAGGCTCAGGTGTTCAGTCGGCGTCACATAGCACAGGAAATCAGCACCGGCTGCGGCTGCTATAGCACCGCCAATTGCGGAGGTAATGTGATCGTATCCAGGCGCTACATCAGTGACGATTGGACCGAGCACATAGAAGGGTACACCCTTGCAGAGTTCCTTTTGTAATTGGACCTGCGCCGTTATTTGATTCAAGGGCACATGTCCCGGCCCTTCGACCATAACCTGCACACCGGCTTCCAGCGCCCTCTGCGCAAGTTCGGCAAGCACATTTAATTCATAGACCTGGGCGCGATCAAACGCATCAGCCAGCGCGCCGGGCCGCAAGGCGTCCCCCAAACTCATAGTGACATCATACTCCCTTGCTATAGCCAGGATATCGTCGTAATGCTCATACAACGGATTTTCCAGACCCTTGTGGATCATCCATTCAACCAGAAAAGTCCCGCCACGGCTTACCACACCACAAATGCGCTTATTCTCTTTCAGATGCTTAAGAACGCCCTTTGTAGCCCCACAATGGACGGTAATAAAATCCACGCCATCCTCGCAGTGTAACCGTATCGCCTCAAGCATGTCTTTTGCTGTCATATCAACAATTGATTGCTTGCGTTGAACGGCTTTAACGGCTGCTTCATAAATCGGCACACTGCCAACGGTAATGGTAGCTCTCTCTATAATCTTCTTCCGTATTACCCGTAAATCTCCGCCCGTGCTCAGGTCCATGACGGCGTCAGCGCCTGCCTCTTCCAACACCTGCAATTTTTCCAACTCGGTTGCAATATCTGCGTAATCGGCAGAAGTTCCGATATTGGCATTGACCTTTGTTTTGAGACCAACGCCAATACCACAAACCTTTGTAGCTGTTCTCTTTTTGTTTGCCGGGATAATAATCTTGCCTTCGGCAATACGTGATCTGATGTATTCAGGGTCGAGACCTTCGTCCTTTGCAACTTGTCTCATCTCCTGGGTTATAATATTTTGTCTGGCCTGCAGTAGCTGCGTCATATTTTCCTCGATCTTTTTATATTTTCTACCTTTTCACACTCTGTAGTGAACTATCGCCTTTTTCCTTCAAGCTTGTCTTTTCTGCCAATTCACATAATTGTGCTATTTCACGGTCTGTCAATTTCCGATATTTTCCTATTTTTAAATCAGGATCAGACAAAGTCCCTATTTTTGTCCGCCTCAGGATACGTACCTTATATCCACAATCGGTGAGCATCCTGCGAATCTCCCGGTTTTTGCCTTCTTTCAACACCATCTCAAATTTACTTCTTTTGCTTCCCTTACGTACATTCTTAACCCTTACGGGCCGTGTCTTACCAAAAGAAAGCCAGATGCCAGACTCTAAAGCCTTTACTGCTTCATCGGTCAAATATCCATCTACTTCCACATAATATGTCTTACTAATCTCATATTTCGGATGAGATAGTTTGTTTGAAAAATCACCATCGTTGGTTAAAATAACCAGACCTTCGCTTTCTTTGTCCAACCGTCCGATAGTATAGACTCTTTGTGTTACATTGTCTAATATGTCAATTGCCCTTATCCGGTCCAATTCATCACTGTTGGTACACACATAACCTTTGGGTTTATTCAGCAAAAAATATATCTTGCGCTGTTTTTTGACTGCTTCGCCATTAACACAAATATTGTTTTTATCCGGATCTACCGTCGTGCCCAAAGTAATAACCCGTTTCCCGTCTACCGTTACCCGCCCGGCTTCAATAATTCTTTCACACGCACGGCGTGAACCGAGTCCTGCTTCAGCTAATACTTTTTGTAATCGTATCATCATTAATATTCCTTTAATTCTCTTTGATTTTTGTATTTGTGCCGATTCGTTTAAATTCGTGACTAAGAATTATTGTATTTGACTCTTGCTTTTAATTTTTCTTTTCGCATCCCGCAACATTTCCTGAGCCTGCTTGCGGGTAATATCCGTTTTTTCACTACCTCTGATCATATCTGCAATTTCTTCAAGACGCCCCTCGCCCGACAAATTTTCAATGGTAGAATATGTTTTGTCATTTTTTACTATCTTATTCACCTTCCATTGTTCATCCGCATAACTTGCAATCTGTGGGAGATGAGTAATACAAATCACCTGGTGTGATCGTGCAATGCTGCTGAGTTTTTCCCCAATGACCTCCCCCATTCTCCCGCCGATATTGGCGTCAATTTCGTCAAATACCAACACTGGTGTTCTGTCCACTTTTGCCAACTGATGCTTGAGCGCCAGCATGACTCTTGAAATTTCACCGCCAGAGGCAATTTTCCTCAAAGGCTTTAAATCCTCGCCGGGATTTGGCGAAATGAGAAACTCCACCTGATCAAAGCCAAAGCTGCGTGCATCGGATACATCACAATCGTCATGATTGTGCTGAAAGGGAGATGTGATTTGAACACAGAACCTCCCATGCGGCATACCAAGGCTATGAAGTTCTTCATTTATCAAAGGCGCCAACGTATCGGCAGTTGAAATACGTCTTCGTGTCAATTCACTACCTTTATTATTAAGTACGTCCGACAGGAGCCGTATTTCCGCATCCACCTGCTCCGACATAGCGCCTTCTCCGGAAATCTGTTTTAGTTTTAACGATACTTCGTCACAGTAAGACAAAATCCCTTCGATCGTGTCTCCATATTTCGATTTTAACTTCCTGATAGTATTCAGCCGATCTTCAATATATTCTAGTCTTTGAGGGTCATAGTTAAATCCGTCCCTGTATTTACCCAGAGAAAAGGCTACATCTTCTACCTGATAAAGCGACTGACTGCAAACCTCAGATATCTTCATTAATGCATCATCAAGTTTTGCAACGGATTGCAAATCCCTGACAACCGACTTTAGTTTTTCTGCAACGGCCTCAGAAGATTCGTAGAGTTGTGCATAACAGGAGGAAACGGTGCTATATATTTTCCCGGCGTTGCCTAAAATATTTCTTTCCTTTTCAAGTTCTTCAATCTCTCCGGGTTTAAGATTTGCCTTGTTTATCTCATCAATCTGAAAAGAATACAGGTCTATCTTCTGAATTCGTTCCTGCTGGTTTTTTCGCAGCGTATCACGCAATTTTATTTTTTCCGTCAACTGTCTGTATATTTCAGAAAATTCATCACGCAAAGGCGAGATTCCGCCAAAATCATCCAGGATATAGAGTTGATTAATCCCGTGTAACAAGGTCTCATGCTCGTGTTGTCCATGAATGTTAACCAGTATTTCTCCAATTTCCTTGAGCGTGGTTACGGTAACAGGAACGTCATTTAAGCGGCATTTGCTCCGTCCATGGGTGTCAATACTTCTTTGAAGCAAGACATCTTCTTCAAGAGCATTATTATCAGATACCTTCTTTACCTGATTTAAAACCAGCTTATCTTTGACATAAAACTTTCCGATTACGGTAGCCTCATCCTTGCCGCTCCGTACAATATCAGAACTTACCCGTCCACCCAGAATAAAGTTGAGTGCGCCAATCACCATTGATTTTCCCACGCCGGTTGCGCCGCTAAATACGTTAAGCCCCTCTTTGAGGTCAAGGGTAACTTTGTCTATCAATACAAAATTGGTTATGTACAGCTCCTGAAGCATAATTCGTTGTAATAGTTTAGCCACGACCTGTTGTATTCTAAAGGTGAAAAAACACAAATCATTCCATGTGTGGCTGTTCTTGTAAGAAAGGCATGAACGGTAACATAAATTCTTATTGTATTTTGGAACCCGGTTGTACATCCTTTTCTGTCGTGAGAACTACCACTTTGTCACCGTCTTTTGCTGCAAGGAGCATCCCCTGACTTTCAACCCCGCGGAGGACCGCCGGCGCCAGATTATTTACAATTACAATCCGTTTCCCGATAAGCTCTTCCGGTTTATAATGTTTTCTGATTCCTGCAACAATCTGCCTGTCCTGCACGCCATCGCCTGCATCAATCTTTAATATCAACAATTTGTCTGCGTTGGGATGTGGTTCCGCATGTTTTACCACAGCCACGCGCAGGTCAACCTTTAAGAAATCCTCAATCGATATCATGTAAACCCTTTCGTAAATAAAAACATAAGCCTTATTACAAAACACTCAGAAAAAATCTAAAAATACCCTTAATTGTCGAGTTTTCAATAAGTCAAAAAAGGCTTATTTGTTTTTTTATAAATATAACTATATTTTAAAGTTGTGTCAATTAATTAACCACGAAGACATTGTTTTCTTTCCTTTGTTATTACGCCTTTTCAGACCTTACAGCAACTATTTTTATTACCAAAGACTAACGTAGGGCAAGGCCTTAGAGTCTGTGCAAAAAGTCAATCATCGTGTCATTGCGAGGGTTTTTTCCGAAGCAATCTC
>CAYJME010000103.1:0-10990 GCA_964370795.1 uncultured candidatus Brocadiaceae bacterium
AAGGAAGACAGGGAGTCATTAATCAAAGGTTTAAAGGATGGGACAATCGACGTCATCGCTACCGATCATGCCCCCCACACCCACGATGATATTAAAAAGGGTTCGTCGGGTTTTGTAGGACTCGAAACGGCGCTTGGTGTTATTCTGACGAAGCTTGTGCATCCCGGTATCCTGTCGTTGAAAGAAATCGTCCAGAAAATGTCAACCAACCCGGCGCGGATATTTAAGGTCAATGGAGGAAGCTTTGCCGTGGGTCTGCCCGCAGATATTGTGGTCGTCGATCTCAATAAAGAATGGACGGTAGAAGTAAACAAATTCGAATCCAAGGCCAGAAACTGCCCTTTCCAGGGGTGGAAGTTGAAAGGACAGGTCGTTGCCACCCTTGTTGGTGGAAAAGTAGTTGTTGATAACGGACAGATGGCATGTTAATCATTATTGACGGTTACAATTTTATATTTACGGTATCCGAACTGGAGAAGTATGTTGGAATAAACCGTATCGAGCCTGTACGGGACCATGTGATATCATTACTTTCACAATATAGAGAAAAGAAGCATTATGATGTAATCCTTGTGTTTGATGGTAATCAAACCGGCTCCATCTTTCCCAAAAAACAAATCTGTTCAGGTATTATAGTAATTTATTCAAAATCAGGCATAAGTGCGGATACCGAGATAAAAAATATCACCAATCTCTGCCAGAACCCGCAGGATGTGCGTATTGTAACCTATGACAACGATATTAAAAGACATGTCAAAAAATGCGGCTGTCAGGTTATCGAACCAAAGGTTCTGTATAATGAGATTGTGATGATTCTGACTCAAGATAAGAAAAAATCAGACGAACCAGAGAGTAAACAACGTGGTACATCAGAACACGATGCGCAATACTGGAAGGACGTCTTTAAGAACATCCCCGTCGAAGAATCAAAACCCGACGCAAAAAATACTACCATTCCCTCCGCAAAGAAGGAGAAAAAGAAATCATCCAAAATCCATGATGAACCAATGTATAAATATAAGGGACCGCCTCCTGATGAAGTACAATACTGGGTTCGTTTTTTTACAGAAAGGGAAAAGGATGCGTTGCAGGATTAAGGTACACTGGATTCTTAAATATATTATAACACTTCTCTATGCCTGTGCTATATTTGCCGTATCCTCGGAAGACACCTCTTCAGTCCCTATGCCGCCACACATCGACAAGCTCATTCACCTTGGTGTATTTAGTATATTATGTTCCTTGATATGCTGGTCGCTTTCCTCCGTGCAGATTGGGAAAAAAAGTATATATAAGATTATCCTGGCAATTGTCATTACTTCCCTCTATGCTGGATCTGATGAATTCCATCAGTTATTTACACCCCACCGTTCAGTAGAGGTGCTCGACTGGGCGGCAGATACTGTTGGCGCTCTCGTTGCGGGATTTTTGTGGTATCTGTTGGTAAACAAACGACAAACAAGAGAAGCAGTTTCTACTCTCAAACACAATACCAAATGAAGAGTAAACATAAAAAAGCGACTGGTTTATTTGCAGGAGAAAATATGCCAGAGAAAAGCATTAGGAACACAAAAATTAAGCATGATCTGAAAAATGCACAGCCCTGCAGTGTGCCAGAAAACCCTTTAGAGTTTTATGTTTCTGAGGAAGCGGCCACATACGCAAAGGATAAACCTTTTACGGTTTTTTATGACGATCCGGTACATTCAGTAAGGTTGCTCAAGGGCGACTGTATTGCCATATTAAATCAGGCCAGGGAAAACAGCGTTGATATGATCTTTGCCGATCCCCCATATTTTCTTTCAAACGGAGGAATTACCTGCCACGCCGGTAAAATGGTTTCGGTAAATAAGGGGAAATGGGATAAATCAAGGGGGGTGGAAGAAAATCATAAATTTACCCTCGAATGGTTGAAGGCGTGCCAGCGTGTTTTAAAGCCGAATGGCACTATCTGGGTTTCGGGGACAACACACATTATTCATTCAGTCGGATATGCTATGCAAGAACTTGGATTTAAGATACTCAATGATATTGTCTGGTATAAACGCAATGCCCCGCCAAATCTTTCATGCAGATATTTTACCCATTCAACAGAAACAGTTCTTTGGGCTGCAAAGAATGAAAAAAGTAAACATCATTTTGATTATCCGTTAATGAAGAAAATAAACAATGGCAAACAGATGCGTAATATTTGGGAAATTTCGGCACCTCCATCTGAAGAAAAAAAATTTGGGAAACATCCAACACAGAAACCTGTGGCTCTTTTAAATAGAGTCATTCTTGCCTCTACAAAAGAAGGAGATTTAGTGTTGGACCCATTTTGTGGAAGTTCGACAACAGGTATTGCGGCGGTTTTACTTAACAGAAAATATGTAGGAATTGATTTAGAGGATGAATATCTCGATGTATCAGTAAAAAGATTGAAAAGTATTCTAGGCGATAGTGTGATTAACCAATTTTCATATTCGAAAGTTGCTGCCCAATAAATTTTTTGGTAGGAGATGATGTGGTAAAAAAACAAGGGGAACTGGCAAATGTTTCAGGCAGCACCTTGGAACAGACAGTAAAAACAGTATTCCAGAATAAAGAGTTTGAAATTATTAGCCACAGGGAATGGAGCGCACATCCTGAAAGATATGGAAAAGAATTACTTCTCACAAATGTTCCCTTTACTACGATATATAAACACAAAGGATACACAGAATTTTTGGCAAAGTCAGAAAAATATGATTTTGAAATCAGGATTGAATGTAAATGGCAACAATCTGGCGGTTCTGTAGATGAAAAGCTTCCATACTTATATCTCAACACGATAGAGGCAATGCCTGAAAATAATATTGTAATCATTATCGATGGGAAGGGTTTCAAAAAAGGAGCAATACCTTGGCTAAAAGAAGCTGTTCAACAAAAAAAGTATACAGATTCACATAATCGTAATAAGTCTATAGAGGTACTTACTATATCCGAGTTTATTACCTGGGCAAATAAAGTCTTACGGTAATTTAAAATATCAAA
Source organism: uncultured candidatus Brocadiaceae bacterium (assembly GCA_964370795.1). Classification (GTDB taxonomy): domain Bacteria; phylum Planctomycetota; class Brocadiia; order Brocadiales; family Brocadiaceae; genus JAHFOW01. The sequence goes on from CAYJME010000103.1 coordinate 3,016, forward strand.
GCACCCTATAGGTAAAATAATGAAGTTGATGGAAAATATTATCTGCTCTGAATGGCAGATGTCATACACACTTATTAATAAAACTCTGCTCTCCACAGGACGACCGAATCTTTCAAAATATTTATATGTTTAATATTAAATCCTACGATTGTCTCAAATCCTCTCAAGAGATCAGGCAGTGGTACGAAAAGCATTACCATTTACTCTCGCTGGCAGGATTGTGGCTGAAGGGCGAAGAACCCAATACCATGGAACCCGCCTTGTTTGCTCAGGCGAAGGTGCGATTTCTGATCTGCAGATTATCTACCTACCGTGATGTAACACCTTCCATTTCCCATTCGCTCGTAGCCCAGATTGCCCAGGAGGTTGAGGGTGTGTTTACCGATTTTGCCTTTCTCCCCCCACCCAAAGATATGGAAGTAATGACTGCATCAAAGATTCCCCTCTGGGTAGGCACAACCACAAAAGAACCGCCATGCACATTTGATGTGCTGGGTATCAGCAATTCCTTCATCCTTGAATTGTTAAACCTGCCCAAATTATTACATTATTCAGGTATTCCACTCTTTAAGACTGAACGTATGAAACGTCCCGATGTCCCCCTGATTATCCTTGGGGGCGCCAGTGCGGCGGTCACCTCGGTATTACATGGCCCCATAAGAGAACAAGGATTTGAAGATAATTATGGCCTTGTAGATGCCGTGTTTATTGGCGAGGGGGAATTTGCCATAAAGCAATTCCTGGAGATTGTGAAAAAAGGGAAATTGTCCGGTTGTAGTAAAACAGAAATCCTGCGTGAATGTCATGGAAAGGTGGATGGATTCTACGAGCCGGATAAATACGAGCATCGGTATAGAACGGTTGCACACAATATAAATCACCACAATCACAATACTGCGCTGAATCCCTCAGAATCCTTCCTTGAAAAAGGGGGACTGTCTTTGGAAGAAAATAATGAACAACTTGATGCAGGTCTGGTAGAAATTGTGCCGACAGAACCATACGTCGCGCATCCGGTAAAAAGCGCAGTTGTGTACGACCTTGACAAGGTGAGGACACTCGAATCAGGACCTCTCTGGTATGAAGCGGAAAATCTGGGTGTAGGAACTCTTCAGATTAGCAACGGATGCCCCTGTTTTTGTTCATTCTGCGCCGAAAGCTGGGAGCGGAAACCGTATCGAGAGCGATCGTTAGAAAAACTCCTGGAAGGGTTGAGAAAGGCAAAGGCGCACCAGGGACTTGACACGATCAATCTCCTGAGCTTTAATTTTAATACCCACGCAGAACTCTATCCCCTGATCTTATCTTTCTATAAAGAAATAGCCAACATCAGTTTGAAAAGTCAGCGATTCGATCTCCTCTCAACAGACCGGTTCCTTGCGGAAGTACAGCAAATCATTGGAAAGACAACCGTAAGCTGCGGGATGGAAGGTATCAGTGAACGACTACGGAGGTGTCTGCACAAAAATCTTACCGAAGTACAAATCTACACGGCATGTGAATTCTTGTTTGAAAGAGGTATTAGAGAACTAAAGGTTTTCCTCATCAACACAGGATTGGAACAGGACAATGATTTTCTGGAATTTGGAAATTTTGTAAAACGTCTGGCAGATTTAAAAAGTATGTCGGATAGCAAGGTACGCATCATTTTTAGTTTGACGCCTCTTTACTATCCGCCTCACACCCCCCTGCAATTTCACGGGTGTTTAACAGCTCAGGAAGACAACAAGTGGACAATCAGGGAAATTGAACGTATCTGCAAGTTTCATGGTATGGAATTCCGTGAAAGCGCTGCCCATGAAGAAACGTGGCTCATGCAATTACTGGCCATGGGCGATCGGCGATTAACCCCGGCCCTTATTCGTTCATCAATCACAGACGATTTTGTTTATTATAATGGTGTGCCAAAGCAGGTTGTAAGGAACTGGCGTGCCTCTTTAACGGAATTGGGGTTATCTGAAGAGCGCTATTTTTGCGACAAGGAAGAAGGCAGCGCATTCCCCTGGGACGACATCGATACGGGTATTTCAAAGAAATTTTTGTGGGATGAATACGAGCAATCAACCCGGTTTATGGAACGTGAATACTGCCTCGGCCGTCCTGACGTGGATGCGAACTGTCTTGGCTGCGGCGCATGTCCATCGGGCGCCCATATAAAAAAGATCACACATCACAAAATTTCCCCGCCATTCCTCCTCGAAGAACTCAATCGTATTACAACCATAAAACAAAAGAGAATGAGGGTGCGGACGGTTGTTGAAATTGATGCATCCATGCATTTAGTCCCGAAACGATTTATGGGAAATGCCATTGCCCGCGCACTCATGCTGGCAATGCCTGAAATAACGCCATATTATTATTCATTATCAGGACATTTAAGAGAAATAGGGACAGACAAACCCGCAACAGACTTAACCTATGGCATCAACGTCTATGACCTTGTGTTTCTCTTAAACGATACAACAGAAGCGCACCTAAACCATGAAGCGCTTATGCAAAATACCGGACGTATACAACAGCATTGTCGGGGATTTCAAATTAAAGAATTCACCGACCCCCATAATCCTCTCGATGTGAAATATATCCTCTACCGGCTGTCTTTTGCCAAAATGTTTACCGCGCCTTATATAGAACAAAAATTGGGAGAATACCTCCACGCAAACTATGTCAAACATACCTTATTAAAAAGAGATGACAGAACGATATACAAGGTGGATGCAAAAAACAAAAAAAATGTGGTAATAATTTATGCAAGAATCGACAGGGCTAAGCCATGTGATGAATCAGAGGCAGCGTTCTCGATTGTGCTGGTTGCATCAACACGGTTTGACATCCACTCATTTCTCGAAGCCTGTTACGGATTTGAGCGGAGAAAGGAAATCGTTCTCACGAATATAGAAACCCTGGGATACTACGGAAAAAATCCTGTTGTACAAAAACACTTACGATGCAGTTCGTGCAACGATTATATACAGGAAACGGCTCTCTTCGGAGAGTCGTTAACAGAAAATCATTGCCTTACCTGCAGTGTAGATAAAAATAATGCAATGTAAATTTGTTACAGGGTTTCATGTTCTGCATGCGCAACGATGGATTTTATTTTTTCGGAAATATCGAACGCCGAATAAAGAATAAAATAAACTTCTATTCAATTCAATATTCGATGTTCTTTATTCGACATTCGACATTCGGCATTTATTGACCGCTTGTTATGGAACATGCTGATTCCAGATGTGTCATTGCCCCGTTGGTTTCAGGAGGGGGAAGAGGATGACTTCACGTATGGAGACGTTGTTGGTCAAGAGCATAATAAGTCTGTCCATCCCAATGCCAAGACCGCCTGCCGGGGGCATTCCGTATTTTAAGGCCGTCAGGAAGTCTTCGTCGATCTTTCCCGTAATATCGGCCTCTGTGCCAAGCTGTTCACGGAACCGCTTGTCTTGTTCAATGGCGTCGTTCAGCTCAGAATAAGAATTGGCTACTTCCATTGCTGAAATATATAACTCAAATCGCTGTGCAAAACGTGAATCGTATTCACAGGTCTTCGTTAGTGGACAAATGGAAGTAGGGTAATCAATCACAAAAGTAGGATTAATGAGGGCGTGTTCCACTACCTGTTCAAAGATATTGTTTGCCATGTTGTCCCTGTCCACACCCTTCGTTTCCAGCCCAAGTTCCTTTGACTTTTTAACCAGCCCTTCTTCGTCTTCAAAACGCACGCCGCCGAGTTCTTCTATAAGTTCACAAAAGGTGGCGCGTCGCCATGGAGGCGTCATGTCAATGGTTCTTTCTCCAAAAGGGATTACATATCCGCCGTAGAGTTCTTTTACCAGCGATGTGATCAGGCTCTCGGTAAGTTCCATCATACCATGGTAATCGCTGTATGCCTGATAGAGTTCCATCATGGTAAATTCAGGATTATGCCGGGTGGAAATCCCTTCATTTCTGAAATTACGGTTGATTTCGTAGACACGCTCCATTCCGCCTACCAGCAGTCTCTTGAGATAGAGTTCGGGGGCAATCCGCAAATAGAGGTCTATATCGAGCGCATTGTGATGGGTGATAAATGGCCTTGCCACAGCGCCGCCAGGTATTGCCTGCATCATGGGTGTTTCGACCTCTACAAAGCCACGGTCATCCAGGAATTTTCTGATAGACTTCAATATCCTGATGCGTTTTTGAAACGTATTCATGACATCAGGATTCGTAAACAAATCAACGTAACGCTGACGGTGGCGTAATTCAACATCCTTCAGTCCGTGCCATTTTTCAGGGGGCGTCAGAAGGGATTTCGTGAGCATGGTGAAATCTTCTGCATGAATGGTAATTTCTCCTGTTCGGGTCTTGAAAAGTGCACCTTCCACGCCTATAATATCGCCAAGGTCAAAGTGTTTAAATGTTTCAAATTTTTCGTGGCCGACGTTATCAAGTTTTATATATATCTGTATTTTTCCGGACCAGTCTTTTATATCGAGAAAGGCAGTCTTTCCGTGCGGTCTCATCGTTGAAATACGTCCGGCAGCCTTAACTTTTATGTCGTTTTGTTCAGGCACAAAGCTTTCTATTATTGATTGTATGGATTGGGTATTATCGTAGCGTTTCCCGTACGGATCGATCCCCTTTTCGCGTAATTTGTGGAGTTTATCAAGACGTTCTTGTTCGTATTTGTCCATGTACTTGTATCCTGAAAATGTAAGATTGACTTCCAATAATGGTAACAGTTTACGCGTACCGTTTAATGGCAGAGACAACCCTCTGAATCCCCCTTTACTAAGGGGGACTTAACGAAATCCCCCTTAGAAAAGGGGGCAAGGGGGTTGTAATTCTGCATTTATTGCGAGTTAGCTGAACTGTTACTAATGATAAATAATAAATGTAAAATGCCCACTCATTTTATCAGTAATACAAAGACAGTCAAGGAAAATGGCCTGATGAAAGGGGCATCCATATTTCTGTCGTTGCAGTGTATGGATGATGCCCCATTGTATTGGTACAACTAAGATAGTGTAAATAAGAAATTTTGTAACTATTCAGCGTATCTTTACCTACAATCCACGATGAACAAACAAAACATTGATTCTGTAATCCCGAAGGGATGTAATTATTATAGTAATGTTGTTATCCAATTATTGTTAACCCCGCAGGGGTGACAGAGCTTTATTGTTTCTGCACTATTTCACCCCTATGGGGTTGAATATTGTGGTGTATGTTTTTTTCTATAATCATGTCGTCCCTTCGGGATTTTCCTTTTTCGCTGAATAGTTACCAGAAACTGCAAATTAAGGGGTTTTTGCCATATATTGTACTTTTTGCTCAAACACGCTGAATAGTTACGAAATTTTAGAGGACAATTATTTATGATCAAACATATCGTGATGTGGAAACTGAAGGATTTTGCAGAGGGTGAATCAAAGGCTGAAAATGCCCGGAAGATAAAAATATTATTAGAGTCATTAAATGGTAAGATTAAAGAAATACAACGCATCGAGGTGGGTATTGATGTCTTACATACCGATGCATCTGCTGACGCTGTGCTCTATTCAGAATTTGCCTCTCTTGAAGATTTGAATACCTATCAAAAACATCCGGAACACGCAAAAATTGTGCAATTTATCAGAGGGGTGAGCGTTGAACGAAGGGTGATCGATTATGAAACACCGTAATTTCCGGGCGGGTTCAATCTTGCAATATTTATGGGGGTTTGCGGGCAATACGTATGGTGTTGTATTGAAGGATTACCTTAGCATCAAACAGAATTTCCCCCATTTCATGTATCATTCTTTATTCTTTGCGTAATGCTTCTCTTGTGTTTTTGCCGAAAAATGTAACGAATTTTTATAAAATACTACGCCTTCCGTGTTCTCTAAGTCCTCTGTAGATAATTCTTTCCGTTGAATTGTTAAAATAAATTTTTAAAATGTGATCCAGATCACAGACAAGGTTTTAAAAATTTGATACAATGCCCACCAATTAGGTTTTGCTTTGCAAAACAAAACGATTTTTATTGTAGCGCCTATCCCTTGTGGTCGTTAATAAGCTGTTTAAACGGATTAATCTGTTTAAACTATTTGACCTGTGCAAGCGGTTATAGGGATAAACTATCCGCGCTATGAGAGTGTTTTGAAATTTCTAATTGGAATTTCATAAACAGGGATTGACTACTACATTTGATCAGAGAGGGGGTTAAAAATGGAAAAAGATATCAAAATATTTCTCTTGGATACAAATCCCACGGGCGATCTTTGCAACGGTCTCCGGAAAATTTTTAAATCATCTTCACAGGTTCATGTACAAATTTGGAAAGAACCAGGCGAAGTTTTTACGCTGGCTTTGTCCTCAGGTAAATTATTAAACACGATCCTCAAGATTAATCCGGATATAATCTTTCTTGGATTATCCCAGCGTCCCTTGAAGCAGGGTAGTCAAATGCTTGAGTTCCTGGGAAAAGAAATCCCAAAACTACCCATTATTGTTGTCATGCAAGGCAAGAATTCGAACGAAACGATTGAACTCCTTAAAAGTGGCGCTGCCGATTTTATAACTCTGCCGTTCAGCGAAATTGATATCCTCCCCCGCATCTGGCGATTATTAAAGCATAAACAAACGGCTGATACGCTGACATACAAACTCAAGGAAAAGCTCGGACTTAAACATTTAGTGGGAGAAAGTCCCGTTTTTCTTTCAGAAATAAGGAAAATACCCCTTATCGCAAAGTGTGACGCTACGGTTCTTATCCAGGGAGAAACAGGCACGGGGAAGGAAGTATGCGCACGTGCTATCCATTATCTCAGTCCACGATCAGGTAAACCCTTTATCCCTGTTAACTGTGGGGCTATTCCTGGGGAATTAGTTGAAAACGAACTCTTTGGCCATGAACGGGGCGCTTATACCGGCGCTGCCGCCTTACAAGCGGGATTAATACAGGAAGCGAGCGGCGGCACCCTGTTCCTGGACGAGATTGACACCCTTCCCCTGCAGATACAGGTTAAGCTCCTGCGTTTTATGCAGGATAAAGAATACCGTCCGCTGGGTTCTGGTAAACTGTGCAGGGCTGATGTCCGCATTATTACAGCGTCAAATAGTAATCTCGAAATGGCCATGGAAGAAGGGAAGTTCAGAAAAGATTTATACTATCGGTTAAATATTCTCAACATCAACCTGCCTCCTTTACGTGAACGCCGCGAAGATATCCCCCTCTTTGTCCATCATTTCCTTGCCAAATATACGCATGAATTTGGCAGGAAAATGATGGAGGTAACCCCTGACGCTATACAAAAACTGGCATTATATGACTGGCCAGGAAATATTCGGGAACTGGAACATCTTATTGAAAGAATCGTAGCGCTTGCCGGGCAAGCGGTCATTCAAGGCGCAGACATCATCCTTCCGGGACTGGAGACGAAGGCGTGTGGGGAATCTTTCCAGAAAACAAAAGAGCGGGTCGTTGATCAGTTTGAAAAGAATTACATCCGTGGACTTTTGGTGGTACACATGGGCAACATAACAAGGGCAGCCCAGGCCGCTCAAAAGAATCGGAGGGCATTCTGGCAGCTCATAAAAAAGCATAATATAGATGCGCGGACGTTCAAATCAGGACAAACTATCCATCCTGCCAGGACAATTTTGTCCCACCAAAAAAGCTTGTAAATAAAGGACTTTTTTGCCTTTTGCATAAAAGGCATGACAAAAATGACCTGTTCACGTTCATGCCATGTAGTAATACATGGCATGACAGACATCCTCCTTGTTTTTTTAATAATTGCTAACCACTGCTTTATCATAGACTTGAAATGTATTTATCATACCGTCAGAGAAACAAACAACCCCATGGCAGGCAAATTGCTCAATAACACTCTATAGTATTACTGTGTAAAAACATCTTTTTTTGTAAGTTTTTCACAACCCCCTCACCCCTTATCAGGAGGTACTGTTTGTTTATGAGAGAAAGATTGCTTCGCTTTGCTCGCAATGACAA
>CAYJME010000104.1:0-10910 GCA_964370795.1 uncultured candidatus Brocadiaceae bacterium
CAGGCGAATTTCGCAAAAGCCAAAACTGGATTGGCGGGGCAAGTTTGAATGATGCACTATTTATTCCGCCGGCGCATACCTATGTCAATGAACTAATGGGCGACCTCGAAAATTTTTTACACAACGAGGACATACACGTACCTGCACTTATCCGTATTGGCATAGCTCATTACCAGTTTGAAACCATACACCCTTTTCTCGATGGTAATGGGCGAATAGGCCGATTGCTGATCACACTCTATTTGGTAAGCAAAAAAATATTGCATCAGCCCCTCCTTTATCTCTCGGTATTTTTTGAGAAAAATAAAAGCCTGTATTACGATAACCTAACCCGTGTGCGGGAGAAAAATGACCTAATGCACTGGTTAAAGTATTTTTTGACAGGTGTGGATGAAACAGCCCGGCAGGCATCCAACACACTTTCGGAAATATTGAAATTGAAAGAGGATGTTGAAAACACATTACGTAATACCGCTGGCAGACGCACCCAGGCAGCGCTTGTCTTGCTCATGTATCTGTTCAAAGAGCCTTTTATCCATGTAAGGCAGGCTGAGGAAATATGCAACCTAAGCACAAAAGCCGCTAATGGACTGGTTAATCTATTTATGCAACAAGGCATTTTAAAAGAGGTAAGTGGCAAGACCCGCTATCGCCTTTTCCTCTTTGATCCCTATTTGAATTTATTTAAGTGAAAAACAAAAAGCACAAAGGTAAATGTTAATGGGTGAGTGGAAGGAGTATAAACTCAAGGATGTTGCTGAATTTAAAAATGGTAAATCAAGACCTGCCAAAGAAGGTACTTTTCCTATTTATGGTGGTAATGGAATTTTAGGTTATACAAATCAATTCAATTCGGAAAATGAAGTTACTATTATTGGAAGAGTAGGCGCTTACTGTGGCTCGGTTTATTATGAAAATAAGCAAATATGGATTTCTGATAACGCATTGTTTGCTTTACCTAAAAATGGTTTTGACACTAAGTTCCTTTTTTACTTCCTTAAAAATCTCAATCTAAACCAATTTGCAGAAGGTTCAAGTCACCCTCTATTAACACAGAACTTATTAAATTCAATTGATGTTCAAATAACAGATAACATAGAGGAACAAAAATCCATCGCCTCCATCCTCAGCAGCTTAGATGACAAGATAGACCTGCTGCACCGCCAGAACAAAACCTTAGAGGCATTGGCTGAGACGTTGTTCAGGCAGTGGTTTGTGGAGGAAACGGAGGACAGTTGGGAAACTACAACTTTTACAGAGCATACAGAAGTAGCAAGAGGGCTAAGCTATAAAGGTAGCGGACTTTCAGATGAAAGAAACGGTATTCCAATGCACAATCTCAATTCTATTTATGAAGGTGGAGGTTACAAATACGAAGGAATAAAATATTATAAAGGTGATTTTAGGGACAGACATATTGTAAAGTCCGGAGATATTATTGTGGCGAATACTGAGCAAGGACACAAATTTCGGTTAATTGGTTTTCCTGCTGTTGTGCCAAATTATTTTGGCAAGAATGGAATATTCAGCCAACACATTTATAAACTATCTATTCGAAAAGATACGTATCTAACAAGCCAGTTTGTCTATTACCTCATAAAAACGCCAAAAGTCAGAGAACAAATCATAGGTGCAACCAATGGTTCAACTGTCAACATGTTAGCTATTGATGGTCTTCAAATCACAGAGTTCAATTTACCACCCAAAAATAAAGTCCTTCAATTTTCACAAATAATAAAAGAATATTGGCAAAAAAAAGAAATGAATTATGCTCAAATCCAAAACGTTATTTGCTTGCGGGATATACTATTGCCAAAGCTGATGCGTGGGGAAATAAAAATAAATAATGAGTGATCTTCTATTACCATACGATGCTTTTCTCCGATCGGTAAAACAGAACGTTGATAACGATCACGTTTTTCTGCTGGGTGCTGGTGCTTCCATCAGTTCTGGGGTAAAGCCTGCTGAAGATTGTATCTGGGAATGGAAGAAAGATATTTTTGTCTCTAAAAATCCCAACTTGGCAGATCAATACAAAGAATACAAAACGGAGGCAGTAAGGACAAGCATTCAAAAATGGCTTGACAACGAAGGCTGCTACCCGCTACTGAACGACCCGGGCGAGTATTCCAAATATGCACTGATAGCTTACCCAATTGATGAAGTAAGAAAGAAGTATTTTGAAAATATCTGTCGAGGCAAAGAGCCTTACATTGGATACAAGCTGCTATGCTTATTGGCTCAATTCGGGATGGTTCGCTCTGTATTCACTACCAATTTTGACGGTCTGGTAGTTAAATCTGCTCATCAAATGGGTATCACTCCCATTGATATTACACTGGACACAGCAAATCGAATACACCGTCCGGCCAGCCGCAATGAGTTGCTTTGTGTAGCCTTGCACGGTGATTTTAAATTTGATCCATTAAAAAACACAAACACTGAGTTGGACACACAAAACGAAACATTTGTAAATGCCTTGACCCATCACCTGTACGATAAGCACTTAATTGTTTTGGGCTATAGCGGACGCGACCGCTCCCTAATGAGTGCATTAAAGAAAGCGTATGCAAAGAAAGGACCGGGTTTGTTGTTTTGGTGTGGGTATGGGAACATAATAAAAACGGAAGTGGAAGAACTCCTACTTGAAGCCCGCAAGGCTGGAAGGGATGCCTATTTTGTACCGACAGACGGCTTTGATAATACCCTTATCCACTTGGCGAGAAACTGCTTCGAAAACAAACAGGAGTTCAAAGATAAAGCCGAACAAATATTCAAGGCTACTCAAGGCGATGCCTGGGTAAGAACGCCTTTCTCAATGGAGGTAAAACATACCAACACAGTAATCCGCGGTAACATGTTCCCGTTTTCCTTTCCAAGAGAAGTATTCCAATTTGAAATGGAATTCAGTGAAGTTGAAAAGCTCTGGCAAACCGTAAAGGAGCTAACAGCAAATTCTACCATCGTAGCAGCCCCGCTTAAGAAACTGGTATATGCACTTGGTACACTTTCTGATATTCATAATGTATTTGGCAACAGAATAAAAAGCGAAGTAAGCCGAACACCGGTAACAGCAGAAGAACTGAAAATCCAAACTGTTTTCAAGAATTTATACCGAAAAGCTATTATCAATGGTATTTGCCAGGTATATAGCCTGATAAACGATAGTTTTGAAAAAATCTGGAAAGCGACAGACAAGAAGAGTATCGTTGTAGGCATTGATACTTTTGAAATATTTGAAGCAGCAAAAATTTCATTATTCTTCGACCACAAATATGCATACATTAGCCTGCAACCAGATTTTGCACTTACCGATTTAGCAAAGCTATCCAAGGAAACAAAGCAAGAAATAGCCCGCATATACTATGACGGATTATTGAAAAGACAGCCCAACCCAAACTTTGACACTTTTCTGGACAAATGGAAAAAAATACTTTTCCCAACAAGTCAGCGTTTGCAATTTGACTACCCGCACCAGTCTGCCAGTGGCTTTAAGTTCTCCATCAGTCCGGATACGATGCACGTTAATTTAATGAAAGCTAGGACAGAATCTGGCCTAAAATATTTACCAAAAAACTTTAATGAGAAAACTTTAGTTCATAACGGAATACAATATTCGGAACCTCAGTTGGAGTTTATCCATAAAGACACCGCTAACATAACGAAAGACTTTCATCCAATGCGAGGTTTGGTGAAGAACCGTCCCTATGATTTCCCGTTGAACGGGAATGTGTTTAATAGAGAAATTAATCTTGGCGTTATATGTCCCGTATCCTTCAGTGATAAATTTTTCAATTTTCTGAACCGCCTGAATCAACAACAAGGCACAGGAAGTTACAACCCTGACTATTTGCTTGACTACCCAGGCTTTCTATCGGCTTATGGCATTCCTTTGAATATTCCGCACACCAAAAGTGAGCATTGGCAAGATTGCAACTTACCACAGAATACACAGGACTTAAAGCAAATAGCGCTGGAATTATTAGCCACTATCAAAAAACGGATTGACAATTTGGAAGCAGTCAGCAAAAAGTTGGTACTTGTAATTTTTATTCCATCGGCTTGGAAGGTTTTTACCAGAATTGATGATGAACAGGAAAGATTTGATTTGCACGACCATATCAAAGCCTACGCAGCCCAAAAAGGTATTGCTACACAGTTTATTCGGGAAGATACGCTAAGTGATCCTCTTGTCTGCCAGGTTAACTGGTGGTTGTCGTTATCTTTTTATGTAAAAGCCTTAAGAACACCCTGGATTTTGACAGGCTTAGAACCGAAAACAGCCTTTGTTGGTATTGGTTACAGTGTAAACCATAAGCGGGAAAAGGAAAAGGTGGTATTGGGTTGTAGCCACATTTATAATGCACATGGTCAGGGCTTAAAGTACAAGCTATCAAGGGTTGAAGATTGTTACATCGACCGGCAGAATAATCCCTTTCTATCATACCAGGATGCTTATAAATTTGGAGTTTTCATCAGGGAGTTATTTTTTAATGCAATAGGCGATTTGCCTACAAGGGTTGTGGTACATAAAAGAACCCATTTCAAAAAAGATGAAATCAATGGTATCGTTGATAGTTTGAAGAAGTCCGGTATTGAACTAATAGACCTGATTGAAATAAATTTTGAAGAAGATGCAAGATTTATTTCGTTGTATTTAAAAGATGGACAGTTTCATCCTCATCCATTTCCTTTATCGCGGGGCACTTGTTTTCTTTTGGATAGCACATCAGCCCTATTGTGGACACATGGTATAGTCCCATCCGTTAAAGATGATCGTAGAAACTATTACTTAGGAGGAAAAAATATTCCAGTCCCGTTGAGAATAAAAAAGCACTATGGAGCAAGTAATATTAGTACCATTGCCACAGAAATATTGGGATTAACCAAAATGAACTGGAACAGCTTCGACCTATATTCAAAGCTACCGGCAACCATTCAGACATCTAATGAAATAGCTCGAATAGGTTGGCTGCTTAGTCGTTTTGAAGGTAAAATTTATGATTACCGAAACTTTATGTAGTTGGGTAAATCACAGAAAACGATATAGAACTCTATACCATTGAGGAATTAGAAGGCATTGGCATTCAATATCTTATATGGGCCAAGCATTACCCAAGCTGATTAGTAGAAAGATAAGGGTGAAGGAATTTGAATTTTGGTATCCCATGCAATATGACCAAAAACGGGTGGTGTAAAATGTTGTCTGTTAAAGGTACTTATAAGGATGGAAAAGTGATTATTCGATAGGAGATAAAAACGGATAAGCCGGTTAATGTGATAGTCACTTTTTTGGAAGAGGTAAGAGTGAAATAAATGGAGATAAACGTATGGCTGAAGAATTAACCCCTCAATATTCTGATATTATCTTTTATTCATCACAAGAGGGGGACATTCATGTCGAAGTGCTTTTTAACAACGAAACCTTCTGGCTTTCTCAAAAAAGAATGGCTGAACTATTTGGTGTCGAGGTGCATACGGTGAATTACCACCTCAAAGAGATTTTTAAAAGCAGAGAACTACAGGAGGATGCAACTATTCGAAAAATTCGAATAGTTCAAAAAGAGGGTAGCCGTGATGTATCCCGTGACGTTGATTTCTATAATTTAGATGCCATTATAGCCGTTGGCTACCGGGTCAATAGCTATCAGGCAACACAATTCCGCATCTGGGCAACAAAGACCTTAAAAGAGTTTATCATTAAAAATAAACAGGCCGCTCCTACGGAGCTAAACATATTATTCGTATTCTAATGCTACAAACAGTAGGCTCCAATGGAGCCAGAAAAAGGTAAATCAATTTAACAAAGGCAATATGAAAATCCCATACGGAGCGATTTGTTTGTAATAATAAAAGAAAATAACAATGTATAGTAATCTCAAAACACAATGTCATATAGCATAGTAGGTTTTCGCAGAAAATACCGAGCTTCTAAAAACTATAAAAGCAACATTTGGTTTTAACATTTACTATAGCTCCGTGAGGAGCGGTAAAAGACAATGTGCCGATAAGCCACAGCGTGGCGACCTGTTTGTAGAATTATAATTCATACACAAATAAAGCTCCACAGGAGCGGCCTGTTTTTAGAAATTGCAGGAGCGACCAGAAATATGCCCAATACCTATTCCCAAATTTACATTCAGATTGTCTTTGCGGTAAAAGACAGGCTGAATCTTATCCCAAAACAATATCGAGAAGAATTACAGAAATATATTATCGGCATTGTGCAAAACCGCGAACAAAAAATGTTGTCGGTTTTTTGCATGCCCGACCATACACATCTGTTGGTTGGGTTAAAACAATCCATTGCCATTTCTGATTTGGCAAGGGACATAAAAGCCGGTTCTTCAAATTTCATCAATGATAGCAAGTGGACGCCCGGTAAATTCAATTGGCAGGAAGGATTTGGCGCTTTTTCTTATTCCAGAAGCCACATTGACACGGTTATCAAGTACATTCTAAACCAGGCGGAGCATCACAGAAAGAAAACTTTTAAGGAAGAATACCTCGAATTTTTGAAGAAATATGAAATTAAATACGATAAAAAATATTTGTTTGAATGGATAGAATAAACAGGCCGCTCCTACGGAGCTAAATATATTATTCGCATTCAATGCTACAAACAGTTGGCTCCGATGGAGCCGGAGAAAGTCAAATTAGTATAACAGAGGCTATATGACAGCTTCATTATGGATGATTGTTTGTAGATGAAAGATTAAAAAACCGATTTGTGGAGAAAAATGGAAATAACAACGTAGCCCCGTTAGGGGTAGTCTGTTTGTAGATGGAAGGCGATGAGCCGATAAGCCACAGAGTGGCGACCTGTTTGTGGCATTAAAATTCAAGTATCAAAGAAAGCTCTGTATGAGCGACCTGAAATATGTCCAATATCTATTATCTATCGCAAAATAACTACACCTGCTCTATACCCTTTTGGACTTAGATTTTTATTTGATGGTTATTTGATAAAAGTGTTTCAATGAGCAAAATCACCGAAAGCGATATAGAACTATATACCATTGAGGAGTCATGACCACCCGCTATGCGGGTGGTCATGACTTAGCAGCTTCCGCACTCGTTCCTGTGCTTTGTGTATGAATAAGCAGTAAAAAAGAAAATGTGAAGCAAAGACAAAAAGATATAGAATTCGAAGGAATTAAATTGTTATACTGCCATAATAAAAGTTTGTCCCCTTTAACAGTTTACGTTAACTTTTCAGTTACTTGCTGCAAATTTAAAAAGGAATAGCACATATGCTCAAAGAAAAGATAGGGTTTATTGGCGGTGGGAAAATGGGCGAGGCCCTTTGCAAAGGTATTATCAATGCCGGATTGAGTAATTCAGGCAATATTATGGTCAGCGATGTGGTCGTGGAGCGATGCAGACTTTTGAACCAGGAAATTGGCGTTTTGACCACTCAGAAGAATGACGAGGTTGTGTCTTTTGCCGACGTCATTATACTCGCCGTTAAGCCTCAAATGATGAACGAGGTGCTCATTAATTTGAAAAATGATATTACGAACCGCCACCTTGTCGTATCAATAGCAGCCGGAATACCCATACGCTTTATAGAATCCCGACTTCAGACGGGTATTCGTATTATTCGGGTAATGCCCAATACCCCATGTCTTATTGGACTCTCAGCCACGGCATACGCGCCGGGCAAGTATGCTACTATCGAAGACGGGAAATTGGTATCCAGTCTTTTTAACGCCGTTGGAAAGGTATTTCAACTGGACGAGAAATATCTTGACGCCGTTACGGGACTGAGTGGAAGCGGTCCGGCTTACGTCTACATGGTTATAGAGGCGATGTCTGATGGGGGGGTTAAAATGGGCTTGCCAAGAGACATATCTACCGCCCTTGCTGCGCAAACCGTTATGGGCGCAGCAAAGATGGTGTTGGAGACAGGTCAACACCCTGCGCAGTTGAAAGATGCTGTTACATCTCCGGGCGGAACAACGATTGAAGGTATAAGCAAATTAGAGGATGGTGGGCTCAGGTCTGCCTTTATCAACGCCGTTGAGGCAGCAACGTTGAAATCGAAGAAATTAGGGGAATTATTATAAAGAAAGGGGGCATTTTTGTATGCTCATTAAGACCATAGATAAAAACAAAATCAATCTTGCAGTAAATACCATTCGCATGCTTTCTGCGGATGGCGTTGAAAAGGCGCAATCAGGGCATCCGGGTCTTCCCATGGGGTTTGCAGATGTTGCCTTTGTCCTGTGGATGCAATTTCTGCGATTTAATCCCAGAGATACTCAATGGCCTAACCGAGACCGGTTCATTCTGTCTCCGGGACATGGTTCCATGTTGTTATATTCACTCCTTCATCTTTTTGGCTATGACCTGCCGCTAGAAGAGTTAAAGCAGTTCCGTCAACTGGGAAGCAAGACGCCTGGCCACCCCGAATACGGCCATACACCAGGGGTAGAAACAACCACTGGCCCTCTGGGACAAGGTTTTACCAACGGAGTAGGCATGGCGCTGGCACAGAGGATTATGGAAGAACGATTCAATAAGGGAAATGCCAAGATTATCGACCATTATATCTACGGTGTGGTAAGTGACGGCGACTTAATGGAAGGGATAACGTCAGAAGCAGCATCATTTGCCGGACATCTGGGTCTTTCCAATATTATTTATATTTACGACTCCAATCAAATTACCATTGAAGGCAAGACTTCTCTTACCTTTACCGAGGACGTGGCAAAACGGTTTGAAGCCTACCACTGGCGAGTCTTTAAAATTGATGGACATAATCACGAAGAAATTGCAAAGGCAATCGAGACCGCGCGGAATGAAAAGGAAATGCCTTCGTTAATCATTGCAAAGACACACATTGGCAGGGGGAGTCCAAATAAACAAGACTCAGCTTCAGTACACGGTGAACCGCTGGGCGCTAAAGAACTTGAACTTACGAAGGAAAACCTTGGTTGGCCTAAAACCCCAACATTTTACATCCCTGACGAGGTAAGACAGCTTTGTAACAGTCGTGTCGCCGAGCTCCAGGTGGAATACACAAACTGGCAAAACACGTTTAATAAATATAAACAAGAAAATCCTGATTTATCGCAATTATGGGATGTTTATTTAAAAAAAGACATTCCGGAGAATTTGGAAACTGAACTACTCAAAACGATAAAGAAGGATTCGGTGGCTACCCGTTCAGCATCAGGGGAAATGCTGCAGATAATTGCCCAAAAGATACCATCTTTCCTTGGCGGCTCAGCAGACCTTCATCCGTCTACAAAGACCTATATCAAAAGTTCTCCATCCATTGATAAAGGTGCATTTGCCGGAAGTAATATCCATTTCGGTATCCGCGAGCATGCCATGGGGGGAATATTAAATGGATTGGCGCTCTATGGGGGGATTATTCCTTTTGGTTCTACTTTTTTGATATTTTCCGATTATATGCGGCCTTCCATTCGGCTGGCCGCATTAATGAAACTTCAGGTCGTCTATGTTTTCACCCATGACAGTATCTTTTTGGGATAAGACTGACCGACCCACCAGCCTATAGAACACCTGCCATCTCTGCGATTAATTCCGAATCTCCGGGTAATAAGACCAGCAGATGCAACAGAAACAGCGGCATCCTGGATAGAGGCGCTGAACCACAAAGATGGTCCTACGGCATTGATACTCACCAGACAAGACCTTCCGGTATTAAATCGTACAATATACCCATCACAAAGCAATGTAAAAAATGGCGCTTACATACTGAAAGATGCTGAAGGACAGCCGGAAATTATCCTTATGGCCTCTGGTTCCGAGGTTACTGTTGCCCTGGATGTCACCTCACAACTCCATGCAAAAGGAGTAAAGGCACGATTATTGAGTATGCCCAGTTTTGAACTATTCAGATTGAGTTCTGAAGAATATAAAAATCATATACTCCCGCCAACTTGCAGGAAAAGGGTTGCAATCGAGACCGCAGCAAGGAGTTGTTGGTATGAATTTGTTGGGCTGGACGGTATAATTGTTGGAATTGACCATTATGGGGCATCTGCGCCCGCAAAGGTATTGGCTGAGCATTTTGGTTTCACGGCTAAAAATGTCTTAACTGAAATTAACAAAAAATGGGAAATCTAAGGGTTATGAGTCTGTGCAAAAAGCCTACTGTCGTGTCATTGTGAAGGAGTAACGACTGAAGCCGAAGTTGCGAGCAAGGCGAAGCAAACCCATGATTTTCATGGATTTTGAGAGAAAGATTGCTTCGCTATCGCTCGCAATGACAGGCAAGAACAGACTCTTATGGCTTGTCTAACAGAGAGATTATGTTCAAAGTCGCCAAATCATGTTTTTCCTCTTTGGATAACGAAAACATCCTCTATTCGATTTAAATGTTTTTCTTGACCGAACGAATTATAAAAATGTAGTATATAGTCGGTATGTAAGGCATAATAGATATCTCTGGAATGTAAAACCAGGAACGAGTGTAAAAATTATAATGGAATTTGATAATTATGGATGTAAAAGAACTCATTAATTTGATTCGATACGATTTTTACCGAAATACAGGAGGTAAATCAGGTTTGCCTTCTTTTATTGTGGCCTATATGTTTGTTCCCTCTGTACGTTACCTTTTTTGGTTAAGGCTTGCTCAGTATTATAAGAATCGCATTATTCTTTTTAAAATGATCAGGCTGTTATTGAAGCGTTATAGCTATAAATTTGGTTATCAGATACATCCTCTGGCGGAAATTGGAAAAGGGCTTCATCTTCGCTATATAGGTATGATTCTTGTCAACCCAGGCGCTAAGCTGGGCAACAATGTTAATATTCAAGCCGGCGCTATAATTGGTCAGGTAAATCGAGGAAAACATTTGGGATGCCCGGTCATTGGTGATAATGTATGGATTGGCGCATATGCAGTAATAGTAGGGAACATTACTATAGGT
>CAYJME010000105.1:0-10752 GCA_964370795.1 uncultured candidatus Brocadiaceae bacterium
AAAAGATCGTATTGTTATTTAGTATCTCTTTGGTTGCGGCTACGCCGCGCTAGGGTATTACTCAAAAT
The DNA here is from genome assembly GCA_964370795.1 of uncultured candidatus Brocadiaceae bacterium. Lineage (GTDB taxonomy): Bacteria > Planctomycetota > Brocadiia > Brocadiales > Brocadiaceae > JAHFOW01. The sequence continues at coordinate 69 of CAYJME010000105.1, forward strand.
CTTTTTGGTTGCGGCTACGCTGCGCTAGGATGTATGTCACAGATTAAAATTCTTCCCCCTTCCGTTACCAATAAAATCGCTGCCGGTGAAGTGATTGAGCGTCCGGCATCGGTAGTAAAGGAGTTGATTGAAAACGCTATCGACGCCAGGGCGACAAAGATCGATACCTATCTGGAGGATGGCGGCAGAAAGCTCATTCGTGTTGTCGACGATGGTGTCGGGATGGATGCAGAAGACCTTTCCCTCGCATTTCAGAGCCACGCCACGAGTAAACTTAGCAATGCGGACGATTTATTTGCGATTCACACGTTGGGTTTTCGGGGAGAGGCGCTTCCGAGTATTGGGTCTGTTTCACATGCAAGTATTATCTCACGGATGAAAGGCGCCCTCAATGGAGCCGAAATCAGGATTGATGGGGGAGTCCCTGGCGATGTTAAAGATCGGGGCGCGCCGGAGGGGACACAGGTAGAGGTGCGTGATTTGTTTTTTAACACCCCGGTGCGGAAGAAATTCATGAGGGTTGTGCCTACGGAAATGGCTTATATTTCTGAGGTGCTCACGAAGTTCTCTCTCGCCTATCCGGAAATGCACTTCACCCTTATCCACAACAACAGGACGGTGTTCAATCTTCCGCCTGTCAAGGATACGGCCGAAAGAATTGCGACATTGTTTGGCGAGGAAATGAGAAAGCAACTTATCCCGGTGTTTCTGAGAGAAGAGCAGTTTGCCCTTTCCGGGTATATAGCGCCTCCCTTTTTTAATAAGGCAAATGCCAGGATGCAATTCATCTTCTTGAATGGCCGCTACATCAAGGACAATGCCATCTTTCGCGCCATTAACGAGGCGTATCATGGAAAATTAATGCACAAGCGGTATCCAATCGTATTCCTGTTTCTACAGATGGAACCATCCGAGGTGGATGTAAACGTCCATCCAACGAAGATCGAGGTTCGTTTTAGAAATACCAGTATGATATACACCCATGTCTTTTCTGCATTAAAAGAAGGCTTAAGCACGTCATCGACACCGTCCATTAACGTGTTAACCCCTCTTCAGAAGTTGGAAAGGGAAGCGGTCAAGACTGGAGAAGTGGAAGTTATACGGAAATCACTGTGGGAACAATTTTCTGTTGGAAAGACCGATGAAATCCATTCGTACGCCGGATACACAGGCGGGGGAGAAATTTCCAACACTCCATATCCGAATCAAAGAGGCGGTAATGGGGAAAGCCGGAAACCCGCCTTTTTACCATCAGATACGGTGGATGGCGCTTCTAAAACTCCGGCAGAAGTTGAAACAATGGAAAAGAGTTATACTTCAGGAGATATCTATAAAAATATCAGGAAATACTTCCAGATTCACAATGCCTTTATTGTCGAAGAGACAGACGATGGCATGAATATCATAGACCAGCATGCATTGCATGAAATAATTTTGTATCATGAAATAGAAAGGGGTATGAGTGCTTCCAGGTCGCCAAGTCAGCGTTTATTAATTCCTGAATTGGTAGAATTAAGTCCGAAAGATTTTTATAGCATTATGAGTTTAAAGGAATATTTGGAATCGGCAGGGATTGAGGTTGAGGAATTTGGACAGAATACGGTCGTGGTCCGATCCTTTCCCCAGATTTTAAGGCATACCAATGCAAAAGAATTCATGGATGCCCTGTTAGCAGGGTTAGGTCAGGATGATTCTATACGAGGTAAAGATAAAATTTTAAACAAATTAATCAGCGTTATGGCCTGTAAGGGTGCAGTCAAGGCGGGGCAAAGATTAGAACCCCAGGAAATCGAAGCGCTTCTGGAAAAGAGGCGACGTGTCAATGCGTATACCCATAATTGCCCTCATGGACGGCCCACTACCCTCTTTTTTTCTCTGGACGAATTGCAGAAACAATTCAAGCGAAAATGATGGTTGCGGGAGCGAAGAACCGTCCTATCTATTTTTCCAATAGGAGGTTAAGTGTAGAATGACGGTCAGATATTCCTTGACTTTTATTTTTGGGAGTGATAAGATTTTTTGTGATGATTTGGCGCAGAATGGTTGAAAAAGCAAGAAGATGAGAGAGTGACAAGGCGTGGAGTTTATACTAAAAACGTACCCTTGTAACCACTCAACCTCTTCGCTTCGTCATACCACGTATTATCTGCGGTGAATCGTGCAGATGCATTTTTGATATCTTGATAAGAGTTAAAGTATGCCTGCTGTGATTTTAGTAACGAATAACCATTTGATGGTATGGTAAAATGTTTGAACTTATTATTGAAACGGATTTTGCAGCAGCACACAACCTTCGGGAATATCAGGGACAATGCGAAAAACTCCATGGCCATAACTGGAAGGTGCAGGTTGTCCTGAAGGCCGATAAGTTGGATCGGCTGGGTATGGTGATAGATTTTCGCGATGCGAAGAAGATTATTGGAGAAATTTTAAACAGATTTGACCATACCTATTTAAATGACCTTGCAGATTTCAGTGTTTTTAATCCGACCACGGAGAACCTTGCAAAGATACTTTATTATGAGCTCAAGAATCGTTTGCCAGAGGGAGTTGTGGTGTCCAAGATAACAACGTGGGAATCTGATCGTTGTGGCGCCTCATATTATGAATAAAAGCTCTTTCACCATCAGGTATAAAATACAATATCATGGACGTGGTAGTACAAGTAGCGCTTGACTTTGTTGACCTGCACAGGGCTGCAAAAGTCGCTCAGGAATCGATTGATGGCGGTGTCGATTGGGTTGAGATAGGTACGCCGCTTATTAAAAGCGAAGGGATGAATGCAATCCGCCATTTCAGAAAATTGTTTCCTGGTATAATCCTTGTGGCTGATATGAAGACCATGGATGCCGGACGCGCTGAGGTTGAGATGGCGGCAAAGGCGGGTGCAAATATTGCCGTTGTCATGGGGAATGCCCCTGACTCGACTATTAAAGAATGCATACAGGCAGGGAAGAATTATGGTATAAAAATCTGTGTGGATTTTATGCACACCAACGAGGTGAACGATGAACGCATTCTTCGGGCAGAAAAATTAGGAGCCGATTATCTCGCTGTTCATACTGCCATAGATGATCAGATGGGTGGCGCAACGCCTTTTTCCTTATTGCAAAGGATTTCAAGTAAGGTCACGATACCCGTTGGCGTTGCTGGCGGGATAAATTCAGAGAATGCAATTGATGCAATACGCGCCGGTGCAAGTATTGTTATTGTTGGCGGTTATATTAGTAAAGCAGAGGATGCAAAGGCCGCAACGGAAAATATTAAGCGTGCGCTCAAAGAGCGGAGAGGTATTCATACGCCGCTTTTTAAAAGGGTTTCAGGCGATGGGATACGAGAAGCATTAATGAAGCTTTCTACTGCCAATATTTCAGACGGCAGTCATCGTGCGGGAAGTATTACGGGGTTATTTCCGATTTATCAGAATATTAAACTTGCAGGAAAAGCAGTTACCGTCCGGACGTGTCCCGGCGACTGGGCAAAACCGGTCGGAGCTATCGATATTGCAAAAGAAGGCGATGTGATTGTAATTGATGCAGGCGGAACTGGCCCTGCAGTTTGGGGGGAGCTTGCAACCCAGAGCGCGTTGCAGAAAAAAATAAGCGGTGTGGTAATTAACGGGGCAATGCGGGATGTTGCAGAAATAAGAAAATTAAATTTCCCGGTCTTTACAAAGACCGTAATGCCGAATGCCGGCGAACCAAAGGGCTTTGGCGAGATTAATGTGCCACTCCATATCTCAGGAATTCAGATTAACCCCGGCGACTGGATTGCAGGAGATGACGATGGGCTCATGGTTATCCCTCTGGCAGAGTCAGATGTCTGGGTTAATCACGGTATGGATTGCCTGGAGAAGGAAAACAGAATCAGGCGGGAGATATTATCTGAAAAAAGTTCTTTAGGAAAAGTTATAGATGTGCTAAAATGGGAGAAAAGCTGAATGGGGTTTGATCGTGAGAACTGATGAGGGTAAACGGACTATGAAGTGTGAATCATGCAATAAAAAACATGCAACGGTGCATTTGACAGAAATTGTCGGGTCTGTTAAAAAGGAACGGCATCTGTGTGAGGATTGCGCCCAGGGTTTTAATTCGCAGATTGCAAAGATGCCTTCGCCGACCGAGATATTGACAAGCCTCATTAACCAGGTTGCGCCGGAGATAAATGAGATGTCAAAGATAGTTTGCCCGGTCTGTGGATTGTCTTACCTTGAATTTCGTTCCCACGGGCGATTAGGTTGTCCGATGGATTATACGATTTTCAGAAAGGGTTTAATCCCGCTCATGGAAAAGATGCATGGGGGGACCCAGCATGTTGGTAAAGTTCCTTCAAAAGCTGGAAAAGAATTAATTAAAAAGAATGAACTCTTGCAGCTCCGAAACGAATTGAACAAGGCCGTAGAAAAAGAAGACTACGAAAGGGCAGCTGAGTTGAGAGATAAAATATATGAACTTTCAGGCGATGACACTGAAGATCACTGATCTGGCTGATAATACCGGTGAATGGCTGAGGGGAACGGGACCTGAGTCAGATATTGTAATTAGTAGCAGAATTCGTTTGGCGAGGAATGTTGCGCGGTATCCCTTTCTTTCCAGAGCTAATATTAAGCAAAAGAAGGAACTTGAAGAAATCCTCCGTGATAAAATCAGAGAAGCAGAGCTTATCCCTGACCTCTGTTATGTAAATCTCGCAGAAGTTAATACCATTGATAGACTCTTCCTTGTAGAACGACACCTTATCAGCCGGGAACATGCGGGCGGAGAAGGCGAAAGGGGAGTTGCATTCGGCAAATCGGAAACTGTTAGCCTGATGGTTAATGAAGAAGACCACCTGAGGATACAGGTAATTCGTTCCGGTTTTGAACTGAGAGATGCATGGAAGACAATAGACGAAATAGACAATAAGTTAGAGAAAAAGTTAAATTATGCATACTCTTCCCGGTTTGGGTATTTGACGGCCTGTCCTACGAATGTTGGCACCGGGATGAGGGCTTCGGTTATGTTGCATTTACCCGCCCTGGGAATGACGCACCATATTGAGAAGGTGTTCAACGCGGTTATGAAGCTGGGACTGGTGGTGAGGGGACTCTACGGCGAGGGAACGCAGGTATCCGGAGATTTGTATCAGATTTCAAACCAGTTCACCCTCGGCAAGTCGGAAATAGAGATTATTGAAATTATTGAAAGTGTAATTCCCAGAATTGCCAGCTACGAACGGATGGCGCGAAAGGCGTTGCTTTCCGAAAGCAGGGAACAACTGGAAGACCGTGTATGGCGGTCGTACGGTATGCTCAAGGTAGCGCGGACGATTTCATCTGAAGAGGTTATGCATTTGTTATCTCAGGTCAGAATGGGTGTTAATTTGGGAATAATTAATGATGTTGAGATGAAAACGTTGAATGAACTTTTTATACTCACGTTACCGGGTCACTTACAAAAGTTAGAAGGGCGCGAACTTACTTCTACACAGAGGAATGTTATTCGTGCAGCGTATGTAAGAAAACGCCTGGAAAAGATGGATAGTTTGAAAGGATAGGTGTTATCATGTTTGATCGATTTACCGACCGTGCCAGAAAAGTCATGGCGCTGGCACGTGAAGAGGCCAGGCGATTTAACCACGAATATATTGGTACAGAGCATATCTTGTTAGGGCTCGTAAAAGAAGGGAGCGGTGTTGCAGCCAACGTCCTTCAAAATCTGGATATAGAACTAAAAAAGATACGTCTGGAAGTCGAAAAGATTGTCCAGAGTGGTTCTGATTTGGTCTCTATGGGGCAATTGCCGTTTACTCCCCGGGTGAAAAAGGTGCTGGAGTATGCGATGGAAGAGGCACGAGCGCTGGGGCATAATTATATTGGCACAGAACATTTATTATTGGGACTGCTCAGGGAACAGGAAGGTGTCGCAGCTCAGGTATTATTGAATTTGGGCGTAAAACTCGAAGACGTACGTGAAGAGGTCATTGGTCTCCTGGGGTCTGAAGCAACTCAAGGTAACGTTAATCAGGAAAAGGAAGAAAAGAAGGGGAAATCAAAGACGCCGGCGTTAGATTCTTTCGGCCGCGACCTTACGCAGCAGGCACGAGAGCACGAACTCGACCCTGTTATTGGACGTCAGGACGTTATTGAGCGCCTCATCCAGGTTCTCTGTCGCAGAACCAAAAATAATCCGGTACTGTTAGGGGAGGCAGGTGTTGGAAAAACAGCAATTGTTGAAGGTCTTGCGCAGGCTGTAATTCAGGGAAATATTCCGGAACTTTTGAGAGACCGCAGGATTGTTGCTCTTGACCTTGCAATGATGGTAGCAGGCACAAAGTACAGAGGGCAGTTTGAAGAGCGTATTAAGGCAGTAATGGCCGAAGTAAAAAGGGCTAAAAATGTAATCCTGTTTATTGATGAATTGCATACCCTTGTCGGCGCTGGTGGCGCAGAAGGCGCTATTGACGCATCGAATGTGTTAAAACCTGCATTGTCCCGGGGTGAAATCCAGTGTGTTGGCGCTACTACCCTTGACGAGTACAGAAAGTATATTGAAAAGGACGGAGCCCTTGAAAGAAGGTTTCAGACGATTGTTGTTGAACCGCCTTCAAAGGCCGAGACTGTAGAGATATTAAAAGGGTTACGTGACCGGTATGAGGCGCATCATAAAGTTCAAATTACCGACGAGGCATTAGTATCTGCAACAGAACTTTCCATTCGTTATATTACCGGGCGGTATCTGCCTGACAAGGCAATTGATGTAATTGATGAGGCGTGTGCGCGGGTAAGACTCAAAGCGACGACCCAGCCGCCTGATTTGAGGCATATCGAAGAGGAAATTAATAAACTGGAAAAAGACAAAGACGAGTCTGTTGCGATTCAGGATTTTGAAAGGGCTGCCCGTTTAAGGGATAAGGCGGATAAGCTAAAAAAGAAGAAGGAAACTATTGAGAAAGAATGGCGTGAGACGCGTGCGGAGGTTGAAGGAATCGTTAATGGTGAGATTGTCGCTGAGGTTGTTTCCAAAATGACGGGTATTCCGGTTACCCGCATCGAGTCTGCAGAGGCAAAACGACTGTTGCGTATGGAAGATGAACTCCATAAAATGATGATAAGCCAGGAAGATGCTGTTAAAGCGGTTTCCAGGGCAATACGTCGCTCGCGCGCGGGATTAAAGAATCCGAATCGTCCAGTGGCATCGTTTATCTTTGTTGGACCATCCGGGGTAGGCAAGACCCATCTTGCGCGGTCGCTGGCAAAGTTTTTGTTTGGAGAGGAAGAGGCGCTTATCCAGATCGATATGTCGGAATATATGGAAAAGCATAATATTTCACGACTCATTGGCGCGCCGCCCGGATATATAGGCTATGAAGAAGGCGGACAACTGACAGAAAAAATCAGACGTCGTCCTTATGCCGTGGTACTGCTCGACGAGATTGAAAAGGCGCATCCTGATGTGTATAACATGTTATTACAGATTATGGAAGATGGTAAATTAACGGATAGCTTTGGACGGCACGTTGACTTCCGCAATACGATTATCATTATGACCTCAAACATCGGGGCAGATGTAATCAAAAATCAGGCAAGTCTGGGATTCAAAAAGGCTTCGGACGAACATTCTTATGAAGTGCTCAAGGAACAATTAAAGAAAGAGGTTGATAAACATTTCCGCCCGGAGTTTATAAACCGGATAGATAATATTATTGTCTTCAAGCCATTAAACAAGGACGATTTAAAGAAGATTATTGAAATCGAATTGGTTGGAGTGAAAAAGAGACTGGCGACTTTTAATATTGATATTACACTTACCGATGATGTGTTAGATTTTCTGATAGAGAAGGGATATAACCAGAACTTTGGGGCGCGTCCGCTTCGAAGAGCTATCGAGAGTTACCTGGAAGACCCGCTTTCTGAAGAAATCTTACAAGGTAGATTTGAGGGGAAAAAACACGTAAAGGTAAGGATGCACGATGGCAAGCTTCTCTTTGAAGAGGTGATTGAAAATCCGGAACCTGCTTTGGCAAACGCCGAAAGTAGTATATAAATGATATAAATTTAAATAGCGTGAGAAAAAAAAGGGGAGAGTTAAACTCTTCCCTTTTTTTTTCAAACCTGTTTGCAGGAGCAGCGTTATAGTAAAGATCATAAATAAATCGACATTACCATTTTCATTGCGACATGAATTTATCATACTGATATGACCAGAGTAAGCGTTGTTTATGTTTGTCAGCATTGTGGCTGGAAGAGTCTGAAATGGGCTGGGCGATGTGGCGGCTGTGGAGAATGGGATTCCACCGTAGAAGAAGTTAGCACCCCTGTCAGTGTGGGGAATAAATCAGTCTCCACCGTTCGGGAGTTGCCGCAACCCATAACAAATATAAAAGTTCAGGATTGCCCCTGTGTTGAGACTGGAGTGAGGGAATTCGACCGGATTTTGGGCGGTGGCCTGATTGTCGGTTCGGCGGTATTAATCGGGGGGACGCCCGGGATAGGGAAATCTACACTTCTCCTGCAGGTTTGTCAGCAGGTAAGTAAAAAAGGGTACACAACTCTCTATGTGACCGGGGAAGAGTCTGTGGCACAGACGAAACTTCGGGCTGAACGGCTGTCCATCCTGTCGGACAATTTATTGGTTGTTGCAGAAACAAATTTGGATTTTATCTTAGAGAATATTTACAATACCCGACCGACCCTGGTTGTGATAGATTCTATTCAAATGATATACAAACCGAATCTGGAGTCTGCGCCTGGAACGGTTGCGCAGGTGCGCCAGTGCGCCCATGAATTAATCATTACGGCCAAATCTACGGGTTCTGCTATTTTTCTGGTGGGGCACGTAACCAAGCAGGGGATTATTGCCGGACCGAAAGTCCTGGAACACATGGCCGATACCGTTCTCTATTTTGAGGGAGAAAAGTTCCAGTGTTATCGGATATTAAGGGTGGTGAAGAACAGGTTTGGCTCGACCGATGAAATTGGGATTTTTGAGATGGGAAAAACCGGATTGCAGCCCGTGGATAATCCGTCGGAAATATTCATTTCCCAAAGCCGGAGGATCAGCAGCGGCTCTACCATTATTCCCTGTATGGAGGGGACGCGCGCGTTATTGGTTGAAATTCAAGCCCTCGTAACAAGGGCAAATTTCGGTATGCCGGAGCGAAAGGTCAGCGGGGTAGATTATAATAGGGTTTCCATGATCCTTGCCGTCCTTGAGAAACGTATAGGACTCAAACTGGGGGGGCAGGATGTTTTTGTGAATATTGTGGGTGGTGTTCAGGTGGACGAACCGGCAGCCGATCTGGGTATTGCAATGACAATTGCGTCTAGTTTTAAAGAAAAGGTAATACCATCGGATATGGTAGTTATTGGAGAGGTAGGATTGGGCGGTGAGGTTCGCAGCGTAAGTCAAATCGAGATACGGTTGAAAGAGGCGCAAAGATTGGGCTTCAAAAAAGCGCTTATCCCCAGGAATAACGCTAAGGGTGTCGGTAAAGAGTCAGGGATGGAACTCATTGAGGTAAATTATCTTTCTGAAGCAGTGGAAATTATCGGGTAAATTGCATGATTAATCAACGGTTAAAACAAACAGTTTTACTTGCAGGCATGATCTGGGGAATACTTTTTTGCGGGTCGTGGAATATCTATGCAGATACATATAAAGACGGCATGATAACGGTAAAGCATGAGGAATTTCCGGTAAAAAGGGATGGTTCTCGTATGCAATTCAATCACCCCTCTTCATTAGTGGGAAATGTTATTACGAATGCATTGTCGTACGTTTACTTTGAGGAAAAAGGGCTGTTAAAGAAAAAAGGGACATTGAGGGTCTTTCAGGACGACGAGATAAAAAAGTTGACTCCCCTGATTATACAGGCTTTTTCTGTTGCAACGCCTGATCAGGTTGTTGCTGTTTCTTCTTATTCTGAACGGGTGTTATTAACCGACCAGCAGAATTATTGTATCATGTTCATGTCTGGTAACAGTCTGAACATCGTCTTCAGCCGTATTCACATGTTTCAGACGTATAACGATACGATGTCTGAAAAGAAAAAATTTACCATGGCAACCGAAAATCCGGCGGATGTAAAACAAAGCCGTTTCTGGATTTTGGTTCCATCTGCAGGTCAGTATTTGGAATCAAAACATGGGAACTGGCTTGTTATTGATTTGGGCTATGATGCATATCAACAACCTGTAGCGCAAAGAATAGGAACTGTCGATGAGAAGATTAAGGTAGGCACGTCAGACCTGGATGTACGATTGAAAAAGTTAGAAGAAAAGATGAGCAGTGGGAGCGTCCCTGTTATAGCGCCAAATCAGCCACAAACCGCAACTATTGCACAGGAAGCCCGTACAGAAAGTAAGATAAAAAACAAGCTCCTCATACTCCGTGAATTGGTGAAGGATGGGATTATTGCCGACGAGGATTATGATTACAAAAAAGCAAAGCTTCTCAGAGAGGCCATGGACGACATGAGCTTAAAAGACCAGTTGCGTGAGATAAAAGACCTGAAGTCTGAAGGGTTAATTACCGAAGAAGATTACAACGAAAAGAAGAAGGCGCTGCTGGATCAGTTTTAATAAAAATCCGGCTAAGGTAGACTTCTTCGTAATCTCAGTTGAACATAAAAGCACGGTAACAGTTCACGCGTACCGTTTAATGGCATAGACAACCCCCTGAATCCCCCTTTATTAAGGGGGACT
>CAYJME010000106.1:0-10706 GCA_964370795.1 uncultured candidatus Brocadiaceae bacterium
GGTGTAAACACGGCGATAGCGACCAGGTCTGGCGGTTTTCAGGGTGTTGGATTTGCAATTTCAGCCAGTATTGCAAAAGAGACGGTTGAAAATATTATGGCTGAAGGAATGGTGATAAGGGGGTATATGGGTGTAGGCACCCATGATATCAATGATGAGTTGGCTGCAACGCTTGGATTGAAAGACAAGAAAGAAATTACCTATCGCTTTGGTTTGCCTGCGGGCGAGGGGGCATTTGTTTTGGAGGTATGGAGCGACACTCCGGCATCCAAAGCAGGTATCCAGCCCGGAGATATTATCATGGAGATCGGTGGTAAAAAGATACGAAGTACCACCGATCTCCAATACGCTATTCGGCGAGCAAAGGTCAATTCAAATGTTATGGTAAAGATTTTCCGCGATGGTTCTGAACACGACCTTGATGTCCTGGTTGAACGTCAACCTGAAGACCTTTCGGGCAAGACATATGTTGCCATACGGAAATTGGATGAGCCTACAAAGGTTTCTCTGGGATTGATTGTCAATGATTTAAATCCGGATATTGCACGTTCAATGGGTTATGAAGGGGAAAAGGGTGTGCTGGTTGTTGATGTAGAACTGAATAGCCCGGCACATCTTGCCGGTATACAACCGGGTGATTTAATTAAAAAAGTAGGGACGAAAGACGTTCATTCGGTATTGGAATTTTTAACAATTATGGACGAGTATGCAAAGGATAATAAGACCGTGAGTATTTTTATAAAGAATAAAGGGTTCGTAACGTTGAAATAGGTATAGTATTTTTTTGTTTCATATCGTAGACGATTCAGCAATCGGAGAAAAAGAACATTCTGACAGAAGAAGAGTTTTACAAAAATTACAGTCAAGTCCTTGCGGCGAAATTAGAAGCGAAGACGGTAGAATTAGAGAAAGAAATTGCTTTACGTAAGCAGCGGGAAAAACAGCAGAAAACACAATTTGCCATGACGAATATACTGGCGGAATCAGCATCGCTCAATGATGCTGTGCCCAGGATTTTACAAAATATTTGTGAGGGATTTGGCTGGGAAATTGGTGAATTATGGCAAGTGGATAGTAATTCTAAAGCGATGAAGTTGAAAAATATATGGCATGTGCCTTCCATGGAGTTGTCCGGGTTTGCTGAATTTAGCCGTGAGTTTACGTTTTCCATAGGCACTGGTTTGCCCGGCAGGGTTTGGGCAATCGGCCAGCCGGTTTGGATAACGGATGTTATAACAGATATCAATTTTCATCGAGCTACGATGGCATTAAAACTAGGAATACATGGGGCAATGGCCTTCCCCATTATAAAAGGTAATGAGGTAATTGGAGCGATGGTCTTTTTTACCAGGAACGTGCTTCACCCTGATGATAATCTTTCCAATGTTATGGCTGATATGGGCAGACGCATAGGCGCTTTTATTGACCGCAGGGCTGCCGAGGGATTGCTTCGGGCCAGCGAGCATAAACACAGAATGTTGCTTCAAAATTTACCTCAAAAAATATTTCATAAGGACAGGAATTCCGTCTACGTGTCCTGTAATGAAAGTTATGCCAGAGATTTAAGAATTACGCCGGATTCGATTGTGGGAAAGACGGACTACGATTTTTACCCCACGGAATTGGCAGAAAAATATCGCGCAGGCGATAAGCGAATCTTGGAATCGGGACAAACAGAGGAATTAGAGGAAAAATACATCAAAGATGGACAGGCGTTTATTATTCAAATGGTGAAAACTCCCATTAAAGATGAGAACGGAAATGTTAGTGGAATTATCGGAATTTTCTGGGATATAACCGAACGGAAACATCTCGAAGAAACCAGAAGCCAGCTTTCGGCCATTCTTGAAGCAACCTCAGATTTCGTTGCCACTGCCAGTGTGGATGGACATATGTACTATTTAAATAAGGCGGCAAGGAGGATGATCGGAATACATGATTTTGAGGACGTTGCAAGGTTAAAAATATTTTCCTTTCATCCCGAACGGATAACAACCCTGATCCACGATGTTGGCATACCAACGGCAATTGCAGAGGGGATATGGATCGGCGAGACCATCTTTCAGTGCCGTGATGGTAGGGAGGTTCCCGTTTCCCAGGTGATTATTGCCCATAAAACCGAGAAGGGCACGGTTGAGTATCTCTCTACCATAGCCCGTGATATTACAGAACGCAAGCGATTTGAGGAACAAATTGTCGTTATTGCAAATCGCGATCCGTTGACTGACCTGTTTAATCGCAGGCGATTCCAGGAAGAACTGGAAAGTTGGATTGCCCATGCAAAGAGGTTCGATAATCAGGGGGCGTTATTGTTTCTCGATCTGGATAATTTTAAATACATTAATGATTCCCTGGGTCATCAGGCAGGCGATAAGCTCCTCATTAAATTGGCTTCTCTGCTCAGGGGAAGATTACGAGACTCTGATGTGCTGGCGAGGCTGGGTGGCGACGAATTTGCTATAATTCTCCCGAATACCGATGTTAAACAGGCGCAATTAGTTGCAGATCAGATACGGCAGTTGGTTCTGTATAATGCCTGCGTAGAGGATGGAAAGCCACTTGATGTCACGGTAAGCATTGGTATTGCCCTTTTTCCCCAGCATGGCGATCTGGTTGAAGTGCTTCTCACCAACGCCGATCTTGCCATGTACCGGGCTAAAGAGGAGGGGCGAAACCGTGTGTGTATTTATTCCACGGAGCAAAAGACGAGGATGGAGTCCCGGTGGACGTGGGAAAACCGTATCCGGGAAGCGCTCAAGCAGAATCGCTTTGTGTTGTATGTGCAGCCTATTCTTGATTTGCGAAAAAATAAGATTGTGGGGCATGAGGCATTACTGCGTATGATCGGCGAAATGGGAGAACTTATTCCGCCTGCACAATTTCTGGATATTGCAGAGCGTTACGGGCTTATTCATGATATAGATTACTGGGTAGTGCGGGAAGCAATTCATCTTATAGAAAGACTCCAGCAAAGCGACAACCCCCCGTACCTTGAAGTTAATCTATCGGGAAAGTCCCTCACGGATGTAAAATTAATGCCTTTGATAAAGAAAGAATTGTCGAAATCAGTCATCGACCCAAAAAATCTCGTCTTCGAGATTACCGAGACAGCCACGATAGAAAACATCGTTGATGCTCAGCGCTTTGTAACGGAATTAAAGAGTATGGGATGCCGGTTTGCGCTTGATGATTTTGGGATGGGGTTTTCTTCCTTTAACTATCTCAAGCATCTGCCGGTGGATTATTTAAAGATCGATGGGACGTTTATTCACAATTTATTATATGACCCGGTAGACCAACATCTGGTTAAGGCAATGGTGGAAGTGGCATGCGGGTTGGGAAAGAAGACCATCGCGGAATTTGTGGAAAATAAAGAGACGATCTGCAAGTTACAGGAGCTTGGCGTTGATTACGCCCAGGGCTATCACATTAGCAAACCGCACGCAGTATCAGATTTGTAGGGCAACCCCAATGTCATTAAGTTAAGCTACCTGCCGTAAAAATCCCCCTTAGAATAAACTAGGGGGATAAAGGGAGTTGTTTTAATCAAACATTCTTAACTTAATGACATTAAGGGCAACGCTTCAGAGTATGTGTAAAAAGTCCATCATCGTGTCATTGCGAGGGTTTTTTCCGAAGCAATCTCCTGGAATTATAGGGAAAGATTGCCTCGCTTCTTTTTAGGTTGTGAATGCGCAGTGTTTATTTTTACTTTGGTTTCCTTTGCGGTTGCACTGCATTGTTGATTCAACTTTGTTATTCTTTGTTGGCGTCTGAAGGACTATTGCTTTCAGTAGTTGGCAGTTCGTTGGTGATGTAATCGCAATCAGGATATTTACTGCACCCAAAGAATATACCGCCTTTTTTCGAACGCCGTTGTATCAACTCTCCGTCGCAACCTTCTTTGGCGCACTTTACGCCGGTAGGCAATGATTTGATGTTTCTGCATTTTGGATATGCAGAGCATCCCATAAAGCGGCCTTTTTTACTGAACCGGATGACCATGAGACTGCCGCATTTTTCGCATTTTTCATCGGTAGGTTCGACTTTGGTTGTTTCACCCGTAAGAGATTTTGTGTTTTTACAATTGGGATATGCAGAACATGCCAGAAATTTTCCGTGCCGGCCTGTCTTTGTTACCATGGGGCTGCCACACTTCTCACACTTCTGGTCGGTAGTTTCCGGTTGTGCTGGTTCGCCTTTTTCATCCAGTGGTAGCGTGCTTTTGCATTTGGGAAATGCTGAACATCCAAGAAACTTGCCGTGCTTTCCCCATCGAACAACCATCGGTTGTCCGCAGATGGAACAAATTTGTGTACTTTCTTCAGGTGTGCCTTTTACGCTCTTCATCTCGCCCAGTGCCTTTTCTAAATCAACTTTGAAAGGGTTATAAAATTCCTTTAACACGTTCAACCAGTCTGTTTTTTCTTCTTCTATTTTATCAAGCTCATCCTCCATGTGTGAAGTAAATTTCACATCCATAATTTTAGAAAAATGTTCGATGAGTTTTTCCGTAACGAGTGTTCCCAATTCCGTTGCATAAAATGCACGCTTTTCCTGTCTGACGTATCCACGGTCCTGTATCGTAGAGATGATCGAAGCATACGTACTGGGTCTACCGATACCCATCTTTTCCAGAGTTTTAACGAGGGATGCCTCGCTGTAACGTGGAGGTGGCTGGGTAAAGTGCTGGGTAGGATCCAAAACGATCAATTCGAGTTTTTGGTCTTTTGCCAGAGTCGGGAGAATTTGTTCTTCCTTTTCGATCTCTTGTCCTGAAATACGGGTATGTCCGTCAAAGAGTAACTCCCTTCCTTTTGCCTTGAAAACATACCTTTCCGCGGTAATTTCTGCGTCGGTAACTGCGTAGAGCGCTGGTTTCATCTGGCTTGCGACAAAACGATTCCAGATCAACTCATAGAGTTTAAATTGGTCCTTTGTTAAGAACTCCTTTACAGATTCAGGCGTGTACTCGATAAGGGTAGGCCTGATGGCTTCATGCGCACCCTGCGTCCCTTTCTTATTGGATGCGTGAACATTGGGTTTGTCAGGCAGATAGTTTTTGCCGTATTTATCTGCTATAAATTTTCTACAGGACGTAAGCGCCTGGTCTGCAATATGGAACGAATCTGTTCTCATGTACGTGATAAGTCCAACAGAACCTTCCTTTCCGATATCAATACCTTCGTAAAGCTGCTGGGCAACGGTCATGGTCTTTTTTGTGCTGAATTGTAAACGGGTGGATGCCTGTTGTTGCATGAGACTTGTGGTAAAAGGCGGCGGCGCATTATTTCGCTTCTCCAGCTTTTTTATATTGATTACAATGAATTCGGCCTTTTGAATCTCTCGAACAATATCTTTTGCCTGTTGTTCATTTTTAATATCAATATTTTCATTATTGAACTTTTGCAGAATAGCCTTAAACGTTTTTGTTTCTGCCGGTACACCTGGTGTATCAGAGAGAGTCTTTAATTCAGCGGTGATTTTCCAGTATTCCTGGCTTTTAAATGCCTTAATTTCCTTTTCCCGCTCGACTATAAGCCGGACAGCAACAGACTGAACGCGGCCAGCGCTGAGTCCCTTTGCGATCTTTTTCCACAATAAAGGGCTTATCTGATATCCCACGAGACGGTCAAGGATTCTCCGTGCCTGCTGGGCATTGACCTTGGCCATATTAATGGGGCTGGGGTGTGCAAATGCCTCCTTGATGGCATCCTTCGTAATTTCATTAAAGGTGACCCGGCGCACCTTTTCGTCTGGCAATTCGAGCACCTGCGACAGATGCCAGGCGATAGCTTCTCCTTCCCGGTCAAGATCTGAAGCCAGATATACCGCATCAGCCTTCTTTGAATCATCTAATAATTCTTCAACCAGCTTTTTTCTGCCGGGGATTACCTTGTATTCGGGGGTGAAGTTGTTTTCTACATCGACCGATAGTTTTTTCTGAGGCAGGTCCCGGATATGTCCCATAGACGAACAGACAAAATACGATGTGCCGAGAAATTTGCCGATCGTCTTTGCCTTGGCAGGGGACTCCACGATTACCATATTTTTTTTAACTTTGGCCATTTTGATACAACCTTGATTAAAGACAGTCTGAACAAAAGACAAGATTTAAGCAGAGGATATAAAGAGTGTCAAGTTATTTCTTGAATGGAGAGAATGTAAAAAACCAGTTGATAATTGCGAAATAATGGATAGAATATCCTTTTGTTTTAATTTTTGCATTATCTTAAGAATGGTGAGATAGATTCTTTACTTCACTCATTCTGAACAGCGTAAGGGTCTCAACACAGGCTGGTTAGAAATTCCTAAACATTCAACGAAGAGGGGGTTATGGTTTCAAGTTCTTGGTTCAGAAGGCATCAAAAGACAGTTTATATCGTGATGATCTTTGCCATGTTTGTATGGGGCATTAGTTATTCTGTTATGGAATTAATCCCCAAGAAGCCTATCGGCAGGATTTTGGGAAGAAAGATTACGCAGAACGAATTTGCCGATATGGTAAGCCGTTGGCAAAGATTATTCTTTTCTCAGGCAAAAGAGTCAGTTGTTTCTTTAGTTTGGAAACAGCTCATGTTTGTAGAAGAGGCAAAAAAGATGGGGCTTGTGGTAACCAACCAGGAACTCGAAGAGGGTCTCCAGCGTCTTGGTTTTCAAATCTTCGGCGGACAGGAGAATATTAACCGTTACATGCTCATTCAATTCCTTTGCAGCAATTTCAGGCTGAATCAGGAACAGATTGCACGAACCTTGCAAGAAGCGCTCCTGGTTGAGAAACTTGACGGTTTGATGAGGTCTTCGATAAAGACGACTTCTGACGAACTATGGCAGAGATACTCGATGGAGAATGAACAGGTAAAATTCAAGGCCGTTACCTTAAAGGCAAAGGATTTTCTGGATTTGGTTAATGTAACAGAGGATGAAATTCGTGATTTTTATGAAAAATATAAAAATACGGCTCGTAATCCTGAATCTGGGAATCCCGGGTATAAATATCCTGAAATGGTAAAAGTAGAGTGTTTGATAGCAAAGTATGATGATATGGAAAAACTGGTTTCTGTTTCAGAAGAAGAGATGAAGAAATACTATGAAGATAATAAAGAAACACAATTTAAGATTACAGCAGAGCAAAAGCCGGAAGAAAAGAAACCCGTGATCACCTATAAACCATTTACAGAGGTAAAGATGGATATCCAGAAGACGCTTTTACGGCAAAAGGCAATGGAAAAGGTTGCTGAACTTACAACGAAGGCAGATGAGGAAATTTACGAAACGATGGATAAGGCAGAACGACCGAGTTTTAAAGACATTGCAAATAGGTGTAAACTGTTGTATGCGATTCCAAAAGGTAAAAAATCGGGGAGTGAGTTCCTTTCTGAAGATGACCTCACTGAGGTATTTCCTGGCTCAGGTCAGCTTGTACAGGTATCGTTTGGCAGGGATAAGTTTGAACCATCCACACCTCTTGATTTTGTAGAAGGCAAGTTGATTTTACAGGTTATTGATAAGAAACCCGCCGCTGCTCCACCCTTGGAAGAGATACGAAACGAGGTAATGAATGACCTTAAAATGGAAAAGGGATTGCTTAAGGCAAAAGAAATAGCGGAGAAGTATGCTGGGGCTACCAGCGTACCTACCTTCGATGAAGTTATGAAGTCTATTAAGGCTGAGTATCCGCAAAAGAATATTTCTGCCTGTGAGACAGGATATATTAACCGTCCGATAAAAGTATTTAATAAGGACTCGCGATATATTGAAGCGCTGAAAGAAGACCGCCCCAATGTGGCAAGGAAGGCATTCGAGTTAAAAACAGGCCAATGGGGAGTTGCTATGGAAACATCAGGAGAAAAGGCGTGTTATATAATAAGCCTGGTTGAGAAGAAACAGGCTGATAAAGCGGCATTTGAAAAAGACAAAGAAAATGTGGCTAAGCGGTATGCGTATGAAAAACAAGAGGCATTTATGACTGAATGGCAGAATGATTTGGGCAAACATGTGGAGGTATATACCAGATTTCAGTAAAAAGCTTTTTGAGTAAACACTTTGGAAACAATTTATGGCATAAAGAAATTAACAAGACCTCTTCATTACCCCGTTGCAACCATTGGCATGTTTGATGGTGTACACGAGGGCCATCAAAAGATAATTGAGTGCGTCAAACATCATGCTATGAAAGAAAAGGGGATGTCGGTCATAATTACCTTTGACCGACATCCCAAAAATCTCCTTGAAAACAGACCGCCTTCCTTTATTACTTCCTTAGAACATCGATTGTCGTTGTTTGAACGCCTGGGAGTAGACATTTCTGTTGTCCTCCATTTCAACCAGGAGCTTGCTCAGATGGGTGCCGAGGATTTTATACGTGAGATATTAGTTTCCTGGCTGGATGTTAAATGTGTTATCCTCGGATTTAATTGTCATTTTGGGAAAAACCGGGAAGGAAACATAACGCTCGTCCGGACCCTGGCTGACACGTACGGTTATACGGTATATGAATGCCCGCCTGTGATATATCGTGGTCAGATAATCAGCAGTACGGCTATTCGAAAGGCCATTTTGGGCGGCAATCTGGAAAAAGCAGAAGGAATGCTTGGTCGGCCTGTTTCTATCCTTGGGACGGTGGTAAAAAGGGTTGGGAGAGGGACAACGTTGGGTTACCCTACGGCAAATCTGAATTTACATCATGAAGTAAGACCGCCTCGGGGTGTTTACGGCACAAAGGTTCGGTTGGCCGGGAGAGACTACCTGGCATTGACCAATATCGGGTTGCGGCCTACATTTGAAAAAGAACCGCTGAGCAGTGAGGACGAAACGCTGGAAATCGAAGTACATATCCTTGATTTTCATGGTAACCTCTATGGATATGACCTCGAAGTGCAATTCCTCTTTAAGATTCGGGATGAAATTTTATTTAAGTCTGCCGACGATCTCAGGGCGCAAATTGAAAAAGATAAAGAAGCGCTTATCAAGAGTTATCGATAACCGTTTTTTTACGTCACTTATACCTTCAGGTTTGAGTCTATGCAAGAATATCAAGGCTAATGAGTCTGTGCAAAAAGTCGAGTTTTAGGTGTCGTTGCGAGCGAAGCGAAGCAATCTTTCCCTCATTATAATAATTCCAGGAGATTGCTTCGGAAAAAACCCTCGCAATGACACGATGATTGACTTTTTGCACAACCTCTAATGCCTTGAGTTATAGAGGGGCAACTCTATCGACCTTTGCGGTAGGTTTTTATGTTTCTTTCCAGTTGATAACTTTTGGAATGTGCTCAGCTGGTCTGTGGCGAATGAGCAATGACAGGAGTTCACTGGGGTCTTGTGATGTGATCATGAGCTGCTGGTGTTTTGGTTTTATGAATCCTTCCCGGAGTATATGCTCTATAAATTTAAAAAACAAATCAAAATAACCATCCACATTCAGGATGCCAATTGGCTTTGTATGGAGTCCCAGTTGCGCCCAGGTGACAACCTCAAAAAACTCTTCAAAGGTGCCAAAACCGCCAGGCATTGCAATGAAGCCGTCGGATAGTTCCGCCATGAGCGCGTTTCGTTCGTGCATACTCGATACTATGCGAAGTTCTGTCAACCCATAGTGGGCTAACTCTTTATTAAAAAGGGCCTGCGGAAGCACGCCAATAACTTCTCCCTGTTTCTCCAAAACGGCATCAGCAATAGCACCCATTAAGCCGACGCTTCCCCCACCGTAGACAAGCCCCATACCATGAGAGGCAATTGCCTTACCGAGTTGCTGGGCAGCATTTCTATAAGATGAACGCATGCCATGGTTGGAGCCACAAAATACACAGATACGTTTTTTTTGATTAACAGGAAGGGCTTTGGTCATGTAAAATCGTATTGAAGTATACGCTCATAGAGGGTTTAAGTCAGGTTTTCAGCTACTTTTTATGTAGTGCGAAGTGGAGCTTCGCACTACATAGAATTTCCGAAACATTCAAATTAGGCATTCGGTAACTTTTTACGGGGGTTGTATTGCAATACGTTCCTCTCCTGTTTACATCTTTATACCGGTCTTATACAGGGTATTCAAAATGTCCATGGCAAGTTGCATGGCCTGTTTTTTTGGGAGTAAAAGTTCATAATCATCGGTATCCTCTTCGCCCTCCACAACAATTTCAATACCTTCAGCGCGTGCAACGACAACAACCTTTTTTTCCTCTTTCATACATTATCCTTTCTTTGAAATAGTGTTTTTAATAATTTCCCTTTTCAAATGAGCGATTGAGCCACTCGGATTCAAATCCTTAGGACATACTTCCTGACAATTAAAAACCGTATGGCATCGCCATACGCCATGTTCGTTATTCACCAGAGCCAGACGTTCCTCCCGTGCATTATCACGCGTATCGGATACAAAACGGTCCAGATTGAGAAAGGACATAGGTCCCAGATACTTTTCATGTGAAGCGGTAACAGGACACGATGAATGGCAACAGGCGCATAAAACACAATCAACCAGGACATCGATCTTTGCCCTTTCTTCCTGGCTTTGGATTTGTTCCCCCTTCTCCGGGAAGGGTTTTCCTGGTATCAAATATGGTTTAATGTATTCATATTTTTCCCAGAATGGTCTCATATCGACAAAGAGATCCTTGAGAATGGCCATGTGGGAAAGGGGGCGAATCGTTATGATGTCCGAATTGAGTTTCGAAACCAGGGTTTTACAGGACAGCCGATATTTACCA
>CAYJME010000107.1:0-10517 GCA_964370795.1 uncultured candidatus Brocadiaceae bacterium
GGCAAATAAACCTCCCGAAACAATCCGTACTATTGCAACAAAGGTACTCCCAAATACAAAGATCGAAGATAAATGTATTAACCCGTAATAACCCAATTACGAACACGGCGCTATCCGCTATGCCTACAAAAAGAATATCGTGCCATTATTACAAGCCGATGACAGACAACTACAAGATATAAGCGGACGGGGGCAATTGTCCTTAAATTTGCAGGAAATGCAGGCAATCAGAAAATATTACCACGCTATTAACCGGGAACCCACGGATATTGAGCTTGAAACCATCGCACAGACATGGTCTGAGCACTGTGTCCATAAAACGCTGAAAGGTATCATAGATTTCAACGGAACAAAAATTGACAACCTGTTACGCAATACGATCATGAAGGTCACACAAGACCTCGACAAACCGTGGTGCGTATCCGTATTTAAGGATAATGCAGGCATCATTCAGTTTGACGACCGTTACAACATCTGTTTCAAGGTAGAAACACACAACCATCCATCAGCTATTGAACCGTATGGAGGCGCTAATACGGGCATTGGAGGGGTAATCAGGGATATCATGGGCACGGGACTGGGCGGCAAGCCCATCCTGAATACCGACGTATTTTGTTTTGCTCCCCCTGATACACCGTCAGAAAATATTCCGAAAGGTGTTTTACATCCTCAAAGAATCTTCAGGGGTGTTGTTGCCGGGGTCAGGGATTACGGCAATCGTATGGGCATTCCAACGGCCAATGGCGCCCTTTTCTTTGACGACCGATATATGGGAAATCCACTGGTCTTCTGCGGAACGGTCGGTTTGATACCGAAAGACAGGTGTCAAAAAGAGACGCATGCCGGCGATCTCATTGTTGTTGCGGGAGGAAGGACGGGGCGCGACGGTATTCATGGGGCTACATTCTCATCGGCAGAGTTACACGAACAATCCGAACAGATGTCGGGTGGCGCTGTACAAATCGGCAATGCAATAGCAGAAAAGGCGTTATTAGACGTCCTTTTACAAGCCCGTGATAAAGGGTTGTATCGTTGTATTACTGATTGTGGCGCCGGTGGACTTTCATCTGCGATTGGCGAGATGGGACAGGATTTAGGAGCTGTGGTAAATCTGGAAAAAGTACCTTTAAAATACCAGGGTCTTTCCTATACAGAAATCTGGATATCGGAGGCGCAGGAGCGGATGGTATTTGCCGTGCCGCCAGAAAAAGAAAAGGATATTTTGGATTTATTTGAGGCGGAAAACGTAGAAGCAACTGTCATTGGCAAATTCACGCATGATAAGAAACTGCGATTGCTCTACGATTCAAACGTGGTTGGCGAGATTGAAATGGATTTTCTCCATGATGGTATTCCGCGGTTAGAGCGCAAGGCGACCTGGCATAAACCTACGTCCGAAGAACCCATTCTTCCCGAAAAGGAAGATTACGGAAACGACCTGAAAAAAATACTCTCTGCCTGGAACGTGTGCAGTAAGGAATGGGTCATACGGCAGTACGACCATGAGGTACAGGGTGGAAGCGTCCTGAAACCCCTCCAGGGTATACACAATGACGGCCCTGGCGATGCATGTATTGTTACCCCTGTTTTGGGATCAAAAAAGGGCATCATTGTATCCAACGGCATGAATCCACGGTACGGTGACATAGATCCCTATCTTATGGCTGCGTCTGCCATTGATGAGGCGCTCCGTCAGATTATTGCCGTCGGTGGAAACTTAGAACAGGTTGCATTGCTCGACAATTTTTGCTGGGGAAACACTAACAAGCCTGACCGTCTCGGCACGCTGGTAAGGGCTGCACAGGGTTGTTACGACATTGCCCTTGCGTACGGAACCCCCTTTGTTTCAGGAAAAGACAGCTTGAATAACGAGTTTGTCACCGATAAGGAAACGATTGTCATCCCCCCTACGTTGCTTATCTCTGCCGTTGCTGTAATGAACGACGTGCGAAATGCCGTGTCCATGGATATTAAAGCGCCCGGTAATTTGATTTATCTCGTTGGCCTTACCCGCGCCGAACTCGGCGGTTCGCATTACTATTATATACATGGGTACAAGGGAAACAATGTCCCAAAGGTAGATGTAACCTCAGGCAAAAAAATTATGACAGCCCTTTCACAGGCAACAAGGCAGGGCATGGTCAGGTCGTGTCATGATTGTTCCGAGGGCGGGCTTGCCGTTGCTGCTGCGGAGATGGCATTTGCCGGTGGATACGGTATAGAACTCAACCTTTCTGCCGTCGTGACAGATGTGCCAATCCATAGAAATGACACCCTGCTTTTTTCTGAATCAAATACCCGGTTTGTCGTAGAAGTTCAACCGGTACATCAGAAACAATTTGAAGCAACCATGAAGGACATTCCCGGTGGATTGATAGGAAAGGTTACGGAAGAACCGTTTTTTCAGGTTAAAGGATTAAATAACATACCCATTATCAGTGAAAATATTAATGACCTGAAAGAGGCATGGCAGTCGCCGCTCAGATGGTAAAATATCGCTTCTTTTTTGGCCCATGGTTATGGATAGAACAAACAGGTCGCTCCTCTGGAGCTCAATACATTATTCATACCCAATATTACAAACAGTCGGCTCCGAAGGAGCCAGAGGAAAACAAATAAGTCCGTAGAGACAACAATGTAGTTTTTGTAAATATCTATTAAATTTAAAAAATTGATTACTTCCAACATGTTAATTCCAAAAGTATTAATCCTTAGAACGGCAGGCACAAATTGTGATTACGAAACCCGTTACGCCTTTGAAAAGGCAGGGGCGCAGGTGGATGTTATTCATATTAACAGCCTCCTGGAAAACAAAAACGTATTA
Organism: uncultured candidatus Brocadiaceae bacterium; assembly: GCA_964370795.1. Taxonomy (GTDB): domain Bacteria; phylum Planctomycetota; class Brocadiia; order Brocadiales; family Brocadiaceae; genus JAHFOW01. The sequence goes on from CAYJME010000107.1 coordinate 2,825, forward strand.
AAAGAATACCAGATACTCACCCTGCCCGGAGGTTTTACGTATGGAGACGATATCTCTGCCGGTAAGATACTGGCAAATCAGATTAAACATAACTTACATGACGATATTAAGACATTTATACAAGAAAAAAAGCTCATTCTGGGGATTTGCAACGGGTTTCAGACACTAACAAAGGCGGGTTTATTACCGTCAATCAATGACGTCAATCAAACGGTAACATTAACTTTCAACGATTCAAGCAAATTTGAGGACCGGTGGGTATACCTGAAAATCAGTTCCAATAAATCCCCTTTTATTAAAGATACGGATATTGCAAAACTCTATTTGCCTATTGCGCATGGAGAGGGAAAATTTATCACCAAAGATGCGGGGGTTTTGAATAAAATTACCAGGAACAAACAGGTCGTCTTTACCTATGTAAATGACCGTGGAGAGGAAGCTGGCTATCCCTGGAATCCCAACGGCTCCGTCCACAACATAGCGGCTCTCTGCGATGAAACAGGTCAAATCTTAGGCATGATGCCCCATCCGGAAAGACACATAGAATCAATCCAGCATCCGCACTGGACGCGTAGCGGTCTCAAGGAATGGGGAGACGGCTTTTTCGTTTTCAAAAATGCAGTTGATTATATAAAAAAGAATCTATAAGGTAACTGGAGATAAAACACCATGCATAAAACTATGAGCGTAAATAATGAAAATACGTCAACAGTTGATTTGGTAAAATGTCGTAACATACTTTCAAAATATAATCAGGCAACCCACTCAGACCTGATTCCTATCTTACAGCAGGTACAGGATGCCTATGGATATTTACCCCAAAATGCGCTGGAAGAGATAACAACAAAGACACGTATTCCTCTGAGCAAGATTTATGGGGTGGTCACCTTCTATTCCCAATTTTCCTTAGAACCCAGGGGAAAACATACGATTAAGGTCTGTACGGGTACGGCATGTCATATCAAGGGCGCTCCTGATATAAAGAAGAAAATCACGGAGGTACTCCACGTCCATGAAGGAGAAACAACATCAGATTATAAATTTACCTATGAACCGGTAGCCTGTCTGGGAACCTGTTTTCTGGCGCCGGTGATGATGATTGATGATAAATATTATGGGAAACTCACCGTAGAAAAGACGGAGACGATACTCAAGGGTTATTAAAACCAGACGTTTTGGAAGAATCGGGTTTTGTAAAATAGATGGTGTGGGGGAATCGGGAAAACCCATTGCACAGGATAACCTTGCTTTTGTTGTGTAAATGTAATTGCATGAAGGAAAAATTATTTTATTATACTCTATAGTATTACTGTGTAAAAACATCTTTATTTTGTAAGTATATTTATGTTACAACGCCCTTCACCCCTTATCAGGAGGTACTGTTTGTTTATGGGAGAAAGATTGCTTCGCTTCACTCGCAATGACAGAATAAGGGGGTTCCTCTTTGCAATGACAACGTGCAGTGTACCACCAAAGTGCATAGTCCGTGTCATTGCGAGGGTCTTTTCCGAAGCAATCTCCCCACTTTCATATAAGGAGATGCCATTAAACTTATTCAGGAATTGCCGGATAAATGTACGATTACTGATATTATGGCAGAATTATATTTTAAACAAAAAGTAGAACAGGGTTTAAAAGACATTGAAAACGGAAGAATTATAAGCCACGAGGATGTTAGAAAAAGGATGGCTAAATGGGCAAAATCCATTGGTCGAAGACAGCACGGCAAAACCTTGAAGAAATAATTGAATAATTATTTATGCATAGAAAAATTATTGAAAAATTGAAATTATAGAAGGAGATTCCACATTGGAAAAATTAAAAAATCCTGATGACCTTGTAAAATACCGGAAATCACTCGAATCGAAACACCGTCCCGATAAGATACGCATTTTTATCTGCACCACAGGCTGCAGGGCGCTTGGCGCAGACGAAGTGTGTAAGGCATTTAAAGCGGAGATAGAAAAGCAATCGCTTTCGGATAAGCTTGAAATTGTAGATACGGGCTGTCAGGGTTTGTGTGCCAGGGCGCCTGTCCTTACCATTGAACCGATGGGTATTTTCTACGGCAGGGTAACAGAAACCGACGTCCCGGAAATTATCTCGCGCACCATCCAGAAGGGCGAAATCATTGAACGGCTTTGCTATACGGAAGCAGGAAAACGCACCCCGTATATCCGGGATATCCCCTTCTACGGCAAGCAAAAGAAGATCGTGCTTAAAAATTGCGGTAGTATCGATCCAAAAAGCATAGATGAATATATCCTGAGAGACGGCTATGCTGCTATTTCAAAGGTACTCGCCACCATGACACCCGACGCTGTTGTTCATGAAGTTAAAAACTCCGGTCTGCGCGGGAGAGGCGGCGCAGGGTTTCCCACAGGGAATAAATGGGAGTTTGTGAAAAAGGCTCAGGGTGATATTAAATATCTGGTATGTAACGGGGACGAAGGCGATCCGGGCGCTTTTATGGACCGTGCGGTACTTGAAGGCGACCCTCATTCCGTTATCGAAGGGATGCTTGTCGGCGCTTATGCAATTGGGTCAAGGAAAGGTTTCATCTATGTGCGCGCAGAATATCCCATTGCCGTGGAGCATCTGAAAATTGCCATAGAACAGGCTAAAAAGCTCGGTCTTTTAGGCGAAAACATCCTGGGAACAAATTTCGGTTTTGACCTGGAAATCAAGATGGGCGCAGGCGCATTTGTTTGCGGGGAAGAAACAGCCCTCATTGCCTCGATAGAGGGGAAACGTGGCATGCCTCGTCCGCGTCCACCATTTCCTGCAACAAGCGGTCTCTGGGGAAAACCCACAAATATCAATAACGTAGAGACCTTTGCAAACGTACCGGTCGTCATTCTCAAAGGCTCGGAGTGGTATAAAGCCATTGGGACGGAAACGAGCAAAGGCACAAAGATATTCGCCCTTGCAGGAAACGTGAAAAATACCGGTCTCGTTGAAGTGCCTATGGGCACCACGCTGCGTGAAATTGTGTTCGACATCGGCGGAGGTATTCCGGGACGCAAGAAATTCAAGGCAGCCCAGATGGGCGGTCCTTCAGGTGGTTGTGTGCCTGCCCAGCACCTTGATCTGCCGATTGATTATGAAACGGTAAAAGAAGTGGGCGCCATTATGGGTTCCGGCGGTCTTATCGTCATGGATGATTCGACGTCCATGGTAGAAATTGCGCGATACTTCATGGAATTCTGTCAGGATGAATCCTGCGGAAAGTGCGTGCCATGCAGAATCGGAACCAAGAGGATGCTCGACACCCTCTCGCGTATTACAAAGGGAGAGGGAAAGAAAGAGGATATTAGTTTATTAAAGGAACTTGCAGAGGTTACCAAAACGGCTTCTCTGTGCGGATTGGGACAAACAGCGGCAAATCCCGTGCTCTCTACCATTCGTTATTATCTCAATGAGTACGAAGAGTTAATTAATAAAAAAGAGGCGCAACCTGCAGCACAACCAGGTTCTGCAACATAGTAAAAAAATCAGGCATTTGGCAACTTAAAGTTTTAAAAGCCTATGGTAGGAGCCTTCTCCCGGCGGCGATTGTCAATTTATGACGGGGGCGCGTCTGCACGGTCGCCAACAGGAATTGGCTCCTACCAAAAACTTTGAAACTCCTAAACACTTAAATAACATACTTCAAAAAGATAGTTGGGTCAGCTTCGCCTGACCTGACCTACTTTCCAGGGTGAAATATGAAAGTACTCCTCATTGGTGCAGGGAAAGGCGGATCAGCCCTTTTGCCTATTTTGCATGAGGATAAGGAAATAGAGATTGTTGGGGTTGTAGATAAAAACCTGGACGCAGAAGGACTAAGGATTGCGCGACAGTATAATATTCCCACGTACACAACGTATGAACCTTTAATAAAAAGGGGGAATTTAGACGTTATCATCAATGTCACGAGGAATTCACAGGTACTTAATGACATTGAGAAAAACAAACATCCAACCACTGAAATTCTGGGCGGCTTAAGCGCCAAACTCCTCTGGAACCTTGTAGAAGAAAGGAAAAAAAAAGAGGAGGAAATTCAGAAAAGTCTTTCCGAGCAGAAGGCGCTCTACCGCATCGGTATCATGATTTCTTCTGCAATCGCCATGAACGACGTCTTTCAAACAATCGTCAGGAGCGGCCTGGAGGTAACAAACACTCCGGCCGGAAGCCTTGCGCTCTATGATGCAGAAAAGAATGAAATGGAACTTGCAGCAGTGCACGGTTTTAGCCCTGAATTTTCCTTAAAGGCAACCCGGTGGAAGGTAAGACCTGGCGGCCTTACCAGCACCATCCTTTTTCAAAAGAAACCTGTTGTGGTATCGGATATCAGCCTGGAATCGTTTATTGATACACGAGTGATCATGGCCGAAGGAATTCGCTCTCTGGTAGCAACCCCACTGTTTACCGAAGACAAAATTGTGGGTATCCTCTATGTTGATGATTATAAGCCCCGCTCTTATACCCAAAGGGATATCTCCATCCTTGAGCTCCTTGCAACGCAGGCATCCATTGCTATCAAAAAGGCAAAAACACGACAACAACTCGAACTCAAGAACAAGGAACTCAAGATGATGATGGATTATTTACAGAACATCCTTGATAACTCCGCTGATATGATTATTACCACAGATACGGAAAATAATGTCGTAGAATTTAATAAAGGGGCTGAGGACATACTCGGATATTCACAGAGAGAAACGGTCGGAAAGCCTTTGTGTGAATTCTTTGTAAATCCCGAACACTGCGCCTTTCTCCTTGAAAAGGTCAATCAGGAAGGCAAGATATCCAACCATGAAACACAGTTTATCACAAAGCAGAAAAAGACCATTGATATCAGCCTTACCCTTTCACAACTCAAAGATTCTGCGGGGAGCACGATGGGAACGGTTGGCATCAGCAAGGATATCTCGGAATTCAAAAGAACCCAGGCGCAACTCATCCAGGCAGGAAAACTCGCCGGTATAGGCCAATTAGCCGCAGGCATTGCCCACGAAATCAATAATCCACTCACGGGTGTTTTAGGATATGCAAAAAGGCTCATGAAAAAGGCAGAGGACGAGGAACTCACGAAAATCAAAGCCTTTGAACCTTTCCCCAAAGAGATAAAACTAATTGCCGACTCGGCGATGCGCTGCAAAAAAATTATCGATGGTCTTCTGAAATTTTCCCGCACTTCAGATATGGCGAGCGCCGGCGTAAATATGAATGAAGTAATCGAAGAATCCCTCGTATTATTTGGCAATCAGTTGTCATCCCAAAATATTGAATTAGTCAAGATTCTGGACTCCCATATTTCCACGATTTGCGCAAATCATACACAGATGCAGCAAGTCTGTACTGACATTATTATCAATGCATTACAGGCCATGCCTGGCGGGGGCAAACTGACGATTGCAACAAGACCAAAGAATTCCACTGCCCTTGAAATAGAATTTACCGACACGGGGGAAGGCATTCCCCGGGAAAATTTAACGAAGATATTTGAACCTTTCTTTACTACGCGCGAACCTGGAAAGGGAACGGGACTGGGATTATATATGATTTACAGGATATTGCAGGAACATCACGGACGTATAGAGGTAAAAAGCGAGGTTGGAAAAGGGGCAACATTCATTATAACGTTACCCTGCGTGCGCTAAGACAAAAAAAACACAAATTTAACAAAATAGGGAGGACAAATCATGGCAGGCGAAAGAATCCTGGTAATAGACGATGAAGAAATTATTTGCAATTTACTCAAAGATACCCTGACGGATGAAGGATATCAGGTAGAAGCAGTAACCGGTAGCACGGAAGGGCTTGGAAAACTCGTCAGGGGAGAACCCTTTGATATTGTTATCACTGATATTCGTATGCCCAAAAAGGATGGGATGCAGGTGCTCAGGGAAGCAAAAGAACGCGTTCCCGACCTGATTGTCATTATCATAACCGGATACCCAAGCATCGAAACTATCCGCGAATCAAGCGCGTGCAACGCCTTCGATTATATTACAAAACCACTCGATCCCGATGTGGTGAGTGATTGCGTTAAACGGTCTCTCAATACACGAAAATTATCCAGAGAACTCAAGGTACCGGAGAAGCCGCCGAGTATACTGGTCGTGGACGATATGCAGTCCGCCCTGTTCCTTTCCGAAGTCATATTACAGGATGAAGGTTATCACACCGAAATTGCGCAGAACGGGTCGGATGCCCTTGCACTTTTCAAACAAAAAAATTTTGACATCGTCATTGCCGACCTCCACATGCCTGGTATGGACGGTATAGAACTCCTGAACAACATTAAAAAGATAAACATCAAGACCCTCGTTATTATCATGACGGCGCGTCCCAGTATTGATTCTGCCATTGAAGCCTTCCGTCATGGCGCTTATGATTACATCACCAAGCCGATTGACGCAGATACCATCATCAATACCATTCAGCGCGGATATGAAAAATACCACCTCGAACTCAATGCGGACAAGCTCTTGAAGCGTCTGCAGGATTTACGACAGCAGATGATGAATGAAAACGCTGCACTCCTGAGAGAAAAAGAACTGGCGAACGCTATTTTTAATGCAGCGCCTGATATTATCATTACCACAGATGAACATGGCAATATTCGCACCATCAATAATATTGCCCTGGAACTTCTGGGCTATAAAAATGATGAACTCCTGGGAAAACCCATTCATAATATCTTTGACGAGAAAAAGAATTTTTTCAAGGGAGCGGATTACGAAAAAATGCTGAAAGAGGGCAGGATTTATAACTACCCGCTTACCTGCATAACAAGTAAAGGCAATAAAATCAAGACTATCTGGTCTGGCGCCCCTTTTCTTGACAAAGAAAAAGTAGTAAAAGGCATTGTGGGAATTGGGAGAAAATAGTAAAATAAAAATATGTTTAACAATTTCAATATTGCAGAGACGCAAGATTTTGCGTCTCTATCTATCGGCGCATTTTTAAAGTCGCCGAAGGCTTAATGTATTATGAAAATTATCTCTGTTACCGGAACAGCCAGCGGGGTGGGGAAAACAACTGTTGTACGATTCTTACTGCAACACCTCGACGATTTTTCCGCCTTAAAAATTACCACTAAACACGAAGGCAGTTGCACCAGGCATTCGGATTGTAATATATGCGAGACCATGGTGTATCCGTACAAGGTTACGATTGACCCCCTCCAAATTAATCAGGAAGGCAAGGATACCGCCCTCTTTAAAAACGCCGGGGCGCGAAAGGTCGTCTGGCTTCAAACCCATTCTGAGTGTTTAAAAACAGGTATAGACGAGGCACTAACCCATTTTGGCGAACATGATTTTGTCCTCGTGGAAGGAAACAGCTTTCTCCATACCCACAATGCCGATATCTGTATCCTCGTTACCACCCCACGGGAAACGAAGGTCAAGCGTTCTACAAGACAAATCATTTCCAAGATCGATATTGCAGTAATCAATAAATACAACGATGATTCTCTGGATGGCATCACACAAACACAGGAACGGCTTCATCAGATAGGTTGTTATGCACCCATTTTCACCATAAACCCCTTACAACCCAACTACGCCCCAAATGAAATCTTTCTTAATCATATCAAGGAAATGATAGGACAGCCAGTTTCTTCCTGGAGTGAACATTAGCTCGGGTAGGGTGGACTTCGTCGTGAGCGCTCAGTCGAACGATTAAGGCGATTGTCTTATAT
>CAYJME010000108.1:0-10444 GCA_964370795.1 uncultured candidatus Brocadiaceae bacterium
CGTTCGGGTTTTATCATTTTTTATGTCACCCTTTCAGGGTTTGCTCTTACGTTGTTTTTCTTATCCAGGGCGTTGCCCTGAGCTATCTTATTTTGACCCTTTGATGCGTATAGTAGGTAAAAGAATTGAAAATCCATGCTATCAATTTTTATCGTGGGATCTGTAAGCGCGGTTTTAATCATGCCACCCAGAAACCCGTCTGCCTGAGGTTTGAATTTCTTTAACATTCAAATGTAACCTGATATAATGAATAAAAATACTGATAATAAAGGCATTTTAAAGGAAATTATTGAAACGAATATCACCAAAAAGTTGATTCTCAAAGGACAGAGCTGGTTCGGATGCATGGGCGGATTGTCATTAGTTGCATTCACCATCCAGGTGGGGACGGGTGTATTTCTTATGTTTTATTTTATCCCCCACACGAGTAAGGCATTGGCGAGTATCCATTATGTAAGCCACGGCGTTCCCTACGGCTGGATTATTCAACGTCTGCATGCTGTTGGCCCTCACATTATGATCGGGATGGTATTCAGCCACATGCTGAGAATCTTTTTTAAGGGAATCTACAAACATCCACGGGAACTGCACTGGGTGTCAGGCGCATGCCTGCTCATTTTGACATTACTTATGTACTATACCGGAAGTCTATTGCCAGTTCATAATACAAAGACAGGCTCAGAAATAAATTTGACATTCATCTATGCCGTCCATGTAGCAGTTATTCCGTTAGGTATGGCAGTCTTCATGGGTTTGCATTTTCTCATGATCAGAAAAACCGGAATATACGAACCTTTGTAATTAATAAAGAAAAGGATTTGAAATGACAGATTATACCAAGGGCAAAAGCCCGGATATGTTAGAACCTTTTTTCCCCAACGAGATATTCAGATATATCGTTGTCTCCTGCTTTTTATTGGTACTTGAATTTGTTGCCATCATAGTATTCCCGTTGCCAAAATTCGTACATAAACCAGATGATGTTCCATGGTTTTTCGTGCCCATGTATGGATTAAGAATACTCGCACACAATAAGTATCTGTTTATCTCCATGCTGGTTTTCGGTGCCCTATTATTTGTATCATGGCCGTTCATAGCCGGTTTAAGAAAACAGAGAAACCATAAAGGCACAAACATTAATTTATGAACATATCGTATATTTTCCTTTTGATTATCCTCCTTACGGAGTGTTGCGTTTCTATCGGTTGCGTTGTCTATCCCGAACTGGCAACACGGGGCATGGGCGCGCCAAGATCTGAACGATGCGGCGACTGCCACAGGGATATATACCAGGAATGGAAGGACTCTCCACACGCCCGCAGTTTCACCAATGCTGCATTTAAGGAAGAAACCTACGAGTATCAATTCATCTTTTGCCTGGGATGCCACGCCCCGGAGACTATTTATGCCGATGGAAAAATTGAACCCCGCACGGTAAACCGGGAAGAGGGGGTAAATTGCAATGGGTGTCATCTGAATAGCGATTGTAAATTAAGCGGCCCAACCCCTGCCCGTGGCCCCCACCCAATTGCAGAGAAAAACCCATTCTTCAGGACAAGCGATGCGTGTGGAAAATGCCATATAAGTACCTTTAAAATCTGGCAGGAATTAGGCGATTTTAAGGATAAAAAGACATGTCAGGACTGCCACATGCCCACGATAAGCCGTAAACTCATACAGGATGAGCCGTGGCAAAAGATATATCCAAAAAGGATGGGGAAACAACATCTGTTTTCGTTTCAACCCATGATTAACAAGGAAGAAAGTCCCTTAACATTAGCGTTTACAAAGGTCGTTCATTCAGACGGTAACATTGAAGGAACGCTGGAAATTGAAAACACCTCCATCCCTCATAACGTACCCACGGGAGACTATGGTTACCGGGAGGTCACAGTGACCATTGAAATACAGGATGAATCAGGCCAGATGAAAAGCGCGCAGAATGAGTCCCTCTTTGTTGAAAAGAACACCGCCTTGCCGTATAGGGAAAAAAGGGAGTTTTCGTTTTGTTTTCCCTGGGACGGAAAACCCGTCGTGATTAAGGCAACTGTTCAACGAACCTCATTTAAGAGAGATAAAAACATCCTCTTGGCGGAGAAGATTTACCAACAATAAGGATTAAAAACATTTTATTACCGCAAAGGCGCAAAGAACGCAAAGTAAAAATAATGTTGAATTGTTATAAAATATCAGTATGTTTACAGAAGTAAATAAATTAAACAAAAAGATTGCTCTCAAACTTGCAATAATTGCTTCTATCGCTGTAGGAATAACCACCGTGGCCTTATTCGTCACTTTGAAACAACCATGGCATAGCCAATATTGCACAAAATGCCATAGCAATGTTTCATTTAATAATGGGTGTAAAAAACCCTCCACGGGAGATATTGCCTGTATCGAATGCCATACCCACGAAAATAAAGGTACTACAGTGATGGCCGTAGAAATAAATGACAAACATTGCACAACGGAATCGTGTCATTCACTCGGCAAATTATCTGAGAAGGCAGTTTCATACAAAGATATAAAACCATTTCAGCATAAAACACACAAAAAAACATTTGCTGATAATTTGAATCTGAGATGCACCTCTTGCCATACTAACACCAACGGAAAAAAACATTTTGAGGCTGATATAAACACATGCAATATATGCCATTTTTTCAATACGCAGAAACCGCTTTACACCGGGGACAAAAAGCCCGTCTCTGATTGTGCCCTCTGTCATGGTCGTGTTGAGAAGACTAAAAAAATATATGATAAGGTTTTCGAGCACAAAAAATATGAAGGAATTGAGAAGGTAAGCTGCACAGATTGTCATTATAATACAATCCAGGGAAATGGCGCGGTAGTGAAAGATCGCTGCTATCAATGCCACCCCAAAGTCGCTGATAATTTCAACAATGCATCAGATATGCATTACAAACATATTGTTCAGCACAAGATATCATGCACCGCCTGTCATGCTTCTCTTGCCCACGGATGGCCTAAAGCACCCACGGAGATTATTGAAAAAGATATCCTCCGGGAAGCCAATGAAAATTATATGGTACAATATAAGATTATGATGGGAATGGGCGGGTTGGGTGTTAAGGGTAAGGAAGATCCTATGTATCTTGCAACTTTAAATTGTTCGGCGTGTCACAAAGATAAAGAATTGTATGTGCATGTAGCGCCAGAGGTCTGCAATAATTGTCACCAGAAGGGATTTGAAAAAATCCTTTCCGAACAAATGCATTTTGTAACATCAAAGATGCGACTGCTGAAAACCATGATTTCAAAGGCAAAGAGACAACATAAATCAAATGCATCTTCTATGATTCAGGATGCAGAAGCTAACTATAATCTTATCAAAGAAGACGGAAGCCTTGGTGTTCATAATATCAAATACGTTAAGGATATCCTCAATTATGCGACAGCGCAGTTAGATACGTTACTTCATCAGGAATGACATTGCAGAGACGCAAGACTTCGTCGCAGGCTCAGTCGAATGATTTTGCGTCTCTACGGAAAAATCTAATTATTGGAATTTTAAACATACGGTTATAATCACATACCATGACAAAATTTCTTTTACCCTTTATTATTTTTATTGGCATTATTTTATCACATCCGATGGTTTATGGTGAAAATAATCATTTTTCCACAGGTTCATGCACCGACCGATGCCACGTCAATCACATGGCATATCGTACCCAATTCCAGGATGAGGTATTCTGGCATAAAACACATTCTCCTGATAATGGTTTAGAATGTCATCAATGTCACAACGGCGATCCCGTTGAACAAAAGACACACGGTAATTTAATAATACAAAAACAAGATTGCTGGAATTGTCACCATAAAGAAGCACCTGTAATCCTTAATCTTTCTTTAACAAAGGGGGAAAAGGGGAGAATTTTTGGTGAAAACAATTGTCTGAAATGTCATGCTGATGTAAAAAATTATATAAACGGGAATGTTCAAAACAGAGACACAATAGTCCCCGACTGGATGTCCAGGGCTGTTTCCTGTACAGAATGCCATAAACGGGAACCCCCAGAGGCTTCATTTAAACCAGTGCGAGAACGTTGTACAGAATGCCACAACCCTGATTATGGACTATTGTACGATGCGTGGAAGGAAATACTAAAAAGCACACACACACAAATACCAGAAAATAAAATAAATATACAACCTCAAAAAACGCAAGAATCCTTACGACTTGTTCAGGTATACGGCATGCATAATTTCAGGCTATCGCAGGAAATCCTGAGGTCTATAAAAAAATAGGGTAATAATTTGATATTGTGGCAGGTGTAGATCGTGATAATCGTATAGCGGCGAAGTCACAATTAAATCCCCTGACTAAAGAGAACTCCCCATATTTCTTTTGTATAAGAGGTACTTTCTGTCCCCCGCTGGCGGCGTAGGGGCATAGGTGTTAAGTTAACACCTATGCCTTAATCCCCCGCCAGCGGGGGACAATTGTTTGCCTTATCTTCGGCAAGTTCAGTACCACCGTTAGCCACAAGCGATACGGGCAAATGGAGTAATGACGCTGAATAATTACGCGCTATGTACTTTTATAAACCACCTTATACAATCTCTTTTCCCTCACAGAGATTAATGAGCTCTGCAAGCGCCAATATCTGGGCACGCCTGCCGCTGCCTTCCCGTATGACCTTCAAAACACCCGATTCCCTAAGTATCCGAAGTAAGCTGGCAATCATCTGGCGGCTGGGTTTGGGCTCTGCCGGAAATATAAGATGGGTGCTCTGAAAAAATGGCCGCTCGAACATCTGGTCAAGAAGAGGTACGGCATACTGTGAATGTGTGAGTTCAATAACGCGTGCCTTCAACTTCCCGTACAGAGCCATAATAGCCCTTGCCTTGGCGGTGTTTTGCCTTGCCTGTTCATCGAGCGCAGTGAGGAAAAACCCGATCCACTGGTTCCATGCATCATCCTGCTGGCCGAGAGCCCGCAAGCGGGTAATATATTCGTCCCTGTGTTCTTCAAGATATGCAGAAAGATAAAACACCGGGTGAGAAAGTAGCTTTTTCTCGTAAAGAAATATGGGAATGAGTATGCGGCCAATCCTCCCGTTTCCATCAAGAAAGGGGTGTATGATCTCAAATTGCGCATGAACAATGGAAAGCTGCACAAGCGGATCCGGTCGGTCGACATGGTAGTATTTCTCCCATTCATAAAGATAATCCTTTACCAGTAGTGGATCGGGCGGCACAAATTCAGCCCGCTCGATAGGACTTCCCGGCGGGTCTATCCAGTTTTGCGTTGTACGGAACCGCCCGCGTCCCTTGTTTTTCCCGCGCACACTATCAAGAAGGATGGCGTGGAGTTCAAGGAGGAGATTGAGATTAAATGGCCGTTTCTGCAGCGCCATTTCTGCATGGCGTAATGCACGACGATAGTTCATAATCTCATAAATATCAAGCCTGCGCGATTCTTGCTCAGGTTCTTCACCAGCCTCAAACCTGAGTACCTCCCCAAGCGTTGCTTGCGTGCCCTCGATCCTTGAAGAGAGTACAGCCTCCTGAGTCGTTAAAGGTGAGAGCAGAACATCTGAATTTGGGACACCATAAAGGACGCCATCATAATAAGCAAGGGACCGGTTTGCCTTTCCAATTAGTGGGATAAGGGACTGCCAATTCACCTCTTGTAACGGAAGTTTCTGAGGAATAAAGGGTTTCATGTTGTGTAATGTAAATTAACATCTAATTTATTTGTGTAAAGCATATCGGTTTATATTTTACACAAAATCTGTTATGTAAATCAAGCGAGACAAAAAAGAAATGTCGTAATTTATGACATCCTTAAATGCAAGAGATTCATCGACTCGTCTCTCCCATGTCCTTTTTACCTTACATAGCGGGGTCATGGGGTCATGCCTTCATTATTCAACAACGGCTTGTGTCTTCAACACTTTAATATTTTTCTGACATTTTATCTCTTTTCACCCTCAAATTACCAGGACATCGTGCATAATTTTGAAGCCTCTCCTGAGATGAATTAAGGGTTTTAATTATTAGCTGCTGCAGGCTTTTATTTCCGGTTTAATCTTAGATAGTCTTTCTTTTTTACGTTTGCAGAGTAACGCCAGATTGTTCCTGGCAATTTCATATTCCGGAGGCGCCAGGCAGATAGATTTCTTGATCACAACTTCTGCTTCCTCAAAGTGGCCTGCTTCCAGAAGTGAGAATCCGAGATCGTTCAGATAATGGTAATTATTTGGTTCAAGTTCAACAGCCCTGCGCCCTTTCCGTATTGCCTCCCCGATGTTTCCAAGCTTAGAGAGGCTGTATCCTGATCCTATATAATGAGAAGCTTGGGTCGGATAGGCTCTTTCTGCTGAAAGATAGAATTCAAGCGCATTTTTGTAATCGTTACGCTCCAGGAGGAAATCGCCCGCTTTGTCTATAATTTCCACAAGATCTTCTTCCGTTTCTGGTAGTTTGGTGATGGTGAGAAACAATTCCATTGCATTCACGACAAAGCCGTGCTGGTATTCCAAAGAGCCAACAGTCAGGAGGGCTGGAGCGAACAGTGGGTCTATGGCCAATGCAAGAAATCCGGGAGGCCATTTGGGTTGAGGCAGTTCCCCGTCCCGTGACATGAAGATGGCCGCATTAAAGAGGCCGGACGCAATCGATGCATCGTACTCCCACTGCGCCGCCAACCTTCGCTTCTTCGCAGTGGCGTTGGCATACTCCAATCGCAGCGATTTTAATTCCGAATTTCGGGTTATTAATAAAGAGAATGGGGTGTATTTGTTGCTTTTCTTCACAATGCTTTTCCCTAACTCAAAGGGGTTGGAAAAAATTATCTTTAATCCTCTGTAGGATGAAGAGGCACGCCGTCACCACCGCGCCGACCTTCCCGAATGACAACTACTCGTCAACAGCGATTATTGGTCACACCTAACAAGTTATTATACAGTATTTGTCTTTTATCAGAATAAAAATTTGCATCCACGGAAAAGTAGCACAAAAATAATAAAAAAGCCGTTTCTGTTTCTTTTCACAATCACTATAAGAAATGGTTGCAATAGTACCTTAACGAATGTTAACCTTGTTTTCCGGAAACAGCCGGGTTATAATTTTACTGTTTTTGCAAGGGGCATAACGATATGATTAAAAATCCTGACTTACTAAGAACATTTGAGGACGGATTCATCCGAAACGAGGGTAAACTCAATTACCGTCAATACCTCAAACTTTTCACTGACATGTGGAACGAGGGGAAACAACTTGGTATATTGCCACCCAAAGACCCACTGGAAGGAATAGAGGTGGACATAAAAATAGCAAGGGTTTTGAATTCATGTTCGAAAAACTCCTCTCCATAACAAGAGAACCCTCCCTAAAACCCATCCCAAAGGAATTTTAAAATCGTAACGTTTACTCTGGGGATTTTATTAGGGGAATGAGTCATGATTGAAGAACGTGTGTATTTTCACGCAGATAATCTCAAGTTGGAAGGTGTCCTGACCTACAACGAAGACGCCATGCCAATTTCCTCAATCCTGCTATGTTCCCCCCATCCTAATCTGGGTGGTGATATGGACAGCAATGTTATTACGAGCATTGCCCGGATATCAGCCTACATGGGTTTTGTGTCCCTTCGTTTTAATTACCGGGGGGTAGGAAACAGTGAAAGCAATCAAAGGGATACTGCCGAAAATTTTCTCTACTGGGAATCAACCATGAGCGGTGAAAACTACGGGGATGCCGTTGTTGATACACAAGCAGCTTTAAATTTCCTGGCTTCACAAGCCGGTATACAGAACAACACTTTTATTGCAGGCTATTCCTTTGGCGCCATCGTTGTTATGAAGATTGTAGAAAAAAATGACTCTGTAAAGGCATTTGCCGCCATCTCCACACCTTTTGGCAAATACGACCTCGATTTCCTCAGTCATTGCATAAAGCCAAAACTTTTTATATATACACACCATGATTTTGCAACGACGGAGGGAGATACCTTGATGGGTTTTTCGAAAATACCACTTCCAAAGACCCTGAAATTAATCCCGGAGAGCGACCACTTTTACCGGCAAAAAGAGGACGAAGTCTCACAAAAGGTGTGTAACTTTTTCCTTCAATACGTGTAGACGGAATCAAAAAACCTGACATTTGAATTTCTCTACGATGTATGTTAATTTTTTCGATATATTTTTACGATAAACCACAAATACTATGCTATGGAGAAACTACAAGATTTAATTCATACCCTGAATATCTATATATGGGGACTTCCTATGATTATTGCCATCGTGGGAATTGGAATCTTTCTGACCACAATAAGCCGCTTTATTCAAATACGAAAATTTGTACGCATGTGGAGCGAGACTTTTGTACGAACGTTTCGAAAAGAATCATCGGGGGAAGGAGATATCAGCCCCTTCCAGGCAGTGAATGTTGCGCTTGGGGGAACTGTAGGGGTTGGAAATATTGCTGGCGTAGCAACGGCCATAGCTGCGGGAGGACCCGGTGCAATCTTCTGGATGTGGGTTTCGGGTATTTTGGGCATGGGAACCAAGTTTTTTGAGGTAGCTCTTGGCATCTATTACAGGAGAAGGGAGGCTGGAGGACCAATGATCGGTGGTCCAATGATGTATATCAGCCAGGGTATGGGGCCTCGATGGCGATGGCTTGCCTTTGCTTTTGCCCTGTTTGGCGCACTGGCGGCGTTTGGTATTGGAAATATGGTTCAGGCAAATTCTGTGGCAGAAGGATTACGTTATTTCTACATCCCTTCTTGGGCTACAGGCGTTGGGCTGCTGGTTTTTGTAGGTTTAGTGACCGTAGGCGGTATACAGAGAATTGCCCGCGTGGCTATGTTCTGCGTGCCGGTTATGTGCATTATCTATATGACCGGCGCACTGGCTATTATTGCATGGAAATTGCCCTATGTACCGTCAATTATAGCTATGATTGTACACGATGCATTTAGTACGAAAGCGGCAGTCGGAGGATTTGCGGGCGCAACAATAATGCAGACCATCCGGTTTGGAATAGCCCGGGGTACCTTCAGCAATGAAGCGGGTCTTGGAAGCGCGCCAATTGCCCATGCAACGGCAAAGACTGATCACCCGATACGGCAGGCATTCTGGGGTATGATGGAGGTCTTTGTCGATACCATTATCATGTGCACGGCAACGGCATTGGTGATTATCCTCACTGGTGCATGGATGTCCGGTGAAACCGGGGCTTCGCTCACGATTAGCGGATTCTCATCACTCATGGGTGTGAAATATGGATCCGCCATCGTTGCGTTTTGTATGGCGCTGACAGCTTACGACACAAATATCGCCTGGTGCTTCTACGGAGAGACCTGTACTGCCTATTTATTCGGACATGGACGTATTGTCAGGTATACCTACCGATTCCTGTGGTTGCCACTTGTGCTTGTTGGGGCAACTATGAAACTTGATACAGTGTGGGGTATAGCAGATATTCTGAATGGGCTTATGGCTATTCCGAACCTCATTGCCCTGATTGTACTTGCACCCGTTGTGGTATCCCTTATCCGCAATTTTGAAATATGATTGAAAATGATTAAGATTTTGTTATACTTTTAAAAATACAAAGTTCGCCACAGAGTTCACTGAGGGCACAAAGGAAAAGCGAGAAGATATGAAGCAAAGCAATGTGACATCCCATCTTCTCAATCTCTTTGTTGTGCACAGTTTAAATTTTATATTCTCTGCGGCGGGCTGATTACGTAAATCAACTATTCAAAAGGGCCCATAGCTCAGTTGGTTAGAGCAGCGGACTCATAATCCGCGTGTCCAAGGTTCAAATCCTTGTGGGCCCATTTTTTTAACCAACAGTTATCTCACCACAAAGCTCCAGAGAACACGGCGAAAAAATAAAAAGTATCAATAGTTATTCTTTAAGAAAGATGTGAACCTTTCTGATGGAAAATGATTGATAAGGTTTTTTGACAATCCGATATTACATCAGAAATCTGTAGATATTACAAAATATTTTGTAATATCTACAGGTTTCTGACTTGTTTTACAAAGAATATTTTCTTTATAAAAATTTTCTTCATTTCTAATCTACTCTAAAGTAAATACTTACCACACTATCTACCCATACAACACAAACCTGGCATTCCTGTTGCTCTTAATTATATCTCGTAACCTGGGTTATCAAAACAAGCATTTAATTAAGAAACAATTATTAACAAGGAGTAGATACTTATGAAAGTGGTAAAAAAATCTGTGTTTTGTTTTGCATTGTCCATCCTGAGCATTGTTGGTACGGGCAGCCTGTTTGTGGCCCCCCTCTATGCATTCTCTGGCAATCCTCCACCGTATGTGACAGGTGCACCAGGAGAAGGTACCTGTAATGCAGGGGGTTGTCACAATTCCTTTTCTACTAATTCAGGGACCGCAACATTTTCAATTGCACCAGTCAAGGGCAAGGCCTTATATAC
>CAYJME010000109.1:0-10328 GCA_964370795.1 uncultured candidatus Brocadiaceae bacterium
CCTTTGATTCTTTCATCGCAACACCGGAAACTACACCCAGAGTTGCACATCCTATGAGCGTTGACGTTAAAGTTGCTCTCCAAAATTTATACATAATATTTTCCTTTCTTATCTTTGTGTACCGATTTGATACAACCAACCTACAACACTGATGCGACAAAAAGCATTTTTCGCAAACTTGATAATCACCCCCTTACTCAGTAAATTTTCTATTACATACTTTGCGTTTTTTAGTTGCAGAATAATGTCTTTTTCTTGATAAAGTATACTCCATGAGTAAATGTTCGCTATAATAATATATTTGTAATATATAATTATTAATATAATATAAATATTACCTATTATTGTAGTAAGTTATATTGTAAGTATTTGTGATAAATAGATATTATTATAAAATATTACAGAATAATATTTTTAATAATTGTTCACTAAAATAATATGCAAATTGTTTTGTGCTTATCACTATTTTTATATTATACTAGAATTGAAAATTAATCATCGAACCTGAAGCTTAAGAAACCGTAATTATTTAGCTATGTGAAGTTTGTTCGTTCATACCATTAAAATATCAGTGGTCGGCGTTTGGCGAAGGATAAATCAGCCGCGCTACCGTTTTTGGCTAAATGGTTACAAGGAATCACGATTATGATAATAAAGGAAAATATGAAGCGAAAAAATTCCGGACGAAAAAATACCGTGAGTCAGCTCGAACTGGATAATAAAATTGCAAAGATTATTTATGACAAATGGCCTCGGATTGTAACACAAAAGGAAATTGCCGAAGAGTTGAATATTTCTCAATCATCGGTCTCCAAGCGGTTGTCGGGTTGGGAGAAAAAGAGAAATGCCCCGTTAAAGATGGTCTATGAGGAGAGAAATTCCGCATTAGAGGAAGGCATAAGGAGTGCGTATAATCTCGACGATATTGTGGTCTTTAAAAATCCAGATTATTTTGTCTACACAAAAACCTATTTTAATCAGATAGGCAAGCTTGCCTCTGACGTCCTGGTTAAAAAGATAAATGCCATTCTTGAGAAAAAATCGGAGGCTGTGGATAATAAAATCAAAGAAACCGGCGAGATGAACAAAACAGAAATCAAAATATCCGCATCGGGTGGAAATAGTGTTTTTTCTACCACTATGAGTCTGGTTGATGAGCTGGAGAATACGGATATAAAATTAATTTTCTCCGGTTGTGTTGCCTTACGGTCAAGCAGTCTCATAGAATTAACACCGCTCCATATTGTGTCCCAATTATTACACCGAAAGTTAAGCGTTGAGGTTGCACATACCTATCAACTTCCGGAAGTCTCTAACTTGTATAATAAAGAATCGTTGTTCGATATCGTCAATCAGCGGATTAGAACTCAAAAAATGCTGGAATTTAATAATCGGGTACTCCAGAGCGATATCGTTATTTTTGGCTTAGGGACTATCCGGTGGAATTTTCCGATGACAGGGTTTATGCGTCACATTTATAACTTGCGGTTACAATCGTTCATAAAAAATTTTGATATATTGGGCGAGATAGCGTTTGCCCCTTTTAACAAAAATGGTTTTTTATTCCACTACCTCGTAACGCAGGTCTTTGAACAAAAAGACGGGGAATTCCTCCATGACGAGTACGAGCAAATAGAACTACTAAAAAAATTTGCCACAAACAACGTGACCGTAACGAAGCAGGACCTTATTGATGCGGCAACCTTTTTCAGTTCGATCTTTACGGTGAATTTCTGCGATATCGAAAAGAGTGTACAGAAACAAGACAAAAAACCGTATATCCTCCTTGTCGTGGGCGGTGAAAGCCAGAAAGCATTGCCTCTTAAGATAATGTTAGAAAAATGGAAACACCTGAATCTCATAGATGGACTTGTAACGAGTGAAAACATTGCACAGAATTTATAAAGCAATACAAGAGATTGCTTCGTCACTCCGTTCCTCGCAATGAATGATATTTGTACTGTATACTTTTTTCTGAAACGATATACTCGATACTCTTAACTGGCCGAAAGACTTGAAATACGGGACTATTTCAGGTTCTAAAAGTCTGAGAAACTCAGGAAAACAGGAAAGGCGGCGTGTGCCGTGATATCAGTTTGTATAAAAATCGTGTTGAATCACAGAGAAAAGATACCTTGATTATCCATTCCGATTAACATAGAATGTGGATATTTCAATCAACTCGTATTGAATGAAATAAAAATATTTCACTATACATGAAATTAACACTTTCCAATTACAAACTGAATGATCTCATTTATGAGAGTTCTCACTCACTCATTTATCGGGCACTTCAGGAGGCGGATCAAAGGCCGGTGATTCTCAAGGTACTGCGGGAAGAATATTCTTCTCCTGGAACGATTGCCCGGTTTAAACATGAATATGAAATTTTGTGTAGTTTGAATCTGTCAGGTGTGGTGAAGGCATACGGTCAGAAACGTTACCGCCATCACTGGGTATTGGCAATGGAAGATTTTGGCGGCACATCGCTCAGCAAGTTAGCCCTCATGGGCAAATTCCCGCTCGATGAGTTCCTCACCATTGCCATTGATATTGCTGATATTCTGGGACAGGTGCACCACTATCATATCATGCATAAGGATATTAACCCTTCCAACATTGTGTTCAATCCCGCGACAGGACAAATGAAACTCATAGATTTTGGCATCTCAACCGTTCTTTCACGGGAAATTCCCACATTTCAAAGTCCCGCAACAATGGAAGGCACACTCGCCTATATATCCCCGGAACAGACAGGACGTATGAACCGGGCAGTCGATTATCGTACTGATTTGTATTCCCTGGGTGTAACACTGTACGAGTTGTTAACGGGCCAGGTACCTTTTCTGACTGCTGATGCACTGGAATTATTTCACTGCCATATTGCAAAACAACCAGCGCCGCCTACTGCGCTAAAACCTGATATTCCCCGGCCAGTGTCGGACATTGTTATGAAATTATTGAACAAGGATGCCGAAGACCGTTATCAATCAGCACAGGGACTCAAGCGCGACCTTGAAGAGTGTATGAAACAATGGCTCAGTTCACGAGACATCAAGTTTTTTTCCCTTGGACGGCATGATGTATCTATTCGTTTCCAGATTCCTCACAAGTTATACGGACGCAGTCATGAAATTCAAACGCTGTTATCCTCATTTGAGCGTGGCGCTGCCGGTTCCCGTGAGGTGCTGGTGGTTTCGGGATATTCCGGTATCGGGAAGTCAGCTCTGGTGCATGAAATCTATAAACCTATTACTCCGCTCAGCGGTTGTTTTATTGAAGGCAAATTTGACCAATTGAAGCGCAACGTTCCTTATAGTGCAATTGTTGATGCATTTCGCAATCTTATTCAACAATTTCTCACGGAAAGTGAAGCACAATTAGCAGCCTGGCGTGAAAAATTTCTGAAAGCTTTTGGGCCCAACGGGCGGATTATTATTGATGTCATTCCCGAAATAGAATTGATTATAGGGCCACAACCACCCGTTCAGGAATTGGGACCCACCGAAGCGCAAAATCGCTTTGATATGACGTTTCTGAATTTTATCCGGGTTCTCGGCCAACCTGAACATCCATTAGCAATTTTCCTCGACGATATGCAGTGGACTGATATTGCTTCTCTGCGTTTTATTGAATTGGTTATGCTTGATAGTGATATCCACCATGTATTTCTTATGTGCGCCTATCGCGATAATGAGGTGGACAGCATGCATCCCTGGATGTCAACCGTGGAAGCGCTCCACAAAGGCGGTGTGATTGTTAATCATATTACCTTGGAACCTCTCAAGCTTGAATATATTATGCATTTGATTGCTGACACCATTCATAGAGACCTTACATCCGTTAAGCCACTCGCTGAACTTGTTTTTGAGAAAACAGGAGGAAACCCTTTTTTTGTTAATGAATTTTTAAAGATACTTTATCAGGAAGGATTATTTTCCTTCAACTATATTTTAGCTCAATGGCAATGGGATTTAGAACAAATAAGGACACGGAACATTACGAACAATGTTGTAGAATTGATGATTCAGCGAATACGAAAGTTGCCGGAACAAACGCAACATTTATTGCAGTTGGCTGCAAGTATCGGTAATACTTTTTCCCTTAAGACACTGTCGATCATCTATGAAAAGTCTTTAAAGGATACCTCCAGGGATTTATTTGTCGTGCTTCAGGAAGGTCTGATTGTATCAGTTACCCCGCTGGAAGTCGCCCATGACAGAGATTCGGATACCGTCCCCTTGTCCCTCAATTATAAATTCCTCCACGACCGCGTACAGCAAGCAGCTTATGTCCTCATCCCTCATGATCAGAAGAAGCAACTGCATTATCGCATTGGCCGATTGCTGTTAGCCAGTCTCTTACCGAAAGAGCGGGAAGAACGGATTTTTGAAGTAGTGAGCCATTTGAATCTTGGGCGGGAGTTGATTCTTAATTCTGAAGAAAAGATTGCATTGGCCCGTTTGAATTTGGAAGCAGGGAAAAAGGCAAAAGAAGCAACGGCATATGCTTCAGCAGTAGACTACCTGGCGATAGGAATAGGTTGCATGGCGGACAACTCATGGAAAGAGCATTATGAGGATATGTTTGCGCTATTGAGGGAACGCGCAGAAGCGGCATATCTTAAAGGTGATTTTACTCAGGCAGAGGCTGATTTTGCCGAAGTGTTAAAGAATACGAAAGATAAGTATGATACAGCAGAAATTCATTTAATCCGGATTACCCAGTTGGTACAACTGGGTAAATACCATGAAGCGATGGAACTGGGTCTGAAGAGTCTGAAGTTATTTGAGTATGAATTGCCCGATGTGAGCACGTCAGAAAAGGTACAGCAAGCGATGATGGCAGGTTTAGAGGAATACCGTAGAAGTGTGGGTGGCCGGAAGGTTGCCGATTTGGTTCATTTACCTGAAGTGGTTGAGCGTGATAAAAGGTATGTCCTCCGTATCCTGGCTAATCTCATCGATTGCAGTTACATTGCCCAACCACTTATCTTTCCGCAGATTATTATTGCGACAGTTAATTTTTCTATGAAATACGGGTATAGCGATGTTTCTGCATTAGGCTTTGTGTCCTTAGCGGGACTGTTGATTTTGGCAATGAAAGACTATCGCGGAGCTCATGAGATAGGCAAACTTGGTCTTGCCCTGAACGAACGTTTCAGCAATATTCGTTTTAAAGCAAGAATTCTCATGGCATACGCAGTGTTTACAACCCACTGGACGGATCATTTGAGCGTTCAGGTTCAACAGTATCAAAATGCTTTTCAAATAGCTATTGATACAGGCGATCTGGTCTTTGCCGGTTACGGACGCTCACTGCTTCCTAAAACGATTCTGGGTGCAGGCGAACATATTGATCGCGTCATTGAGGAAAACGAAAAGAGTATTATGTTCTTGCGGCAGACTGCTTCACCGTTTGCCGGCAGTGAAAGATTCTTTAATATGTTTTTGTTAAATTTAAGAGGCGATAGGGCGGATACGTGGCCAAAATGGTCGTTTGACAGCGACGAAATAAGTGAATCTAAAATTTTGGAGGAATGGCAAAATGCATCTTTTGGGCATGGGCTGGCCTTTTATCTTAGTTACAAGGTGCAGAATCTTTTTTTCTTTGAGCGTTACCGGGAAGCCTGGGAATTAGCCTCAACCCGCTTTAACTGGATACAATCTATTGCCACCTTTTTTGAAGAGACGGTATTTTATTATTTTTGGTTATTGTCGGCGCTGGCATTGTACGAGTCCGCTACTCCTGAGGAAAAAACGACATATTGGGATTTTATTGAAAGAAAGCAAAAGGAAATAAAATTATGGGCAGAAACATGTCCTGTTAATTACCAATGCAAGTATCTTTTGATAAACGCAGAGATTGCGCGAATACTTGGGAAAAATTGGGAGGCGGCAGAACTCTATGATCAATCTATTCATGCTGCTTCTCAATCAGAATTTATACAGAATGAAGCTCTGGCATATGAATTAGCGGCGAAGTTCTGGTTGAGCAGGGGGAAACGCGATATATCACGGCTTTATATGATCCGCGCTTATCATGCCTATCTGATGTGGGGAGCAAAGGCAAAGGCCGATGATATATATGTTAAATACGGTGAGTTGATTGCCCATCCCCATAAACCTGCCAGTGTAGCCGTTACCGCAAGTTATCCTATAGCGGCGACGAGACAGTCCGCTGCCGACAATCTGGATTTGATGAGCATTATCAAAGCATCACAAACCCTTTTCAGCGAGATGGTGCTGGAGCGGTTGTTGATCAACCTCATGAGGATTGTTATGGAAAATGCCGGCGCCCGGAGAGGGTTTTTTATTATGGAAAAGGATGGTAATTTGTTGATTGAGGCTGAATGTGTGGAAAACAAGGAAGCAACCAGTGTTTTTCAATCGGTTCACCTGGAGCACAGGCCGTTGTCTGCTGCTATTGTGAAATATGTTGCACGGACGAGGCAGAGCGTTGTGCTCCATGCCGCAACACAAGAAGGATTGTTTACAAAAGACCCCTATATCCAGGAATATCGGCCAAAGTCTATTCTGTGTATGCCTATTTTACGACATGACCGTTCTATGGGTATTCTTTATCTGGAAAACAATCTGACCACGGGAGGGTTTTCCCAGGAACGGCTGAGATTATTAAACATCATTTCTTCTCAGGCTGCAATTTCTATTGAAAATGCACGGCTGTATACCGATCTGGAACAGAAAGTAGCAGAACGTACGGCACAATTAAAATTGGCGTTGGCGGAACTGGGGAAACTTGCAACAACGGATAAGCTTACCGGTGCGCATAATAGAAGAAAATTCGACGAAATCCTTTCTCTTGAAATGAGTCGTGCACGACGCATCGACCAGCCATTATCGATGATTATTTTTGATGTGGACCATTTTAAACGTATTAATGATACATTTGGACATCAGGCTGGAGATGAAGTATTAAAAATGCTTGTTGGAACAGTGCGGGAAAAATTGCGTGTTCTTGATGTGCTGGCGCGTTGGGGTGGAGAAGAATTTATTGTTTTGACAACATCTACGGATTTAGAAGGTGCAATTATCCTTGCTGAAAGGGTCCGTGCCGTAGTGGAAGAACAATGTTTTTCCTTCGCAGTGCATATTACCATCAGTTTGGGCGTTGCAGAATATAAACAGGATGATACCGCCGACAGTTTTATACAACGTGCAGACAGCGCCTTATACCGCGCCAAACGCAACGGACGAAACAGGGTGGAGGCAGAATAATGACAAATTTTTTCTTGTTTATGCTGGTTTGCGGTCGGGAGAGACAAGGCGGTGCCTTGTCTCTCCACAAATAATTTGTAGCAGGCACACTCCGTGTGCCGTTCCTTCCGCACCCGTAGTGTGCAGGCTCCTTAACTCTACTCCCGAAAATAAAATATATTATTAAAATTTATACTATTGTAAATAACTGCCTTGTATTTGGTTATAACTTGTTTTTAAAAATGTGACGCAGATCACAGACAAACTTCAAAAAAAATGGTAAAAAGTTATTCATTAATTGAACCGAATATTTACTTCATTTGTCTGAAAAGTAATGACTTGTTCATGGTGATGTTTGAACGGCCGTACGTTTTAAGTGTAGAGACAGGCCGTGCCTCGTCTCTACGCTGTATGTAAAAACCTGTAACATTATTTCGGAAATTTTTTTGTAAGGAGGGCAGTTTATGTACTTAATACGGAGATTGTTTGGGGTAGTTGTGTTGGTAATGGTTGTTGCGCTTGTAGGTGAAACAAAGATGTGTTTTTCTGCTCAGGAGGTTGGTGGTAAGGTAAATATCAACACTGCAACCGTTGAGCAATTGTCATTATTACCAGGTATAGGCGCTAAGATAGCCGAAGAAATTGTTCATTACAGAACGAGTAACGGTAATTTTAGTTCGACCGAGGATTTAAAGAAGGTAAAAGGTGTTGGCGATAAAAAGTTTGAAAAGATCAAAGAAGTCGTTGTTACAGAGGGAGAGACAACCATACAGGTAACAAAAGAAAAAGGTAAAAAAGAGAAAAATAATTAAAGTTGTCAGCAAAGAAACAGTGTCTACATTTCAAAGAGGGCAGATTTCTAATCTGCCCTCTTTTTTTATTACTGCTGATTCTGCTTGACATACTCTATGTCATAAAATAACATGTTGGCAATTATAGAATAAAGAAAAAAAATGTTAGTCCAAAAAAATGAATCAAATCGAGCAGGTGAATTATGAAATGTGGTGTATGCACATGATTTCAATTTCCACCATAATGTTGTGGAGTTTTCCTTGACAAGGTTATTTGATTAAACAATAATATTGATTATGACTATGAAGAGTGCAACGACACACAAACAAGTCACGGAGGTTCGAGAACCGTCTGTTGATTATGTTCGAAATAAAGAAATACCATTCTTTTTTGGAAAGCCTCTCATCAAAGGCTCATACCATGAACTGGATGCTGAACAATTAAATCCAGAGCTTTTTTACTCCCATCCAAATGGAGAAATATGGGTTGGCGATTCAATAGCATGGCTTAGCTCCATGAAAAGCGAATCTGTTGACTTTATCTTTGCTGATCCTCCTTATAACATAAAAAAGGCAGAGTGGGATACCTTCGAATCTCAGCAGGAGTATGTCAACTGGTCGCTTAAATGGATTGAGCAGGCTGCACGGATTTTGAAACCCGCAGGGACTCTTTATGTATGCGGTTTTTCTGAAATCCTCGCGGACCTCAGACTTCCGGCTTCCCAATTCTTCAAGGGCTGCCGGTGGCTGATCTGGCACTATAAAAATAAGGCTAACTTAGGGACAGACTGGGGACGTTCCCACGAGAGTATTCTGCATTTTAGAAAAAGCAGGCACTTTACTTTCAACATTGATGACGTGAGAATCCCTTATAGCAGCCATACCCTAAAATATCCTGAACATCCCCAGGCTGAAACCAGTCAATATGGGAATGGCAGCCATAAAGATTACTTATGGCTGCCGCACCCAAAAGGGGCTAAACCTAAAGATGTAATTGAAATTCCAACAACATGTAATGGTATGCATGAAAAAACACCTCATCCGACCCAGAAACCGGAGGAGTTAATCAGACTAATTATCTTGGCATCTTCAAACCCAGACGACTTGGTTGTTGACCCTTTCCTTGGCTCCGGGACTACCGCAGTTGCTGCCGAACAGCTAAAAAGGAAATGGAAGGGATGTGATACGTCCCTTGAGTATTGCAGATGGGCGGCAAAACGTATTGATCTGGTGGAAGATTGGCCTGTAGAAAAATGGATAGAATACGATTTTAAAAATACGGAGCGCAGGAAATCCATCCGATGAAGAAGATTATCCTCTCGGATCTTCAGGAAAGTGTCCAAGACAAATCGGCCTTTGGAGCTTTAAACGATTATTTTTCTATCTGTAACGCATTCCTTCAAGTCATACAAAAAGAAAAGCTAACGCGCATTGTCTCACCCTCCCAATCAAACTACATCTTTTATCAATATGCCCCGTCCTATGGACATAAAATTACCCGTCCTCTGAACAGGCATCTATTTTTTGAGACTGTTGCAGACTTTAAAGATGGTTTTGAAAGATTTAATGCTTTTCTCAACGATCTTAAGAAACATCAAGACTCTGCCGTTAGGCAAAAGGGAAGACAAAGTTATATAGACTCGAAAGAAATCAATAAAGTCGTCTACACAGTCCAGCAATCTATAGGGTGTATCGGTGACTCCTTCGAAAACTCCAATCAATCCAGAAAGCGTATAGGTCAGTTATTCGAGAACTTCATCAAGCTTATCATCCAGGAAGTAGGATTAGACTGCGAGCCAAGAACCATCAATATCCCCATACCAGACTATCCTGGATATGAGATGTCTTATCAATTAGACCTGGTATTTTCCCGTAACAAGGCCATTGTCGCCTCTAAAACCAAGTTTATTCACCCATCGGAGATAGTCGGTTCCGTAAAGACGACTAGCAAAGACAGAATTGACAAGGTATTTCTTGATAAGTATCTCTTGACCAAGCTCCTTGGGAGGGATATTCCGGTTATTGCAATCTTCCTTCATGATGTTCAGCGTGCCAAACGAGGAGAAAGTATCTTTGGCATAAATTCAACCTTCAAGAGCAACCACTTTCTCGGCTACACGGTAGCTTTAAACAAACTCGACGGTGTTTACTATGTAGACCCAAGACCGGAAATGCTTGTCAATGAGCGGCTGTGCGAGCAGATACATGACTTTCAGCAATTCCTTATACAGGATTTGTGGAAGTTTTCAGCCTAATGCACAACAGTCTTTAACTTAAGTTATTATAAACAATTCTATTATCTATGGCCTTACAAATAGAC
>CAYJME010000110.1:0-10299 GCA_964370795.1 uncultured candidatus Brocadiaceae bacterium
CGGCGGTACCGTTCCCTTTTCCCCCGTTTGAAACCACAGATTTCACGGATACATAAAAACCTGAAAATCCGCGTTATCTGCAGCTTCTCTTAAGACGGGGAGTCGGGATTCCCTTTTTTGTTCCCATTGATTAATAGGAACACCTGCAATGTTATATTAATGTTTATTACGTATCTGATACTGAACTACATAATTCCTCCTCATCTCAATAAATCATAAACCATGATCATATTCATATTCCTGCGCACAACATCGGCTAATTCATTGTACTTTTGCTCTTTAATGCTTTTAAAGTCTGCCCGATGGGTATGCAAAGGTTTTAATCCTTTTTTCGACTTCAAATATTGAATGAGCGCTGTTCTGAATTCATCGTTGTCAAAGATACCATGAATGTAAGTGCCCACGACATTTCCGTCCGGAGAAATACAGCCATCAAAAACATCTACCGGCTTTCCCGCCCGTTCCGTAATCCTCGCAAATGGCTTTATAGAATTGTTACCATTGTATAGGGTTTCTCCCATGTGAATTTCGTATCCCACCAATTCATGGGTAACATGAAACAGGCGCTGATGACCGAGCAAACGCGCCCGCACCTGATAGGTCTGCTTATCCCTGGCAAAGGTGGTAATGGTACTTAACAAACCCAAACCGTTGACGGTTTCCTGCGATGATTCGACGCGATAGGGGTCGTTGATTTGTTTTCCCAGCATCTGGTATCCACCGCAAATACCCATGATTATTGTTCCCCGTTTTGACAATCTTACAATCCCATCAGAAATGCCTCTTCTCATCAAAAAGAGTACGTCCTCAATCGTATTCTTAGTACCGGGAATAATAAGTAGATCGGGGTTTCCAAGATCGCTGGCCTTATCCACGAATCGCAACCTTACATCCTTTTCATGGGTAAATATAGTAAAGTCTGTGAAATTTGATATACGGGGTAATTTTATTACGGCAATATCTACAGGCTGAAGGCTGAAGGCTGAAGGCTGGAGATTGGCAGAAATTACAGCCCTCAAGTCCGACTCTTCAGTTTTCTGAATCCCTGCAAACTTGTTATCGTTCATATATTCAAGGGAAACGGAATCTTCGTCGTCTATACTGAGGTCGTGCATGTATGGAATTACACCTACAACAGGTTTATTAATACGGCTTTCAAGCATATCCAGTCCGGGCTTTAAGATATTTTTATCGCCACGAAATTTATTAAATATAATACCTTTCACCAGATTTCTTTCACTTGTGGTTAATAATTCTAATGTACCCACAACCCATGCAAAGGCGCCGCCCCTGTCGATATCTGTTGCCAGCAACACCGGAGCTGAGGCCATCCTCGCCATGCCCATATTGACAATATCACCGTCTTTTAGGTTTATTTCTGCCGGACTGCCTGCGCCTTCTATAACGATGATATCGAATTGACTTTTTAAGGTATTGTAGGCATCTTTTATGATCGAAACAAATTCGCCCTTTTTTTGGTAATACTCACTGGCGGTCATATTCCCTACGGGTTTTCCCATGATAATTACCTGGGAACCGCAGTCGCCTGTAGGTTTCAGGAGGATGGGGTTCATTTCTATTCTTGGGTCAACTCCCGCGGCCTCTGCCTGCGCCACCTGCGCACGGCCCATCTCCTCCCCGTCTCTTGTTACAAACGAGTTCAACGCCATGTTCTGCGCCTTGAATGGCGCAACCTTATAGCCGTCCTGTTTCAGAATACGGCACAGGGCGCACACGAGGATGCTTTTGCCTACATGGGAACCGGTACCCTGAATCATGATAGCGCTGCTTGTCATATTTTATTATTCGATTTCACGTGTTCGATTACTTTTTTCAATGCCGTAACAAGCTTTATATTTTCTTCCCGTCTCTTCACTGCTACACGGAAATAGGTATCGTTAAGTCCTGTAAAATTTGAACAATCACGAATGGCAATACCGTGGTCTAATAAGTGTGTACGCAATTGAGGAGAAGTTATGCCATGCATGGTTATTTTCAGAAAGATATAATTTGCTGTCGGTTTGTAGGGGTGAAGTCCGTGGATACCGGACAATTCATTGAATAAGTACAATCGCTCCTGAAACATGAACTCCCTGCTTCTGGTTATGAACCCTCCGTCTTCCAGGGCAGCCATAGCGGCAAACTGCGCCAGGGTATTTACCGACCAGGGCTCTTTGTACTCCATCATTTTTTTTACTATCTTTGCATGGGCAACAAGATAACCTATCCTTAAACCCGGGAAACCGTAAAATTTGGTGAGTGATCTGACCACAACCAGGTTGTGCAATGTACCTGCTTCATGTATTACACTATACTTTTCCGGCTCTTCAACAAAGTCAATAAACGCCTCATCCACAACAAAGGTTATCTGTGGATGTTGTGTTATCATACGTAACAGAACGTCTTTTTCAATCAATTGTCCTGTGGGATTATTGGGATTACATACGAAGGTCATTTCAATGTTTTTTTCATGAAAATAGCCTTGAGAATATTCAAGACGGAAATCGTTGTCTTCCCGCAGTATCGTATTTAATATTTCTGCATGGCTGCATTTCAATGCCTCAGCAAACTCACTGAAAGTGGGTTGGAAAACAATCCCCCGGGCAGGTTTGAGCGCGCGGGGGATCAGGTAGAATAGCTCGGTAGAACCATTGCCTATGATAATTTCATTAATTGAGTGTCCAATCTTCTGCGCAATACATCCCCTCAGATTGGTACAGTCAATATCGGGATAATGAACAATATCATCAAAACATTCGGCGACAACCTTTCGGACATTTTCCGGGTATCCCAGGGGATTAATACTTGCGCTAAAATCAAGGATACCATCGTGCATACTATGCGCAGTTGCACGCAAAGGAGAGTTGCCATTGAAATGCTTTATATATCCGCCATGTCCTTTGAACATAATTTATTTCACAAGGGAGACCCGACGGGTTGCTCCTCCGTATTTACCATTTAATTTGTGTATAAAAAAATTTCTTGCCTCTCCAATCGTGAGCGGCAAACTATCCATGGAAATACTCCCTTCATCCCTTAATGTCTGCATTAATTGGGCGATCTGGGGCAGTTCCAGGTAGGCATGCCTGATTTCTTCGATCCGGGAAAATACATCTTCTGGGGGTCCCACCCTGAGTAAGGCGCCCTGATACATAATTGCCAGGCGGTTCATATACACGGGCACCAGATCAACAATGTTTGTTGCCATAATAATCGTAATACCGTGCTTCTGGTTTAATTCCTTCAGCAGTGTCATCAGGGAAGTAACGCCAACAGGGTCGAGACCACAGGTCGGTTCGTCTAAGACGAGTATCTCTGGTTTCATCGCAAGGACGCCCGCAATGCAAACCCGCTTCTTCTGGCCGAAACTCAGGGCATCCACAGGCTTTTTTGCATAGGGCGCCATATCAACCATTATCAGGACATCATTCACCCTTTGTGAAATCTCATTTCCTGACAACCCCATATTCATGGGGCCGAAGGCGACATCATCCCATACTGATGGAGCGAATAATTGATCGTTTGGATCCTGAAATACAATTCCTACCTTTTGAAATACCTCATTCGATGAATAGCGCGTCAGAGTCTTTTGATCGAGCAGTACTTCTCCCGCGGTTGGTTTTAACAAGCCATTGAGGTGTTTCAAAAGAGTGGTCTTCCCCGACCCGTTTTGGCCGAGAATGGCTAAAAATTCCCCCTTCAGGATGTCCAGATTAATACCGCATAATGCATCTGTTCCGTCGTGATACCGGTACTGAACATTCCTGATTTGCATGATTGCCATATTACCAATTTCCTGTATAAATAAGGATTGATACAACAAAAACCATCCCAAGGATGGAAAGATATTCTTTCTTTTTCCATCGTGGTAAGTTGCCCATAAATATACTATTTCCCTGATAACCTCTGGCGTGCATTGCCTCCGATGTCCGCTCTGCCCGTTCAAAGGCACGAATGATGAGCATCCCACCTAAGGCGCCAAACGACATAACTGTTTTTTTCCACGAGACATGGCCAAGGCGGGATTTTTGAGCAGTCCATATCGTGGCTACTTCTTCGAAAAGGAGAAAAATATACCGGGAAATAAAGGCCAGAAGCTCAATGAGGGTATCCGGCACCCGGAACCATTTTAAACCCGTACATAACTGGCTTATGGTTGTTGTTAAGGAAAGGAGTATTATTAAGGAGACGCCGCCCAACACCTTGCAACAGATGTGAAGGCCGCTCCGCAGCCCTTCTTCTTTCAGGATTACCGTATATCCCATCATTGAAAATGATACCCATGCGCTTTCGCCTTCATGCAGTCCCTTTATAATCATGATGAGCAATGCCAATGAGATGGGCAGGAGCATACTTCGGATAATGTGCACAAAAGGGATTTTTATTGAAAGGAGGAATACAAAAGAAATACACAGGAACGACAGGGAAATAAAGATATTTTTTGACCATAAGTTTATTGATAAGAGCGCAATGATATACAATAACTTTATCCGGACATCAATCCTTGTTAACCAGTTATTCCGGCGGGCATACAGGTCAGAAAATGTGTTATGGAGAAAGTCCATACTATTTTTCATAAAAAAGTTTACGTGCATTAAAACCCATGACAAAACCGCCAGCTACGCCAGCGAGGGTAAACACAAAAAGAAGTAAATCACCACAGTCTGTATTAATGTACGGGTCACGGGGAGGACGACCGTACTGTGTGGCATACTTACCCACAACACTTACATCGATTCCCGTCCATGCCTCTTTTTCATTCGCTTGTGTTGTGGGTGGTATAGTGGGCTTTGGGGGATATTCTTCTGCATACACGAAAGGAGCAAGGCACATAAATATTACGAAGACACTCCATAATACCATGTGCCTGCGAGACTGCTGTTTTATTATGATAAAAAATTTCCTGAGATTTAATTTCATATTTTTTCAGAAAGGCATATTTCAGGTCGCTCCTCCGGAGCTTTGTTTGTATTTAAATTTTATTTCTACAAACAGACCGCTCCTCTGGAGCATATTCATGTTAAGGAATTTCAATATTTGTTGTAGGACAACCCTTTAGGGTTGCATGTGGCAAGGCGAAAGCCTCGCCCTACGTGTAATTGCGAAAAAGGTCACCGAAGGCCTAATATATTTTCCCTTGATTATTTTTGAAAAAACAACTTAGTACGAAAATCTTTTTATACATCCTTAATGATTCCCAGGCTTAATAAAATACCGGGTTTCCGTTTATAAATAAAGACCAGTACAAACCCCACCACGACGCCCTCAACAATACACAAGACCCCTTGCGAGGTCATCATAAACACTGCAAAAATTTCTCCCGCAGCCTTAAAGAACGACCCGCCTTTATTGATGACAAGAAATCCTAATTCTATAGACGTCCCCAGATAGGTAAACAAGTCAGAAATCATTCCTGCAAAAAATCCGCACCAGAATAATGGCAGCTTTGCCCTTTGCGCAATTTTAAATGCAAAGTAACCCGAAAATGAGCCGAGGATACCCATAGAAAAAATATTTCCGCCCAACGTTGTTAACCCCCCATGGGCAAGAAATAAGGCTTGAATGAGCAATGCAATTGCCGCTACCACAACACTTACAAAAGGTCCCAACAACACCGCGCTCATACCCGTACCGCATGGATGTGAAGTAGCCATGCCGTTCAGGGCGATGACGGGAATGGGAAAGCAGGAAAACACAAATACAGCAGCTCCCAGCATCCCCACGAGGGGAAGGTAAGCTGGCGAAATTTTTTTCTTCCGTTTTATATGAAATACCCCAATCCCTACAAAAGGCGCAGAGACGCCAAACCATGTAAAAACCCACTGGAGCGGTAAAATTCCCTCTGTTATGTGCATAAAAACCGTTTTTAAAAATTTTTCCAGAGACGCCCCATCGGGGCGTCTCTTCCTGTTTATGCCAATACGGCACTATGAAAATTTCAGATAAAAAAAGATGTTATTAAAACAAAAAAGCCCATATCTTCAATGCTGAAGATATGGGCTTTATATTTAATATGTTATCCATGGGGTAAAAACAAATTTTCCCCTACATATATTATGACATTACGAATTTCAAAGATACCGCAGACAGGTGCTTAAAACTAATTTTATTTATCTGTGTAATCCGAGAAATCCGATGTTAATATTTTTTCCCTTCACCTTCTTTACCATCGAAGACTTCGTGAAGCAATTACAGGCAGGTCTTCTGGCTCCCGGATCGTTCTACTAATTACACCTTCCCAGAAAGCCGTTTAAACAGCTTTCCAGTGGCATAGTAACGTTCGTCCCCGGTTACAGCGGCGGGTCCGCTCCTTATCTCTGATTCAAAAGAGATATGGATTCCCTTTTCTTCCACCAAAAAGAACTGGCGGAATCACCTGTACTTGGTTCTGATTAATATAAAGAGCGCAATTTCCTGAAAAGCTACGCAATTTTACTTTAGTTATTAAATGATTGTCAATTAAAATATGTTCAACTCTCAGGGAACATGAATAGAAACTGGTTTCTTATCTACATTTTTTCTTTGATTCTCGATTACGAGAAGTATAAAATACTGCCTGATATAAACTTTCGAACTATATCCCGATAAATTTTATAAAATGGGAATTTATACATACACTTTCAGGATACAGATACTTATGAAAACAAAGGGCATTATTGTTAAAGGTTTAGTATTATGGACGTTATTGTTTGTTTTTGTTGGACAGGGCTGCGCATTGTTCAAGAGAAGAGCCCTTCTCGTTCCAAGGGAATCCGGGGACACTCTGGTTGAGATTACAGACCCAAAACTACTTCCCAAATTTAGTGACAATTACAGTCGGGATTCTCTTTTGCGTTCCATAGATAACAGCCTGGAATATTACAAAAAGGTAAAGTCCAATCCGTATGGCTTCCATATGGATGGTTTTTCACATCCGGCACTGGAAGACACTTTACGATATTTCCGTGAAGGCCTGTCCCGGTGCAGAAATAATGAGGAAATAAACGATTTTGTTGTTAAAAATTTCAGGGTATTTCAGGCAATTGGAAAAGAATACAACGGACAGGTGCATTTCACTGGTTATGGAACGCCAATATATGATGGAAGTCTTACACCAACAGGAGATTTTCGTTACCCGCTTTATAAATTGCCGGCTGATTTTAGAAAGCCTTATTATACCCGGCGCGAAATCGAAGAACGCAATCTCTTAAAAGGGAATGAAATTGTTTACCTGAAATCTAAACTCGATGCCTATCTCATCCACGTTCAGGGTTCAGGACAAATCAGGCTGCCAACAGGGGAAAAGGCCTATGTCGGATATGCAGCAGATTCGGGTCACAAATACAATAGTATTGGGCGTATGCTGGTAATGGATGGAAAAATTTCCGAAGAAGATTTGACACTTACAACCCTGATAGATTATTTTAAACAACACCCGGGAGAACTGGATTCCTATCTTAAGAGAAATGACCGATTTATCTTTTTCAAAATAGTCGACTATGCTACTCCATATGGTTCGATCAATGTTCCTGTAACTCCTATGAGGAGTATTGCCACAGATAAAAAAGTCTTTCCCGCGGGTGGATTGGCTTTTGCGGTTATAGAACCCAGAAAAAAGAAATCCCGTTGGTTCCAGAAAACAGGGGGTGTTGAACAATCCTTCTTTGTGCTGGATCAGGATACCGGAAGCGCAATTCAAACCCCGGCGCGCGCCGATGTGTACCACGGAATTGGCGATCAGGCAATGCACGAGGCGGGAGATATGAATACCTTTGGACAACTCTATTATCTTTTGAAACGGTAGCATCTCGTGTATTTATTATATTATTTAGATTGATATAATATCATTTTATGAGTAAAATGAAACTTTATTTGTAATAATTACATATTGTTTAGCACGCGTTTTTTATTTTATTAATTTTATAAAGGAGGAATTAATATGCAGTGGAAAAAGAGTGTTTTTACATTGCCGTTCGTTATCGGTACCTTGGCATTCGGTATGTACGGTTGTGGATCAATGGGGGTGTCGCATACCGATGAAAAACCACCCTATTATCATGGTCACGTTGAAGCGGAACCGCCAGAAAGACACATGCGCGCTGAACATGCAGAGCAACCGAAGAAAGTAGAAGCGCCTCCAAAAGTAGAAACCGACATGCTTACTACGGATGGTGCATGGCCTACCAATGATAAAGACTGTTGCAGTGTTATTCATATGGAAAAAACGGGGCCAAGAACTGGACGTGTCGGTCAACCGTATTGTTATACAATCAAAGTTACCAACCTGACGAAGAGGAACGTTAAAAATGTTGAAGTAGTTCAAAACCTTCCTAAGAATTTTCAAGTAAAGAGTTCTGAACCTAAAATGGAAGGCGGTGGTGATACAGGAAAATGGTTCCTTGGCGACTTTGGTCCACAAGAGGTTAAAGTAATTAAAGTTTGTGGTCTTCCTACGCAAAGCGGAAGCATGCCATTTTGCACGGATGTAACTTACAATTTACCTGAAATCTGTATAGACCCGATGATTTTAGAGCCAAAATTGACTATTGCTAAGCGTGCTTCACCAGAGGTTCTGCTGTGCGATATGATACAGGTAACTTTTACGGTAAAAAATACAGGAACCGGTGTAGCTGAAAACGTAAAGATAAAAGATTCTTTGCCGCCTGGACTGAAGACAGTGGATGGCAAATCCAACGTTGTACTTGATGTTGGTACATTAAAGGCTGGGGAATCCAAAGATGTTAACTTAACAGTCAAAGCTGAGAAAACGGGAACATTTACTAACAGTGCAACGGTTGTCGCTGAAGGTTTGAGTGGTGAATCTAACCAAACCACAACCGTGGTAAAACAGCCAGTGCTTGCAATCGCCAAATCAGGGCCAGCAAAGGTCTATGTGGGCCGCAAAATTACTTATGATATTGTTGTAACGATTAAGGGTGATGGAGCTGCAGCTTCGACAATCATTGAAGACGCAATACCTTCAAATGCAAAGGTAGAGAGCGCCAGTCAAGGCGGAGCAGTAGCCGGTAGCGCTGTAACCTGGAATGTGGGCACTTTACAGCCGAATGATTCCAGGAAAGTCAGTGTAACTTTAAATCCTGCTGGTCTTGGCATTGTGAATAATGTTGTAACAGCTAAGGCTGGTTGTGCCGCATCTGTGTCTGCTGCTGCTTCAACGGAGGTATTGGGTATTCCAGCTATCTTACTTGAGGTAATTGATATAGAAGACCCAATTGAGGTTGGCAATAACGAAACATACGAGATTACGGTAACTAACCAGGGTTCAGACACAGGCACAAATGTTAAAGTTACCTGCATGCTCGAAGATCAGATGCAATTCGTATCAACTTCAGGTCCAACAAAGGGTACTTGCGCTGATGGCAAGACGGTCATCTTCGATCCTTTACCAACCCTTGCATCAAAGGCTAAGGCAACCTGGAAGGTTGTTGTGAAGGCTATAGGAGATGGAGACGTTCGTTTCAAGGTCAACATGATCGAAGATTGTCTGAAGAGAAATGTTGAGGAAACTGAGGCGACGAACTTCTACAAGAATTATTAATCCTTTTGTGTAAAAGTCTCATCAGGTGTATTTTTGAAAGAGTTGGATTCTACGTGAAGTGATAGTCTCTATGAGATTATTGACGTATATCTCAACATGTTAGTATGAAGAAAGCCGGGGCGTTTATCAACGCACCGGCTTTTTTCTTTTACTGAAACGCTATAATAGATAAGTTGTTTGAAAATAAAACATTTAAAGAGTTTTTCGAAAGGGGTTATTGTATGAGTTGGTTGAAAATAGGAAACCCGGTAGCAATGTTCTTTCTTACGGTCATTTCGTGTATGGGCGGTTGTAGCTATTACCAAAGTAGCCCTGCCATAAACGATAAGCCGCCATACGCACATGGACACATTGAAGAGGAACCAGGTACCAGGCACGAACGCCTCCATACCAGGGAAACAAAAGGACCATACGAAAAGAGTGAAATTAATAAGGTATCTTCCACGAGCAGTAAAAGATATGGTGTCATATCTCTGGAGAAGAATGCCCCAGGTGAAATACAGGCTGGAAAAATCTTTGATTACCTTATTAAAATTAACAATCTTACCGGTGAAAAGGTAAAAGATGTGGAAGTAACAGAAACCTTTTCGCGGAAATATAAACTAAAAAACTCCATTCCCAAGATTGGTAAGAGTGTAGGTGATGGGTCTGCAAAATGGTTTATCGGAGATTTAGGGCCAAATGAAACGAGGGAAATACGGGTCACCGGCATAGCCATGGAAACGGGAGACATGCCGTTTTGTACAGACGTTACCTATAAC
>CAYJME010000111.1:0-10180 GCA_964370795.1 uncultured candidatus Brocadiaceae bacterium
AAGCAATCTCCCCGCTTTCATAAAGGAGAATTGGTTGCGGCTATGCTGCGCTAGGGGATACCATCGCCTCGGATGAATCTGCGATGCCTGTGCCGGCGAGATTTCACATAAGCCGTTGTTTTACCCAAAGGTTTATAACGAATTCCGACGCTGTCTGTTTAGAAAATTTCCATACGCTGTTTACTTTAGAATAGAAGACAATCAGATTGTTGTGTTTGGGCTCTTCCATTGTGCGCGTGATCCCCGTACCATCAGAAGGCAACTGCAAAATCGAGATGAACCAAAGGGACACTAAACAAGGCTTTGTAACAGCCCTATTTCTTAGCTTGACGCATATGGGGCATTGCCCTAGGCCTTCCTTGTGCAAACTTCGGTCGCCATATTAGCCCCTTGGATGGAATTGACGGTGCACTGCCTTGAGGTGATGTTTACTTACGTGGGTATAAATCTGGGTGGTGGAGACGTTCACATGACCCAGCATTTCCTGTACAGAACGGAGGTCGGCGCCATTTTCCAACAAATGAGTGGCGAATGAATGACGCAATTTGTGGGGCGATACATGTTCGTGAATGCCCGCCTTCAAGGCGCACTTCTTTACGACCACCCAAATATTCTCACGTCGAAGGAGCTTTCCTGTCTTTGAAAGAAAGAGATAGTGGCTATCCTGACTGCCTTTTATCTTTGGCCGTGCTGTCGTCAAATAATTTTTAATGGATTCAATGGCCTTTGTCCCAAGGGGGACGATGCGTTCCTTTGAGCCTTTACCGCGGCATTTCACATAACCGTATTCGAGATTGATCCAGTCTAACTGAATTGCTGAAACCTCGGATACCCTTGCGCCGGTTGCATACATGAGTTCCAGGATGGCATTGTTCCTGATCCCCAATTTGGTTTTTACATTAGGCACGGCAAGCAGATCGTCTATTTTGTGAATAGGAATAACCTCCGGCAGCTTTTTCCAGAGCTTCGGCGAATCAATTGAAGCAAGGGGATTCTTCTGCAACTTTCCCTCAGAGAGTAAGAATTTGTATAACATGCGAATAGATACGATGGCGCGGGTAATGGAGTTGATGGCTAATCCACGCTGCTTTTCGGAGATAATAAAACTTGTAATGGTATCGGGACGGACGTCGTGAAATGTTTGTATGTCTTTAGAGATCAGGAATTCTACAAAGGTTTTCAGGTCGCGATGGTAACTCATCGTGGTATTCCTGGATAAACCGCATTCAACAACGAGGTAATTTATATAGGATTCAATAAGTTCATTCACTGGATGTGTTCCCTATTCAGTTTTTTGATATCCCGTTTAATAATTTCACGATAGGTTTTCAATCTTATGTCGTGCTCCAGTCTGAATCTCATGGGTGGGAAGCTTCTTCGGCAGATAGTATTAAATTCACACCATTCACACTTTTGCGTATCATCTCCTGGCATCGTGGGGAATGTGCCGTCACGAATAGAGTGTAAAAATTCTTGTAAAGTCTCCCAACATTGTTCTCCATGGTTTTTCCATGCATCTTCTGTGATAGTTTCTTCAGGTATAGCCGCATCGCTCGTATTTTGTGCAATGTAGACAAGGGACGCCTCATGTAATTGTGCCTGGTTCTGTGAAATACGGCCATTCCTGATTTCTCCCGTCAGGAGATGTTCTGCCATGATAATGTAAAAGGGGAGTTGGAATTTTTGGCCACGGATGGCCGATTTTATAAGGTTTTCCTTCGAATACCTTCCTGATTTGTAATCTATTACCTGAAAATGAACGGCACTTCCTGTGGTTTTTATGTCTATACGGTCTACCTTTCCCTTTAACGTTACCTCTATTTTCTTATCAGGCGACTCGTAGTTAAGGTTGTGCCTTGCAGTTTTTTCCAGATATGTGGGAATGAACCCCGACTGTTCTATGCGTTCAATATCCCAGGTAATGAACTGACAGAGAAAGGTCAATATCTCTTCTTTCTTAACCTCCCAGATGATGGGATAGGGAATGGGAACTTGTTTTTCTATCTCGGTAAAATGTTTTTGGGCAGTGGTTCGTAATGTATCCAAAGGATCTCCTGGCGCATGTTTTGAGGAAAAATATTTTTTCTCAATCAGGGCACAATAGAACTCACGGAGGATGTTGTGATACAGGTTCCCTATGTCCACCGATGGTATTTCATCGACCATTTCAGGCTCTTCCAGGGATTCCAGTCCAAGCACCCTTTCCATGAAAAACTTAAATGGACAAACCCCATACGTTGACAGGGCGGTTGGGCTAACACCCTGACGTATCCATGATTCCCACCACTGCGATATGTCGCCTACGATACCATCGTATGCTGTCAATTGGGAATGATAACCTTCCTGGGAATTTAATGCAGATTGTGCATGTTCCAAGATACGACCACTCTTCTTAAATGCCTTTAAGAAATTGGTTGAATCTATTCTTTCAAACGCCAAATAAGTTCCCATCTCACCGGGTGTAAGCAGAAACAGTTCTCTGTTGCCGAGTTTGTCTTTGATACCGCGTGGAATATATTCTTCATACGCAGACTTTTCACGAGTATGCTTTTCCTGAGGGGCGGTCTCTTTTAGACTCTGGAAAATATCCATCAGGTAATGTGATGGCGCCTTCGGTTTTCCTGCTTCATCAGAACGCTCATAGAGGAGATAGAGCCGTTCCCGCGCAGCGTTCAACAAAAAAGTAAAGAGGAGACGTTCTTCTTCATACCCCCTGAGCTTTTCCGGAATAACATTCCCCAGCACCTCAGTAAGCCTGCGGCGGACGTGGTCCCTTAAAAATGGTTCTTCTGAGATCGCACGGGGAAATATCTTTTCGTTAAGTCCCAATACAAACAGGACACGGAAAGGGATGCCCCGCGCCGACATGGCATCGAATACCTTTACCCCCCTTTTATTCTCCAGTCCCATCAGTATGCCTTCCTGCTGGCATGCCTCAATAAAGGTATCTATACATTGATCAAGGGTGACTTCCTCTTCCAGGCAATCCAAGGTATGCAGAGTACGCAGGAGTTCCCATAACTTTCCCATAATTGTACGGTCTCTGTCACGGTCTTCGGTGTCCATGTTTTCTGATGGGATACGGATGTGTTTTTGAAGAAATTGTGTTATTTTTTCACTCATCATTGACCAGGAACCTTTTTCCGGAAGGGATGCGATATCTTGTGATAGTGAATTCAGGACATTTTCAAGGAACTCAACCTGTTCAATAGGGATACGGTTGTTCTTTTCCGCCTCTTCCCCGGTAGAATCATCAAAGGACACAACCCGGTATTGTTTAAGCCTTGATAACCAGCATGTGATATCGCCGCGAATACCCAATCGCCGGCTCAGGATATCCCAGAGATCCGGACGCGGGGTAAACTTTTGACAATTGCCGGACGATATGTTGAAGTACGGAGATTTCAATAATTCAATAACCATGGGCCGATAATAATTTTCCCGTCTCAGCAGGAGGATTTGTTGGATAATTTTTACCAGTGGGTATCTCCCCATTGATTCCTGTGCGCTGGTTACAAAAGGGATGAAATTTTCCTGAAAC
Source organism: uncultured candidatus Brocadiaceae bacterium (assembly GCA_964370795.1). Lineage (GTDB taxonomy): Bacteria > Planctomycetota > Brocadiia > Brocadiales > Brocadiaceae > JAHFOW01. Next base: position 3,542 of record CAYJME010000111.1, read on the forward strand.
ATTTTTTTTATATCATCCGTGTAAGGTTCCAGCACCCTTGCAACCACGCCAATTTCGCTCAACGCATAACCCGCGTCTAACAGCTTCCGGATTTCTTTGGCAACCGTCCAAACCTCGTCTCTTTTACCAGAGACATTGAAGACGTGGATATTGGTATTTTGGGTCTGTAATGAAGCGGATATTTCGTGTTCTTCGGGGTGTTTGGGGTTCAAGATGTATGAGAACCCGCCTTCTTTGTCAGATGACATCTCTTCCCTCTCGTGCGCCAGTCCCAGTACAAAAGATTCAAAAAATGGTTTTACATAAGAAAAAGAGGGGTGGTTTTTTACGTAGGGTAAGAAAAAGATGGTGGAATGCGATTTGAATATTTCTCTGAAAAAATCCTGTTCAACACCCGTCAAATCGTAAAATCCATAAGCCAGAATATGTTTAAAACCCCTGAGATATTCAGAGTTGGCCACACAGGGCGTGGCCTTGCGATAGACGTCCGAGTAATGCGATATGTTTAAAGTTTTTAATTTTTGTTTGAAAATATCATAGAGTTGGATAACACCCGAGAGTTTTTGCATATCCGTATCTTCAATAAAACCCTCCCGAAGGATTTCTTTTAAATCATCAATACAGACATCCGCATCAGAAAAATCCTGAACAACCTGAAATAATGCCCTTGCGAGGGCTGGCAGGGACTGTACATTTTTAAAGAGTGCATTCCGGGATACATCCTGTTTCAAAAGTCCGGCGATGATGTGTTCGTAAATAACCGGTTGTTGAATAATGTGACCTACTTCAATTCCGGAACGACTGCATATCTCACGAGCAAGGACAAAGAAATTCGTAAAAGAAATATTCAAATAAGCGGCATCATGTTCCTGAACCAGACGTTCCTGCAGTCTCTCTACCATCCAGTTCGTCGGCGCCACAACCACCAGGGGTGTTAAAGGGTTATCTCTTTTTAACGTTTGTATGGTATCTATAAACGCATTTTCAAGAGATGGGTGATAGTGTCCGGTTTTAATTGATAACATGATATTTTTAGATACTTTTTATGAGGATTTTACGCCCATTTTCCTGGCCGAACAAACATAATGCTGGGGAAACCATCGGAATGCCACCTCAGAGATTAGAACCAGAATAATAACGACTTAAATCAGTGGCGCAGTTTCTCCGCGTTCGCTGGATTTTATTGTTGGGTGCGGCCTCGTTTAATTGCTTTTTCAATAATCTGTTTTACAAACTCTGGAATTGTCTGTCCTGATTCTTTAGCGTCTCTTTTCAGTCGCTCATATTGTTCGATTTCTTTACCTCGCCATATCAAATCTGCACGACAAACTTGTTGCATAGCAACATGTAAATATTCTTCCGGATATGCCCAGTAACAAGAAAGGCAAATTTCCTTTTTCTTTAGAATTTGCCAATTTTCACAATGTTCGCATGACCATGCTTTTGCTCGATTTGCTGAGCCAGACAACAACATAAAATCATCTGGATTCAGTTCGACACTTTCTCCATCTCCTCCTACTTCACAGCGCAGCCGCAACCGAGTCCCCCTTAAAAAAGGGGGATACAGGGGGTTGTAGAAAAACTTGCAAAAAAAAGAAGTTTTTACAAAGTAATACTATAAGGAACACGATGGTCTATCTGAAGCTCGCTTTTATCCATGTCTTCAAGATAAATGAAACATTTGCAGCCATACTGCTCGATGAGAAACTCTTTAATCTTTTTAGAAAGACCTGTGCGCCCTGACAGTTTTCTGAATCTTTTCTTGGTTATATCTCCAAAGCGATATGCTGCAATCCTTCTACCGTCTGAACCCGTTACACGAAAAGCCTCAAGTGGAATACCATGCTCACGCACATCCCGAACTGCTCTTGGTGGATGATTATAACCATATTTTTCCTTGAGTTCTTCTGTTGTAATATGGCCATGCTTTAAGATATGGTTAATAACAGTTTTAGGCCGTTTTGCAGTAACAGACCTGCAAAGCTCAAGAAATTCTTTTGGGTATTTTTGCGGCATAGCGGCTTTTTGCCTCCATCAAAACAAGTTGTTTCATTTTTCGTCTTTCGTGTAAACACGGTGAAGCTGCGACTTCCTTCGACAAGCATGGTGATAAATATAAGGACTCCACAGTAATAGAATCTCTTTTAAGCAATGTTGCCTGAGAGGAGCGTCCGGCTTCCAACTCGATTAAAGTAAGGGAAAGATTCTCTGGTAAACGATTACCAAAGGTTTTATTACCTGTTCGACCATCATAACTAACAGCATAACGAATATTACGGGCATTTAATTCTGCTAATGCTACTACAAACTCATTGTAAACTATTCCGGAAAAATACCGAGAGTCCCTGTCGCCACATACTCCTTGATATGGAGGATCCATATAAACAACATCCGCCTCATTTACATTTAATAAAACATCCTTGTAATCAAGGGACGATATTATAGTTTTCCCTTTTAAAAGATAAGAGACGCCAAGAATATTTTCTCTCATCGTTTCAGGACGTGTGCCATGGCGCCTCTTGTCAGGACTTTGATTAAAGAGTCCCTCTGCATTGTAACGCACAGAACCTTTTACACAACGTGTAAGCAAATAAAGAAATATCTGGGGTCTCCTGTTCGATTGAAATCTTCTCTAACCCGATAATAATGCTCTATGGGGTCATCGTGCTGCTGGTTCCATAATGTTTCATAAAAATCAGCTATTTCAGTAGGCTGATTAACGATAAGCCCTAGTAATTCTACAAGAGGCTTATTTAAGTCATTTATCCAATACGAGTTAGCTCTATTTCTTGCTGCACAGGCTATTGAAATAGCGGCCGTTCCAGCAAAAGGTTCTACAAGTCTCGGAAATTTATTGGGGAAATATCGGAGAATAGTTGACGCCAGAACTCTCTTGCTTCCTTGATATTGTATTGGATGTGGAACTTTCATATGATTCTGCCATTATTTCTATCATACACCCAACGATAGAATTCAGTGGCGGCGTTTTTTGCCGTCCACTGGGATGACTTGTTATAGCAAATTCTTTATTTCGTTAAAATCAAGTAGCCTCGAGGAGTGATAAACTGTAAGTATCTCTACTAATTCCCCTCTTATTCTATAAATTATCCTATAATTACCAAGAATTACTTCTCTGATTTCTTCACGATTTAATTCTGGCACAACTCGTCCGGATTCAGGAAATAATTCTAAACGGTCTACTGCCTCAAGAACTTTTATTGTAAACATCCGTGCGTAATAACTTGAATCCCTTGTAATAAAATTTGCTATGGCTTCAATATCTTCTAAAGATTGAGGAGTCCATTTTATTTTAGCCATTTTTTCATTTTCTCTTTTGCTTCCTCATGAGAAATACATTGACCTTCATCTGCCTGTTTAATGCCTTTTTCAATTTTTGCAAGTAAATATAATCTTTCCATTGCTTCTTCAACGGTAATTTTTTCTGGTAAGTCACATAAACTGTCAATTATCTTTTTCTTATCTAAAGCAAACATTTTCTCACCTCCTCTTTTTTATTTTGTTATAACGTTTAGGGTCATTGGTGCGAAACCACTCGATTTTGGCTCAAATCACCCAGAAAAGCCAACAGTTTCGCATCCAATGCACCCGTTTGTTATACGGCCTTATTTAATTTCATATTACACTTCAAATGTTTCAGGCTTTTCAGAATGTACGCTAACTTGGTAATCTCCGGAAGCATTTTGAATGTTAGAGAAAACCCATCCATCTCTGTTTCCGGCGTGCCCAGTTTGAAACATGCCAGCTCTTAAGGGATTAATGTCAAGACTTTTAACAGTCTGTGCAACAACTTTTAAATACAAATTACTAACAGGGTACGGAGTCAATAGATGTAATTTTCGCGAGACCTAAACATCCCATTTTCTGGCACGTTTGCCTCAAGCTGTTTAACTTCAAGTTGGGGTTTAGGTAAATTTTGAGTGATAAAAACATTTTGAGCAGTGATGCCGCCTTGTTGATTATGACTCGTAATATTCACTATTGTGTTGTTTTCAGATTTCTTTTCCATAGGCTTGATTCCAGCAGGTTTTAATCCAAGATAGGTTAATATTGCAACAACGGCTGCTGCAGCACTTAACCAACCCCAAATCATTTTACTTCGGGATTCAGGCTTAGGAACATCACCCATATTCAGATGAACGTTCTACGCCGTAATTCCACCGGACTGATTTTTACTTTCGATATTTGTCATAATTTATTCAGGCCGTATAACGACCCAGCTCACCATCGGGCGATTTATAAAAGTTTATTTCAAAACAAATGGGCTAATAGCCCGTCTGGTGCAGCACCTTGTTATGCCTAGACACTAATGCCTAGAATCATAAACCCACAAAAAAACCATAAGATTATTGCAACTAAAGAGAGTGTAATTTTTTTGGATAGTGTTTCACTCTGCAATATGTGCCAACAAATTATTAAGAATGCTGATGAAGTGAGAAGATAAAATAGAATGCCTTTTATCCCAAACCACAAGGGAGCAATAGGTCCAGCCCAAAGAGATGAAACCCCCGGTGATCCCATTTTCAGTTTGTAATTTGGCTCAGATGGAAATATGAACAACGAGAAAATGACACTCAAGATCAAATAATCCCCAATAATAAAAAGAAGATATTTATATTTTTGAATTGCCTTTTCCATTTATATGAGAGGCATAACGCCGAAGCTCACACGCAAAAAGCCCGCGTAGCGGGTTTTTTGTCGTGTGCAGCGTCTTGTTAGGCGCGGGCTTAGCAGTTGCTAATGGCATGATGTATTAGCCTGGGATTGCATATGATCCCATATGCGTGCGTCGAGAGAAGTAGCCGATATGCCCATCTTGACTGCCACATTTTTTAACGCAGTGATGCCATGTTCCTCTGAAACTGAATTACCAAGCACTCCTCTTAGAAAATTTGCCACATGGCGATCTAGCTTTATTGAGTTGACTCCTTCTATATACCAAAGCAACTACTCATATGCTCGTGGACCAAGACCATGAATCTTTCCCAAGAAATTTTCTTTGGGTGTTTCCGAGGCCCACCTCGTTAAGGCTGCACGGTCATCCAACTCTGGGTGAAATTTTCTACACCAGTCAGATAGGTAATCTACCAATTGTGCTAGTTGTTTAGCTTTCTGCCATTCTTTGTTTTTCCAAAGGGCATCGGAAAATTTTTTCCAATCACCAGTATCACCAACTATTTCCCTATAAACTGCGCTGAATGCTTCAAGCGGTTCTTTGGATAAATAGCCATACTGGCCGCCTTCGAATCGCTGTCTCGCAGGTAGTGCGTGTGAATACCATTTCCGATTCAGGCTTAAAACCGTTGACATAGCTATCAAAAGTGGACTTCCAAATACGTGTGCTTCTTCTTCAATGACACTCGTTTCCGGTAGTTTTAAGCATGCCGCATGCAGCTTATCTAATTGTTGTTCTGTAATCATTGGATACTCCGTTCCGAGCAGCGCCTAACATTCATTTTTATCTTTATTCTATAAATTGGTTGTTTTATTTTTTACAACGTCAGTTATCAACCAATAATTTGAAAAATTGTGTTGAAATATAGATTTAAATTCTATATTTCAACACAATTTTATTGATATAGGGAATTCTGCTAATTATTTGGTTTTGTTGTACTTTCCTCTTTTAAAGCTCGTTAGGAAGGCAGGTGAACATGGTCATTATTTCCTGCATCCTCCCACCAATTTTTGATAAATTGCAAATTCCCGTTGCGCCTCTTCTTTCATACCCTTTCTCTCGTAAATGACACTCAATCCACAATGTGCTTTTGCGAAATTAGGGTCAATCCTGATCATCTCTTCGAGTGCATTTGCCGCTTCATCGAGGATTTTACTCTGAGAATATGCGCTTCCGAGATCAAAATATACTGCGGGGTTATAAGGATTTATTTCGATGGCCTTTTGAAGTGCGGTAATTGCTTCATCGAGTGCCCTTTTGTCAGAATAGGGGTTCTGGATATTATAATGGGCTGCTGCTGCCTTTTGTACTGTGGTTAAGGCATTCATAATTATCCGCTTGTCAGCGTATGCCTTGCCAAGTCTATAATGCGCTTCGGCATTTTTCTTGTCGAGTTTTACAACAGTGCTGAATTCATCAATAGCCTTGTCAAATAATTTTTCGTCAGAATAAACAATACCCAGGCTATAATGTACTTGAGCATTTTTAGGATTAATTTCTATGGATTTTTTGTAGGCGTCTATGGCATTTACTGAGCTGCCTTTTGCATAATATGTCAGGCCAAGATGATAAAACGCCGAGGCATGATGAGGATTGATATCCACGACCTTTTTGAATTCACAGAGCGCCTCGTCCAGTTGTTTATTATCCAGATAGATTTGGCCAAGGCCAAAATGGGCGTCTCCGTAATTCGGGTTAATCCCGATAGCCTTCCTGAATGCCTGAATAGCCGCATCTGCTGTTTTCTCTCCTGCGTGCGCCATTCCCAGATTATAGTGGACTACCGCATTTTGAGGGTTAATTTCTATTGATTTTTTATACTCCTGAATGGCCTCGTGAAACATCCCTTTTGAGGTGTAAATATCGCCGAGTTTACTGTGGGCTGGTTCGTTACCGGGGAACAGTTGTGTTACGGACAAAAGCGCAGTTATTGCATCGTCCAAAAG
>CAYJME010000112.1:0-10081 GCA_964370795.1 uncultured candidatus Brocadiaceae bacterium
GCAAATAATTGATATTACTGTTGATACGACTTTTACTTGTCGAACTTGGGTTAAGCTACCTGCTGTAAAAGTCCCCCTTAGAATAAACTAGGGGGATAAAGGGGGTTGTCTAGATCAAATAATCCTTAACTTAATGACATTGGTACCATCAAAGCGCATAGTCCGTATCATTGCGAGGGTCTTTTCCGAAGCAATCTTCCCGCTTTCATAAAGGAGAATTGGTTGTGGCTGTGCTGCTTTACGGATTCCCTTGACATATTACACTACGCAAGGTTAACATAATCACTATGAAACTTGGGGCAAGTTATTTTGGAAGCAGGATAGTACGTCATGTCCGGGAAGATATGAAAAAGATGGTCGACGACGGATGCAATTTCGTTGTCCATACCATGAGCGAACATGATATTACCTACCATTCGGGCACCATGATTGATGTGGTAAAATCAAGCCAGGATGCAGGGCTGGAGGTCTTTCTCGACCCGTGGGGAGTCGGGCGTGTATTTGGGGGCGAGTCGTTTTCCACCTTTGTAAAGGCATATCCCAATTGTCGCCAGCGGCTGAACTCTCCTGAAGGCGAGATTAAAATATACAAGGCATGTTTGAATTCAAAGACATTCCGTGATCACATGAAAGTATGGATTGAGCTTGCCGTGAAGACAGGGGCAGAGGGTGTGTTCTGGGACGAGCCGCATTTGTTTTTCGGGGAATTCACACCATTATTTGGCGGTAAAAAACGGGATATCTGGGGGTGCACCTGTGAAGTTTGCAACGGTATGTTTAAGGAAACATACGGCTATGAAATGCCTATTGATTTCACCGATGAGGTAAAGGCATTCCGGCAGATGACCATTGTCCGTTTTCTTGAATATGTGGCCAATGAAGCGGCTCAGAAGGGATTGAGAAATGCGGTCTGTTTATTCCCAACAACGGATCCACGATACGGTATCTATGAATGGGAAAAGGTCGCCATGATCAGGAGCATGGATATCTTCGGGAGCGACCCTTATTGGTATGGATATAAACAGGACGTAACCGAATTTGTTCGTAACGTCTCGAACGATGTGCATGCCCTGTCCAAAAAATATGAAAAAGAACCCCAAATATGGATACAGGGCTACCGGGTTCCTGAGCAAAGAGAACAGGAGATTTTGACGGCAGTGGATGTGGCATATAATGCAGGGATTCGCAATATCGCCACGTGGAGTTTTGAGGGAACGGATTGTATGACATACGTCAGGTCTGATCGTCCTGATGTTGTCTGGCAGTATGTACGAAGCGCTTATTTAAAATACAAAAATAGATGAACGAAAAGATACAAAAAATTGCACATCAATCCTTACTGAATAAACAGGTTAGCCATGACGATGCCCTTTACCTTATGCATGTTGATGACGATGAACTTTATGACTTGTTCTACTGGGCGAATAAGATCCGTATCAAATATTTTGGCCGTACGATAAAAGGCTGCGCCATTGTCAGCGCACGACAGGGAAGATGCACAGAGGATTGCAGCTTCTGCTCCCAGTCGGCCCGTTATCACACCGGCGTAGAGGAATTTCCCCTCGTCGATACAGACAGGGTACTCAATACCGCCAAAAGCGCGGAACAAATGGGTTCGGGTTCTCTTGGTATCGTTACCAGCGGTTACCGTATCCGGAACGCTCAGGAGCTCGACCGGATTTGCAAGACTATTCAGTCAATTGCCCGTGAGACCTGCATCCATCCCCATGGTTCATTTGGGGTACTGACAGAGGAAGTGGCCGAATCCCTGGCAAAGAGCGGACTGAAAAGATTAAATCACAACCTGGAGACATCGGAAAGGTTTTTTCCGCATATTTGTACAACACACACATTTGCTGACCGGCTCCATACCATTCGTGCGGCAAAGAAAGCGGGACTGGAAATATGCAGCGGCGCAATCTTTGGGATTGGCGAGGTGGTCGAAGACCGTATTAACCTTGCGTTTACCCTGAAGGAACTGGATGTGGATGTCGTCCCACTCAATTTTCTCCATGCCATACCAGGTACTCCTCTGGAAAACAACATTCCGTTGACGCCTATGGAGTCATTAAAAATTATTTCTGTATTTCGTTTTATTTTGCCGGATAAAGAAATCAAGGTTGCCGGTGGGCGAGAAAAGAACCTGCGAGACCTCCAGTCGTGGATATTTTATGCCGGCGCCAACAGCACCATGATCGGGAATTACCTGACAACACAAGGCAGAAAAGCCGAGGTTGATTTACAGATGATTAAAGACCTTAACCTGGTATTGGATAATCCTGTGAGCCTTTGAAATTTTCTCCCTGAAAATCGGGAAGAAGCGCCTCTCTATCCAAAAAAAAATAATAAAGCGACTATTCTATGGGTATTGATTTTATTTTAGAAGAATTGCGGACATTGAAAGAACATGCCTTGCTGCGTGATTACCGGACAATAGAGGGTGCGCAGGGGCCGTATGTTCAAATAGAGGGTAAATCTTATCTCTCGTTCTGCTCTAATAATTATCTCGGACTTGCCGATCACCCATCGATAAAACAGGCGGCTATTGAGGCCATCCATCACTATGGATGGGGCACGGGCGCTTCGCGGCTCGTTTCCGGGAACATGACACTTCATATAGAACTTGAGCGGGAAATTGCCCGGTTTAAAGGCACTGAGGCTGCACTGGTTTTTCCCACAGGTTATATGGCAAATCTGGGGGCATTATGCGCCCTGGTTTCTCAGGGAGATATCGTTATCGGCGACAAGCTGAATCATGCAAGTATTATTGATGGTTGCCATCTGTCAGGTGCAACATTCCGCATTTATCCCCATAAAAATGTACATCAGTTAGAGACGCTCTTGCAAAAGTCTACTCCGTATCGCAGGAAATTGGTAATCACGGATAGCGTGTTTAGCATGGACGGCGACATTGCTCCCCTGTCAGAGATTGCAGCACTTGTAAAAAAATATGACGCCATGCTTATGGTAGATGACGCCCACGCCACAGGGGTATTTGGTAAATACGGAAAGGGTCTGATTGAACATTTTGGTATTGGGGAAAAGGTTGATATTATTATGGGGTCGTTGAGCAAGGCGATTGGAAGTGTCGGCGGATTTATTGCCGGAAGCAAGGGTCTCATAGATTTCCTGAAAAACAAGGCACGTTCGTTTATTTATACCACTGCAATGCCTCCTGCCGTATGCGCTGCATCCCTGGCGGGATTAAGGCTTATTCAGGCAGACACTACCCTCATGGATACATTATGGGAAAATATTCGGTATTTGCGCGCTCAACTTTTAAAATATATCAGTAGTGTCCAGGTAGAAAGCCCCATTATACCGCTTATTATTGGCTCTGCAGAGGATGCGCTGAATTTATCCGTGAAACTCTATCAACAGGGCATCTTAATCCCTGCAATTCGGCCACCGACTGTATCTCCGGGAACGAGCCGGTTACGTATTTCATTGATGGCAAGCCATACCAGAGACGATATAGATAAACTCATACATACCCTCGTGAATAGTGGCTTCTTGCGGGAATGTTAAATAACGAATACTTTTTTTGAAAAATAAATCATTGTATGCATAGACCGACATGGGTTGAAATTGATCTTGGCGCATTGAGACACAATGTACTGGCCATAAAAAAATGGGTTGGACCTTCGGTTAAAATTCTGGGAATTGTCAAGGCCGACGCCTATGGGCATGGAGATTATGAGGTAGGCGCGGTATTATTAAACCACGGCATAGAAATGCTCGGCATTGCCATCCTTGAAGAAGCCGTTCAATTACGTAAAAGTGGAATACAAGCGCAGATATTGCTCCTCGGTGGCATTTTTGGCGAACAAATTGATACTATTCTTCACTATGATATAACTCCAACAGTTTACGATAAAAGACTTGCGATAGCATTATCTGAAGCAGCGCAGCGTCTCCATAAAGCCTTAAAAGTGCATGTATACGTGGATACAGGCATGGGCAGTATCGGGGTAAGGTATGACAAGGCCGTTGCATTTATCACCGCTATAAAAGACATGAAAAACCTCTCCGTTGAGGGGGTTTACTCCCACTTTTCGAGTTCTGATGAAAAGGATACCCATTTTAGTAAACTGCAAATTCAGCGATTTAAAGATGTGCTGGCGTCTCTCGACGCGCTCCATATTCATATTCCCATACGGCACATGGCAAACACAGGGGCAATTATTGGTTATCCTGATGCACACTTTAATACGGTCAGACCTGGCATTTCTTTATATGGTCTTTATCCATCAAGTGATGTCTCCCGGGATATGGGCATCAAACCTGTTATGAGCTTCAAGACCCGGGTTATCCATATAAAAGATATGAAACCCGGAGACGTCGTGGGCTACAGCCGCACCTACACCATTACACAACCTACACGCGTTGCAACCCTCCCTTTGGGATACGACGACGGATACAACCGCTTGCTTTCAAATCAGGGAAAGGTTATTGTCCGGGGGGCTAAGGCGCCAATTATTGGGCGTGTGTGTATGGACCAGTGTTTTATAGATGTGAGCCATATAAAAGACGTGTCGGTTGGAGACGAGGTTGTTTTATACGGTAGCCAGGGACAGGAAACAATATCCATAGAATCCGTTGCACAGCAAATAAATACCATTCCCTATGAAATTACCTGCAACATAAGCAAACGTGTACCGAGGATTTATATTAACCCGGCTTTAGCAACTCAAGGGGTAGACAAGCCGCAAAGCCGGTAAATCCCAGGGGACGCGAATTGCAAAAGGCTGGCTTATGAGAAGAACAATACAGCGGATATAAACAATTATGACCGAACAATTCCTCTAAATTTTCGGGGAGCAGAGGGACGAGGGACGAGGGACGAGAGATGAGGGATCAGATGGTTTTACAGAATAGGTCAGCTTTTCGTTCCATTGTAATAAGCATTGCAAAAATATGTTCATACTTTTCGTCCAGCATCTTAAATGTTTCATTATTAATATATTTACACTTCAATGCGAACTCCAACCATGTTTGTGTTTCTGCCGATTCTTGCTCTGCGTCTGTTAATTTATTAACAAATACTGCCTTATATCTCCTTTTCCTCCAGCCTTCAGCAAGATTAACACAGACAGATCTTGACGACCTGCGTATTTGATCGGTTAAGGAATATATTTCTTCCTTCGGGAAACTTTTCGATATCTCAAATATCTCCATTGCAGATTCAAACGCCAATTTATAAACTTCTCAATCTCTTACGCTATATATCCTTTTCGTCTCTCTTTCTCCATCCATCTCCCCCTCCTCCCTCGTCCCTCATCTTTCGTCTCTCGTCTGTCGTCCCTCTCCCCTCATCTCTTCCGCCCTTTGTCCCTCAGGGCTCCCGGGCTCCGTTCCGCCTTCGCTCCCTGCTTCACCTCACTGATGACCTGAGGCAAAACCAGCCGGAAGCCAACGCTGCCGGAAGCGCCCGACGGGTCGTTGAAGTACCGGGAAGACGAACGGCAGTACCAGGCGAAGTAGTCCCAGCTGCCACCGCGAATCACACGGTACGAGCCTGCTTCAGGACCTTTCGGATCATTTAAAGGACTTTTTTTGTAGTACTTTTCATCATACCAGTCCTGACACCATTCCCATGCATTTCCTATCATATCATACAACCCCCAGGTATTTGGTAGCTTTTTTCCAACGGGATGCGTCGTATTACCAGAATTTGTATCATACCATGCTATTGCGTCAAGACATTTCTCATCGTCGCCGCAGGGGTATCGTGTCGTTGAGCCTGCACGGGCGGCATATTCCCATTCCGCCTCCGTCGGCAAACGGTAATTCTTTCCCATCTTCTCATTCAGCTTCTTGATAAACTCCTGTACATCATTCCAGCTTACCGATTCCACGGGATAGTCATCTCCCTTCTGAAATCCCGAAGGGTTCCTGCCCATAATCTCACGCCACTGACCTTGTGTTACCTCGGTCTTTTGCATTGAAAAGCCATTTTCAATAATAACTTTGTGTTGAGGCATCTCATCTTTTCGCGCTTCTTTGTCACTCTTAGGACTCCCCATGAGAAATTCTCCTGCAGGAATCTCTACGAACTCCATTTTCATAATTTCACTAAGAGGGGGCTTTGCTTCGGTCTTCTTAACTTGTTGCGCTTCGTCTCCACTCCGCCCCGTCCGCCCTTCGTCCCTCAGGGCTCCCGGGCTTCGTTCCGCCTCCGCTCCCTGCGTCACCTCACGGATGACCTGAGGCAAAACCAGCCGGAAGCCAACGTTGTAGGAAGCGTACGACGGGACGTAGCGGCTCCGGGAGGACGAACGGCAGAACCCGGCGTCGCTGCCCCAGCCGCCACCGCGAAACACACGGTACGAGCCTCTTTTAGTATCAATCCAGGCACTACCATTGACTGGTGCACCAACATATGAATCATGCCAATCATCCTCCACCCATTCCCATACATTCCCTATCATATCATATAACCCCCAGGCATTGGGTAGCTTTTTTCCAATGGGATGAGTCGTATTACCTGAATTTGCATCATACCATGCTATTGCGTCAAGACATTTCTCTTCGTCACCGCAGGGGTATCGTGTCGTTGAACCTGCGCGGGCGGCATATTCCCACTCCGCCTCCGTCGGCAAACGGTAATTCTTTCCCGTCTTCTCATTCAGCCTCCTGATAAACTCCTGTACATCATTCCAGCTTACCTTTTCCACAGGATAGTCATCTCCCTTCTGAAATCCCGAAGGATTCCTGCCCATAATCTCACGCCACTGACCCTGGGTTACCTCATATTTGCCTATAGAAAAATTGCTTACACATACCTGATGGAGCGGTTTCTCATCATCATACCCATCCCCAGACCTGTCCCCCATATTAAAGCAACCACCCTTAATAAACACCATGTCCTCGTTTAACCTATCTATGTTAAACGTTACAGCAACCTCAGTCGTTTTCTTTGGAACCTCAGGCTCCTTGTCTTTCTCCGCAACCTTTATTATTTTCTTCAATACATAGAGTTTGTCATTTACGTTTTTAAAATTACTTTCGGGGGTTCCCGTTAAGCCGGTATAAAACTTAAACTGAGTTGTATCCAGTCCTGCCTTTTCTGACAGGATTTCGGCCAGCCAGCCGGTGAACTGCGGATAGACCTGCCGGTAGGCATCTTCTGCGCCGGTAGTTACGGGGATGCCCCTGTATTCCATGAAGCGCCTGAGACACACGTCAATATTTTCCCGGCTGACTCCGGCAGGGCCATCGACTCCAATCAGAGAGGCTTTTTTTACAAAAGCAAATTCAGGTATGGGATTAACAACTGCAAGGTGCGGTTCAAACCATTGAACAGCAGTAAATGTCAGTGCGCTGACAGCCACTGCCATAATAATACCTGCCGCCGGCTTGAGACCAAGGATTGCCTGCCCTTTACGGAAAAAAAGGTGTTTGACCCTGTCGGGAATAATCACTGCGAGCAGGCTTCGCCCGCTGCTCATGTAATGGGAAAAGACATAATCGTTCAACGGATTATCGTCAGACCCCCTTTGGAAGAGTGCAGTTACCTTGCGTTTGAGATACCTGACGTGGAAAAAAAGACTTTTCCAGGCAACCGGCAGTTTGATAGCCCCTGCCGATTTTTGAAAACCTTCCCGGTAATCCTTCCTTGCAGTGGAGAGCAGTTCCCTGATGATTCTGCGTATCTGATGGTGTTGATTTTTCTTTTGTAAGATTTTGATCAGGCACAGCCGCAGCCAATCCGGCATACTGCCGTATCGAAACCAGGGCAGCCGTATCAGCTCCAGGAGTTTTTTCCGGAGACTATCCTGCTCTTCTGCGGTAAGGGTGTCCTTATCGCCTAATTTTAACTTTGTGGCCAGATAGAGCGTCAGCTTCCAATGCAGCTCCGGATAGACGGCACAACCACCCAGCCATTGGATGCCTTCCTCACCGGGATAATCCTGCAATGCGGCAATCAACTCATCGATATCTTTTTGATCAGGTTCGGCGTGCTGCAACCAAAGGTCTTTTTTATCCTCAAACAGGCGCGGATAAGGAGAGTTCATATCCCAGTCAAACCGCGCAGATTCAGCATCAAATTGTATTTTTTCGATATGACGGGCAAGCCCCGCAATACTTACCGGTTCCACCTGAAAACCTGACTTTACCAGTATCCTCTCAAAATAGTGTATGCCGTCCGTTCTTTCGGGAATAAAAATACCGGTATCTGACCAATGCAGTAACGTATCAATCCAACCATGTAATTTACCGGTCAAAGGATCAATAAATCCTTCGGCGTCGGTGAAAACAAGCAACCGGTGGTTAGGGTGGCGCGTAATAAGCTCCTTCAGGGCAATCTGAGGTTTTTCGGGTTTTTCCGGCTGGCATACGCGCGGATCCCGCTTAAAGTAGTACCGGTCCATAAAAACACCGTCTCCCGTAAAGCGGTCAATAATTTCATCCACGTATTTTGCCTGCTGGTCGTCAAAGCTTGCCCGGTCGATGAGAACCAGATACTCAGGTGTAACAAACCGTGACCGGTAAGCGGGAGTAAATAAGCCGCCGTTGTTCAGGGTACGATGAATGGTGGCTTCCGTGTCCAGCTCAAAATCAGAAGATTCGCGGTGTTGTCTGAACTGCTGAATAATTCTGCGTAATTGAGGATTTTTGAATACAAAATCTGCCAGCCATTCCACAGTCACATAGTCAACGGCCAGGGTTTCCATGGTAGCTTCTCTTTCCAGCATAACCGGCTTCCGATACCATCTCCTGAATAGCCAGCCGAACAAAAAAAGAAACGGCAGGAGTGCGCTTCCCATGAGAATCTCCTGATGATGCTGTTCGTAAAACTTCTTCCATGCGCCATCCTGCTTCACGAGTTCGACTTTATTAATATTATCCACCAATTTTTTGACGGACACTTCTTCCGCTGTCAGACTTTTCTCAAGTGCAACAGCTACGGTCGCATTATCATATCCATGCAACTGATAGGTCTGGGTATTTTTCAGATATCCGTCGTGGGTGACCTCGATGCGGGCGGTGTTCTCTTCCTGACGGTAATGAAGGCTCGCCTTGCCGGAACCGTCTGTACGCTTGCTTTCGTTAAGAAAGGTAACCTCTGCACCGGTAACGGGCGTTCCGGACTCCTTATCCTTTACTTCGACGACGACGGTTCGGGGGTTATCAAGCTGCCGGTAGAGTTGGAACGTTTCCCTACCCTGCCGGGTTGTGGTAGTTTTTCCGGAGAGGGTTTTTGCCAAATATGCCGGATGGATAAACGTCAGATCGCCTGTTGTTTTGCCTTGAAACTTTCCAAAGTCAAAGAAACCGGCGTTATCTGTTTGTGCTTCACGCTCATTGAATTTCACAGATACTTCTTTAACAGGCGCACCTGTTTTATAATCAACGACTTTACCCTGCAGCCATATTCCTGGCTCTGGTGGAGGAAAAAGATACGGGTGTCCAAAAACAGCCAAAATTAAAAAGAAAACAATACCGATGAACCAGTATTTATGCCGGACAAGGAAATTTTCTGTACCTTTCTCTGTGCCCAACTTGCGTTCGAGACGTCCTCCTGCCTCCTTAAACCTTTCACGAATCTGGACATTCCTGGAGAGCCAGGAATCGAAGAAGGTATAGAAGGTCGTCTGTTCCTCAGGGGTGCGGCAGAAGATGGGCGCAAGAATCGTCTTGAGTCTCTCAGTATCCTTCAATTCTCCCTGGACTTCAAGACCCAGCAGTATGTCATCCGCGCGGTGCGCATCGATGAAATGACGGATATCGATATGAAACCCAATATTGCGCAGATCGTATGCGAGACGTATGAGGTCGTCGCTGGTAAGGACGGGCAGACGTGTCTTTATTTTTTCTCGAGCCATGTAACTATTCAGCGTATTTTCACCTACAATCCACAATGAACAAACAAATCATTGATTCCGGAATCCCGAAGGGATGTAATTATTATAGTAATGTCGCTATCCAATTATTGTTAACCCTGAAGGGGTGACAGAGCTTTATGATTTCCGCACTATTTCACCCCTTATATGTTAAGGTGTCTATAATTCATTGAAACATGATAAGAGTTAACTAAAATAGTACTATAGTAACGGGCAGGAGTGGTTAACGGAAG
>CAYJME010000113.1:0-8489 GCA_964370795.1 uncultured candidatus Brocadiaceae bacterium
CCGTAGCTCAATTGGTTAGAGTACCAGACTGTCGATCTGGATGTTGCGGGTTCGAGTCCCGTCGGCCTCGCCATTTGCATGATAAGAGCCTTGTTCATAAACAAGGCTCTTATTCTATCAACGCCGATTTTCATGATACGTTGATCTTTTTCGTATCAAACTAAAATCTTCCTGTCGGCGAGGTTAATCCTCTTCACTATTCCTAAATATTCACAGAAAGCGCCCCTTTGAGCTTACCATGTGTCAAAATTTCAGCCTCGAATCCCACGGTAAATAGCGCTACACCGAAAATTCAGCCTTTCCAACGGGTTTCCCCCATCGAGCATAAAAATCTCTTGCAAGTCTTACGTTATACACGGCATACGGTCGCCCCTTAAATAATAAATATTGATATTTTCTCATCAGGGGCAAAGAAACTGTCTCAGTTTGAAATTTCTTTGTAACTGTTACAAGTTTTTTTGTAATTATTACAAAAAAACCAAATGCTCCCCATCATCCTCCACAGGATATAATAAAAGTTTACCTTCTATAACCATTGCATATATTAACACTTAATACAAATATAATTTTTTATACGTTTCCGGGTATCCATGTTGCTATCGTTATTACTATCATTCATGAAACGTATCGCATTCAAACAGTTCGTAACTGGAGTTGTAAAATGAAACAAAAAACAATCCTCATCACGGGCGCAACAGGATTTTTAGGAGGTTACATAACCAGGGAACTTTTGAATGCCGGTTTTCGCTTAAAACTCTTAGTAAGAGGCACAACGAATTCTCCGGCACATGAAAGGTGCTCTGAAATCTTTCCGATCCATACCTCGATGGCGTGTGTATTCGGCTCGCTTTCCAGTCGTCTCGAAATAATTGAGGGTGATATTACAAAGAGCTGTTTGGGGCTTGATACAAAGAAACATATACGGTTGGCAGAAACCGTTGACGAGGTGTTCCATTGTGCCGCTGCCACGAAATTTAATAATGACGACTGCGATACCCTTACCCAGGCAAATGTGTCGGGAACTGAAAACATTGCCTGGTTTTGTTATACCGGAAAACCCAAGCGGTTACATTACATCAGTACCGCTTACGTTGCCGGAAAAAGGCGCGACACCGTTTTTGAATACGAGTTGAACAACGGACAGGATTTTAACAATACCTACGAAAGATCAAAATTTAATGCCGAAAAACGATTGCGAGAATTTACGCGACTCTACAATATTCCCGCAACGGTCTATCGGCCGAGCATTA
This sequence comes from uncultured candidatus Brocadiaceae bacterium, assembly GCA_964370795.1. Lineage (GTDB taxonomy): Bacteria > Planctomycetota > Brocadiia > Brocadiales > Brocadiaceae > JAHFOW01. Next base: position 1,251 of record CAYJME010000113.1, read on the forward strand.
TCGGCGGCGACTCCAGGAGCGGATATACAAAAAACTACGATAATATTTACGTGTTTGGAAAAGGACTGTACCGTCTTAAAAATTGTGAGATGCAAAAAGGCGGTGGAGATAGCGGACCGATTCGTTGGAACGACACGAATCATCTTCCCCCGATGAGGATTTTAGGCGATAAGCACGGCACGATAAATCTAATACCCATAGACTATGCTGCTCGTGCGATTGTTGCGGTATCGAGGCAGGCTGAAAGCATAAATGAAACCTTTCATATTGTAAACCCATCGCCACCATCACTTGGAGAACTTGCAGAGTGGACGGGAGTAGCAACGGGTGCCAGCCACACCAAAATAGTGGATGCGTACGAATTTCTGAAACAACCGCACACGATGGTTGAAAAGTTATTTTTACAAGGCACAGAGGCATTTCAACCGTATATGTTTGGTGAATCTGGTTTCGATTCAACAAATACACGGAAACTCCTGATTGGCACGGGAATTGAGTGCCCCTTAATTACCCAGGAACTCATTAACCGCTTCATTCAATATGGCATTGATACAAACTGGGGAAAAAATAGGAAAACCGTCGTGAGTGATAAAGAAAGTTATTCTTTAACAAAACTTCAACTGCAAAATTAAATAATTCATCAAGGAACAGACACCTTTTAAATTAACTTATGAACGAAAGACCTGAAATTCCGGAAAATATAACTCACGTGGATTACTTTAATCAACTCCTGAAGGCGAGGGTAAACCTGTCTCCGGTACCCAAGATATCTTCGCTCAATGCGGTTATTCAATTTGAGATAACCGACTATGGAAATGAGAAGTGGAACGTCGTCGTTGAAAAAGGCCTTGTGAAGGATGTAACAACAGCATTTTATGAAAAACCGACCTGTGTATTCACGATGGACAGCGCCATATTTCTGTCGATCATCAGACGCAAGATAACGCCCCAACAGGCATTTTTCAGGGGAATGGTCAATATAAAAGGCGATATGTTCCTGGCATTGAAGATGAATATTTTGGTTGGCTATATGTAATGAGAGAAAGGATGACGAGTGGTATGCAAAACATGGTAAAGCGGACGTTCATATGGACTCATTGGACGTCATTAACAGCTTTGATTTTAGCGATATTCACGGTGGGTTCTCTTCTCGTGGAAACGCTTTTCGTCGATGATTTACCGGTAAATGAAGGGGTCGACTTTCAGATACGTGTATCAGCAGTCCCTCCTGCTCATGATGTAAATATCCTTACCATGGATAAGCTTATTCATTGCACCGGGGATACTTATTGCTATTCAAACAACCATGTTCAACACAATGACAATAAAAACAACGATTGTTCTTATTGCTATATGGTGAGTAACCATTACCGTTGGAATAATGACGATGACGACCATGACGAAGAAAACGATCTGGACCTCTGGGATGACAAAGACAATACCAACGAAGATAGAGAGGGTAAGAGTGATGAGCAAGATTTTACATAAAAATATATGAAACCTTCTGGTCGGAGATGGATAAAATAAAATCAAGATGTTTTAAACTTTGCATAGAAAGTCAATTGAGGAGAATTGAATTATGATAAACTTAATTTTTAAAAGGTTTCTGAACAACACCCTGTTTTTCTTGATCGTAATGATTTTGCTCACGGGAAAGGGTCAATTAATGTATGCGGACATACGTGAAAATACACCTAATAGTTCCTTCCTGCAGAATAGCGATGTTACAACCATAGCCCCTGATTACGATGATGACGAAGAATCTCACAATGCCGGGAAAAATTGTCTGAACAGTAAATGCCATGGAGGAAACGAGGAACATTTTTTTGTTGGCGGCACTATTTACCGTAACCCAAAGGGTACGTCAGAAAGGCCTGACGCTGAAATAAAAATCATAGACGCAAAGGGTGAGACAATAACTCTGACGTCTGACCAGTTAGGAAATATACATTCTAAAACATACATGAAACCGCCATTTACCATCTATGCATTGTACAATGGCCGTGAGGTAAAAATGCCCATTGAAGCCCCGCACGGCGGCTGTAACGCCAAAGGTTGCCATGTTGCAGGCGCCGCCGACAGGGTCTTTATCAGTACCAACGATCTTGACCTGTCTGGCGTGGTAACTGAAACCGTTGCGGGAAAGCAGGAGATCAGTTATACCAGTGACATAAAGCCGATTCTTGATGCAAAATGTATAAGCTGCCACAAAAAAGGCGGTCAAAAGAGGGATACCCCTCTCACAACCTACAAAGAAGTAACAAAACCCAAACTCGCAACACCAGGCGATTCAAAATCCCTCATATTACGCAAACTGAACAAAAAATCACCGATTGGCACTATGTGGAAAAATCTCAAAAGCATAAGCGAGTATACAATGATTCGAGACTGGATCGTCAAGTATAACGCCCAGGAATTTTCTGCCGGTGGTGAAACAGCAGTACCTGACGCAACTGTTGAGCTTTTACAAGGCGATACTGTTCAATATAACGCACTTACGAGTGCGGGCGGTAACTTTGTTTTGAATAAGGTCAGGGCCGGAGAGTACACCCTGAGGGTATCCAAAGATGGTTATGCGACCTATAGCCAGCCTTATCAAATGTACCAGAGGAACGTTACCCCCCTGGTAATTTCCTTAGAGAAAAACTGATGGTAGTAATGTAATATTTGCCGGTTTGAAACACACCCCCGGCCCCTCTTTTTAGAGGGAAAGTAAGAGTCCCCTCTATCAAGAGGGGATTTAGGGGTGTGTTTTGCTGGTTTAATCGTCTTCGATTAAACAGAAACATTTGGTTTGTTTACCTTGAAAAAGTACGTTCAGATACTCATCGCATTGAGAATATATATTTTGGTTTGTGTGATTGTCATTACTGCCGTCCTGGCTTATTCTGCCCGGAAAATGAGAACTGACAATTCCATAGAAATCTGGCTTTCGGGCAATGATAAAGACCTGGACTACTATCGGTCGTTCCTGAATAAATTTGGCGATGAGGAATTTCTCGTCGTAGCCCTGAGCGTAGCCAATATATTTACAAAGGAACATATTCAGGCGGTTAACGCCTTAGCCGAAAAACTGAAGAAACTAGATGGTATCGTAAGCGTTACCTCGCTGGCGGACGTATTTAAGGATACCGTTACATCCCCATTTTTTAAGGAAAAGATGCACTCTCAACAAAACCGCACACTCCTGAATGTCTTTAAACACCAGGCACTCACAGATTCAATCTATCAAAATACTATCCTCTCGAAAAATGGTAAGACCACCGCTCTTGTAGCAACGGTGAAAAGCACCGGGCCTGAATCAAGAAAACACCTGGTGTCTGAGGTAAAGCATGTGCTCAATGAATCTGCAACTCAATCGGGTGATTTAACAGGGAGAAAACATCCGTATTATCTGGCAGGGCCCTCCGTGGTAAATGCAGAACTCGATCGCATGTCAAAGCAAGACATGGCAAGGTTAACGCCATTTATGTTTGTGTTGGCAATCGTTGTATTGGGATGTTTGTTCAGGCGCATCTCCGGGATATTCATTCCCACCCTGACCGTTGGGGTTTGTATTATTTGGATAACGGGCTGTTATGTGCTGTGTGGACAGACAATGAATATGATTTCAAACATGCTGCACCCCCTGACATTCATCATCGCACTCTCTACCGCAATCCATCTTATAAGTCATTATTACCATGAATGCAAATTATCTTCGAGTACCGAGGATGCCCTTTATAATACCTTACGCCATGTTGGCATTCCTATCCTTATGACAACCATTACAACGGTAGTGGGTTTCATGTCACTGGCAACCAGCAGTATTCCCCCTGTTCTGGTAACCGGTCTCTTTATGGCTGGCTGTACGGCGCTTACTTTTCTTGTCAGCATGACGCTTATACCTATTCTGCTTTCCTTCATTCCGTTAAGAAAGAAGGCATGCAGAGAAAACATCCCAGGGAAAAAAGACAATTTCACAGAAAGGCATGACGGAGAGCAGACTATGAATTCCTTTTTATCGAAATTGGGGCATTTTACGGTAAACTACAAGGGCCTTATTCTGTTGTGTGCTCTGAGCTCGGGTATTGTCTTTATATGGGGCATATCAAAACTTCGGATAGAATCTGATATTATGGCATCGTTTCCGAAGAACAGCCAGATATCAAGGAATAATGCATACATCGAAAAACACCTCATGGGCTTGTTACCCGTCGAGATTATTGCAGAAACAACAAACGGCGCCACAATACTTCAGCCGGGAATATTAAACAACATTATATCACTACAAAAATACCTCGGCGGGATTCCTGAGATTACCGGTTCTCTATCGGTTGCTAATTATGTCCAAAAGACGCACCAGATTTTAATGAATGATAAACCTCAATTTTTTTCTCTTCCGGATACAGAAAAAGAATCTTCTGACTATATAAAACTTGCCTCGTTATATGGTAACAAACAAGTTAATAGCCTTTATACTCGGGGATATACCGATGCGAGGGTTTCGGTGCGAATGAAACAAATAGGCTCAAACCGATACCAGGCCATCATACAATCTATAAAAGAGTATATTCACGAACATTTGAACACAGCCGCCCTGTCATGGCATATTACAGGAATCGTACCCCTTTTGATTAATGTCCAGGATAACATTTTGTGGAGTGAAATTCAGTCCTTTTCCCTGGCCTTCTTTCTGACATTTATTTCAACGGCAATCGCCCTGAAATCGGTCAAAATTGGACTCATCAGCGTTATTCCCAACATATTACCTATTACCTTAACACTTGGTTTAATGGGTTTTACAGGGATGAAGCTTGATACAGCTACAATCATGATTGCCAGCATTGCACTGGGAATTTCTGTCGATAACACTATCCACATTTTTTATAACTTTAAAAAAGAACTGCTGGCAAATGGAGACCACGCTACTGCAATATGCAACACACTGCACGAGGCAGGGAAAACCGCCCTGTTTACTTCACTATCAGCCGCCTTTGGATTTATGGTCTTCTCGTTTTCAAGTTTCAAACCAATTCAATATTTTGGCTTGCTAACGAGTATAACCATAGTAAATGCCATTCTATCGGATTTATTGATATCCCCCAGCTGCCTGATGCTGTTTAAACCGAGGTTTTGAATATTTTTGGCAAATAAACTTTTTACAGGAGACCATAAGAAATGGTCAGATGGAAATGCGTTGTTGCGAGTTTCTTGTTTATTATTGGTATTTGTAGTGAGATATGGGCAAATACACCAGAGCCGGTATCTGAAACGCCGCCTAATTTCAAGATCGCCTTTATTGGAGATCAGGGACTGGGGAAGGACGCCGAAGCAGTCTTACGACTGATAAAAGCAGAGGGCTCTCAGGCTGTTATTCATCTGGGAGATTTCGACCTTACAAATAAACCTTCTGCGTGGGAATCTCAAATTAATAATATTCTCGGCGCCGATTTCCCCTATTTTGCATGTGTTGGAAATCATGATGTCAAAAAGTGGCAGGGGAAACATGGTTACCAGGCATATCTGGAAAACAGACTCAAACGATTGGCAATTTCGTGGGACGGAGACCTTGGGGTTAAATCATCACTCAGATACAAAGGTATCTTCGTCATTCTCGCTGCGCCTGGATTATTGGGATCCGAACACAGCGCCTATATAAAAAATCAACTCGCTGCGGATAAATCCATCTGGAGGATTTGCGGCTGGCATGAAAACATGAGGCTCATGCAGGTAGATGGCAAAAAAGATGAGACCGGCTGGGGCGTATACGAGGAGGCGCGGGAAGGCGGCGCAATCATTGCAACGGCGCACGATCATTCATACGGACGGACGTATTTGATGAGCAATTTTAAAAAGCAAACCATTGCCAGCCAATCCGACGCCTTGAACATTGAGGAAGGCAAGACCTTCGCATTTTTCAGTGGGCTGGGAGGATCAAGTATTTATTCCCAGGAAATCGGCGGCCCCTGGTGGGCAAAAATCTATACAAGTAAACAGCATGCCACGTATGGCGTTCTGTTTGGCGTCTTTAACAGAGACGGGGAACCTAACAAGGCGTCATTTTACTTCAAAAATATTCAAGGTGTTATTATTGATCGTTTTAATGTCGTTAGCAATGTTCACAACAGCTTGACGAAAAAGACGGAAAGGCAGATACAAAAAGACACCCATAACGCTTCAAAGCTATAGCCGGCCTCCCCCAAAGGCTGGCTCAATTTGAGGACAGGTTTGAAGGAGGAATATCACATGTTAAATGATGGAATGACTGTTGACAATTACACTTCAATGAGGGGTAGTGATTTTGTCACGAAGGGAGAGCGTTCTCAGGTAAGTCTGTTTTCGAAGACCGCTGCATTTCAAGATGCTGAATGGTTTGGTGTGTCTCTTGATGAATGGGTGAGACACATCATATCAATACACTTCGACCCCACGATTGGCTCACTATACTGGCTCGAAAAAGAAAAAATGCTGGGAACCAACGCACGAAAGGATATTTCCTCTTTTGACGATCTGCATATTTTGGGTCCGATGGAGGAAGAAGACCTTCGCCGGTACCCGCTGGAATACTTTATTCCCAAAATGTATCTGGAAAATAAGGAACATTTGATTCTGGGAGAAACGGCTGGAACAACAGGACTTCCTAAGGTAACGGCTTATTTGAAGGAAGAGTTTTATATCGCCTTTGTGGAGTGGTTTCGATACATCGCCGTGCAAAGGGGTTTCCCGCAGGGAGCAAATTGGCTCTGGGGAGGACCCGGCGGGCCACATATTATTGGTAAGGCGGCCAGCCTTGTAGCAAACAGTATGGGAAGTATGGAGCCATTTTCTATTGATCTTGACCCGCGATGGGTAAAAAAACTCGTTCCAGGCTCACTCGGCTACCAGAGGTATATCAGTCACATTATTGAACAAACATTGGACATATTAAAACGGCAGCATATTGAAGTCATCTATTCAACGTCTCCCCTGCTCATAAAGCTGGCCGAAGAAATGAATTATGACCATCGGATGCGCATCCGTGGCATTCACTACGGCGGTGTCGCCGTTGGACAGGAACAACTGAGAAAATTCAAAGAGGAACTGTTTCCCAATGCAGTACACATTGCGGGTTACGGTAATACGCTTTTTGGTCTATGCATGGAGATTGAGGAATCGATGAATTACGATCTGAATTATTATCCGCCAGGACCACGTATGGTACTTCAGGTTGTTTCAACAAAAGAAGGGATTCGTCCTGATAAAAAGCGCCTTGCTCAG
>CAYJME010000113.1:8499-10081 GCA_964370795.1 uncultured candidatus Brocadiaceae bacterium
TCGAATCGTTCCTTATCCCCAATATGTTTGAAAGAGACGAGGCCATTCGCATTGCGCCAACTCAGTATGCACACTCACTGGGTATTTACCAGGATGGTGTCAGGAATCCTTCATTATTACCGGACTTAGGGTCAAATGCAAAGATAGGGGTATATTAATGCGTGAACGAAATTGAGACAGAAAGAACAGGATACACGCGAGTCCTCATTAATAAAGCCTTGAAAGGGGCATAATAAAAATGAAAAATCGGTATATTTTTTTAATGATATTTATCGTTGTTTTGTTATCTGTGATTGCTGTTCATTTTTTATTGCATAAAAGGATACCATGAAATTTTTAAAATCGAGTGTTGAACTCCTTGCCCCCGCAGGCCGATGGGAAGCGTTTGTCGCGGTAATAGAAGCTGGCGCCGATGCAGTGTACATCGGTGGTAAACGATTTAACATGCGACTCCATCGGTCGGATTTTAATTTTACCGATGAACAGATAATCGATGCTGTACAATTTGCACATAGCAGGAATGTAAAAGTTTACATCACGGTCAATAATCTCCTCAGTGATGATGAACTCAACGATGCTCGGGGCTTCCTGGGTTTTCTGAGCGTAATCAATGTCGATGCTGTCATAATCCAGGATCTGGGCATACTCAATATGATCCGGCAGATGGGGATTTCCCTACCTGTCCATATCAGCACCATGATGAATATCCACAATGTGGAATCTGCATTGACCCTGAAAGAACTGGGTGTACGGCGTATTGTCACCTCACGGGATATTTCACTCGCGCAGGTAAAGGAAATCCACGAAAAAACAGGGATAGAAGTTGAGTACTTTGTTCATGGAGACCTCTGCGTTTGTCAGAGCGGACAGTGTTACACAAGCGGAGTTTTGTTTGGAAAGAGCGCCAACCGTGGGGAATGTATGAAGCCATGCCGGTGGAACTACACCCTTGTGGAAAGCGTCTCAGGGCAACCCATCGGAGACCTGCCTTCCGGACATCTGCTGGCAATGAAAGACATGTGCCTTTTGAGGCACATCCCTGATCTCATTCAGGCCGGCGTCTGTTCTTTTAAAATAGAAGGGCGTATGCGTCATGCCGATTTTCTGAGAGAGGTTGTCGGTATCTACCGTAAAGCTATCGATGCTTATTTTGAAAATCCGGCTGCGTATTTTCTCAACGCGGCCGAATATGAACAATTGTACAACCACCGGGTACGGGAGTTTACCACATCGATGGCCTTTACTCCCTCCTCTGCCAACCTTGTTGATATTTCAGGAAGCCGTGAACCCCTGTTTTTAAGCCGTGCATCAAAAGAGACAACGCTTACGCGGGAGGATATTCATAACAATCCCTTTGATAGTCAAACGCCGGAAACGCACGATGAAAACACAGGAAAAGAAAATATCCCCACTCTTAAAATAACAGCCGCAGACTCATCCCATCCCTTATTATCCGTCAAGGTAGCCTCGATGAATGGACTGAAAGCGGCGCTGGAAGGGGGGGCAGACCGTATCTATATAAGCGGTGAGATATCGCCGTTAAAAAAACAACGATTGACAAAATCATGGTACAAAGAGTCGT
>CAYJME010000114.1:0-10029 GCA_964370795.1 uncultured candidatus Brocadiaceae bacterium
TTGTAGCGGTGAATGATTTTATTAACCGGTCTATTAAATTCGAATACGACAGCAATGGCGATCTCGTATCTGTAACATCCCCATCTGTAACTGGCACACCCAATAACAATGACTTTCCCGATGGCAAAACCACGAAATACACCTATTCGTCAGGGTTTCAAGACGAGAAGTTGAACCACAACCTCTTAACAATAACAGCGCCGAACGAAGTAGCAAAAGGTGGTACTCCAAGCACCATCAATGTTTATGAAACCATTCCTAATTCTTATGCATATGGTCGTGTTATTAAACAGACTTATGGAGGAACAAATGCAAGCGGAATTAAGGCAGGTGGTGACATTATGTATCAATACGAAGAATTAACCCAAAACCTTTTAACCACAAATGACCCTATTAACCGCGTAACGGTAATTGATCGTAATGGGAATAAAACAATATACGAACATAATAGACTTGGTAATGCCGTTTCTATCAAGGAATATACGAGAGGGCTACGAGAAGGTGAACCTGAATTTTATGCAACATCCTTTGAATACAATGCCGATGGAGAAAGGACTAAATCCACATTACCAGAAGGTAACAAGGTAAATAATGCTTATGCATCAGAGACCCCTGGATCAGTCGATTACATGAAAAGCAGATTTAAACACGGAAACCTCCTCAAGAATAAGCAAATTCCCGATAGTGACCGTGGCGGAAACCAGCAGCAGGTTGATCCAACGTATACGTATGAGCCTATTTATAATCTTGTCAGAACACAGACTGACCCACGGGGGAACGACCCTGATTATGTACCTCAGAATGGTGGTATACGTTCAGCAGAGAGATATACAACTACCAGTTTTTTTGATTATCAGGAGGGTAACAACCTTGATGCTTTGGCTGACGTGATGGGCATTTCCAGTAGTGAAGTCCAGTCTATGCTTAATAAAAATGGTGTAACACTTGGTCTGGGTGATCTCAATGGAGACGGTATAACTAATAACATTTCTGGTGATATCGTCAAGGTTGTTTATCCAACCGTATCTCTATTGAATGGTTCTCATCAGGCAAAACGGGAAGGAGACGCTTCACAGGAAATGATTGAATTATTTATTTATAATGTGTATGGACAGATATTATCAAGGACTGACCCTGAAGGCAACGTAACCGAATACGATTACTATCCAGAAAATGACCCCGATGGTGATGGTATGGATATAATCGAAGACAAGGGTGAAGGTCATTTTGGTTATCTTAAAAAGGTTGTGGTAGATACAACCTCATCTCCAAAACGAGATTCAGGAAGGAATCCCACACCGGTAAAAACCGAGACTGGTTATTTTTATGATCCGGTGGGTAACATTATAAAAGAAACCAATGGACGTGGCATTGCAGCAGAATACATCGTCAATGAACTCAACCAAGTTGTTCAAATTATCCTTGCCGCCTCAATACCAAGTAGCCTGCAAAATTCCCCCTTAAAGGCATATAAATATTTATCAAATATTTATTATGACCATAATAATAATATTTTAAGAAAGGAAATAGAAAACAGAGATAGTAATAATACCAGCCTTGCCGGCACATTTATTAAACACACCTATGTATATGACATCCTTAACAATCTGGTGAAACAAAAACAAGATGCAACTAAAACTGAAACCCTGGTTACAGAATACCGCTATGACGCAAATGAAAACAGGATAAAAACCATCCAGCCTGAAGGGAATATTCAGAAAACAATGTATGACGAACGAGACCTTGTATTTCGCACAACAAACGTATGCGGGTGCAGTGGTGGTTCTCCCAATGTTACCTATAACTACGATAAAAACGGAAATCTTATCGAGATGATAGACGGTGCTGACAACAACGATGACGGAAAAAATGACAGTACTTTTTATGAATACGACGGTTTCAATAGACTTATCAGAATAACAGATCCTATTGGCAACATAACAGAACGGGAATATGACCCTGTTAGTAATGTCATAAAAGTATCACGATTTGGTGTGATTGGTGGTCCAAGCCCAAAAGATAACGCTGGAACAGGAAATGTTCTTTTGAGCAGTGCAGAATATTTTGTCGACGAGTTAAGCAGGCGATTCCAGAAAGACGAACTCCTGTTTATTTCTTCTGGCGTGAATACGGTACGTATCCCTGTATTGAAGGACGGTCCCCTTGCTATGCCGCATGATGGGCGTGTAACATCACGATATGAATATGATAGAAAAGGGCGTATGACGTTCTTTTTGGAAGATGACGGGGACATATTTGAGTTTCAATATGATGGAGCAGATAGAAGAATTATCGAGATCGACCCCGAAAGAAATAGTATAAACTATACGTATGATGGAAATAACAACATCGTAAAAATTGTCTAAAAGGAGATTACTCAAAAAGGAGATAATCCATCTTTAAAAGAACAATTTGCCACAATATTTGCTTATGATTCCCTTGATCGCCTGGTGAGGATAACTGACAATATCGGCCAGACCATGCGTCTTCAATATGACAGCCGCAATAACCTTACCTTTACAAGCGACGCACAAGGAAAGCTGGGAAAAGATAGCGACGGATTATTCGATGGGCTGATTAACAAAAATGGCAATACCATGCACTTTTTTTATGATGGAATTAATCGTAAAATTCGGGTGGTTAGTGACCTCAGGGTAGGCGGCGCAGGCGACGGAATGATTGATACGACAAACCCATTTAACCCTGACGGGAAAATTACTATTTCGTACATCTATGACAAAAATTCAAGGCTTGCTTCGATATCCGATGATAAAGGAAATACGACACACTATGGGTATGATGATTCAAACCGTGTAATTGAGCAAATAAATGCGGATGGTACCACAAAAACATACGAATATGATCAGGATAACAACCTCATAAAAGCAACGGATGAAAATGGCTCTGTGATTAAAACCAAGTATGATGCACATAACAGATTAATACAAAAAACCATCATCAGGGCAAAAGGAGTTGCTGGCACTACACAGCAAAAGTTCGAGTATGATGGCCTGTCCAGACTTACCAAGTCGTTTGATAATAACACCCCCGGTAACAAACCAGATGACGTCACTGTTACTCATGCCTATGACTCTCTTGGCAGAGTCATAGAAGAGATACAAAATGGCAAGGCCATTTCATCTCAATGGGACGGCGATGACAACAGGCTGATGTTAATATATCCCAATGGAAGAATGATAAAAACAGCATACGACAAGCTTGACAGGATTGACAAAATCAAGAGTGTGGGTTCCACCAAAAATATCGCCGATTATGATTATATCGGACCAGCACGAATACTGGAAAGAACATATAACAATGGAACACGTTTAACTTTTCTGGATGATAACAGGACAAAAAATATTGGGTACGATAAAAACAGACGGCCCGTAACGATGCGATATCTTACGACAGGCAATGCATTGGTTGCCGGATTTAAGTACAATTACGATCGTGCTGATAATATCATATCCGAAACCAGGCTTCATGAGTTCATGGGAAATATGAATGTTGGCGATGTATATGAGTATGACTCTGCGTACAGACTTTTTACATTCAGGCGTAATGTGATTGGTTCACACATGGAATCCGGAAATAGTAAAAGTACTAAGCCGGATGAAAAAAAGACGGAGTATACATTAGACGGTTTAGGAAACTGGGCTAAACTCACTATGGGAGACAAATCCTTTAATAACAAAATAAATGAAATGAACGAGTACGTTCGTTTCAAGGGGAAGTCTCAAATTTATTCTCATAGTGGTAATCTGATTGATGATGGCACCTATCTTTACGAGTACGACTTTGCCAACCGATTACAAAAAGTTATCAGGAAAACTGACCATGCCGTTATAGCCACATACACTTATGATGCCCAAAACAGGAGGATTGAAAGAGCCGTCACCAATACAACAAATTTCGATGATCATGTTCGTTATCTTTACGACGGATGGAGAGAAATTGAGGAGCAGAGGGATAATTCAACACAGCAATACGTTTATGGTATGTGGATTGATGAACCATTGACTTTGGACAGAGATAATGATGGTGACGGTGGTATAGACGAAACCTTTTTTTATCACAACGACGGCAAAGCAAATACTATTGCGTTAACAGATATGAACAGTGACATCATTGAACGCTATACCTATGATGCCTATGGCCAACAAAATATTTTCCTGCCCATGAGCAGCACCAGTGACTTAAATATTGATATATCAAGCGGGATAGGCAACGTGAACAACCCATACTTGTTTACGGGTCGTAGGCTCGATCCGGAAATAAATACGTATTATTTCCGTAATCGTTATTACAATTCACGGAGTGGCAGATTCCTTCAAAGAGATTTAACCAGTTTTGGTACCAGGAATTTATATGAATACGCACAATCTAATCCTATACGCTTTGTTGACCCATTGGGACTGCAAGCGACGTTTCCCGGTTTGACAGTAAGTTTCGATTCAAGTTGTAGTGACGGTGTGGCAATTGACTTGACGGCAGCACAGCAAAATGCCGTTGCCAAAAACATATCTGATGCCTGCACTACATTTCAAAATGCATTGAGAAATCTCGCACGCATTCCGTCATATCAACCTAATCTCGGACACGAAAAGACCAAAAAGAAACAATTAACGGCGGATAATAATTTAAACAGATTGAACGATATCCTTACCACTGCCTTAAAAGAGGGCTGCGGTAGTTTGACGGTCGAATGTGAATGTGCTTGCAATCCCGGTGTTCATGCTTACACGCGGGGAGATGTTTGGGGAAGCTGGGCGAACCTGCATTTATGTCCCTTGTTCTCATCAACAAGTGCAGATGAACAAGCCAAAACAATTCTCCATGAATTAACACATTATGGAGATTCTGAGGACGACACGAATGATGATCTCAATGCCCATAATTTGGAACGACTCCTTCCTTGGCTCGAAAATGTAGCTCCACCACCATCGCCTTCTTCGAATAGTACGGCTCTTTCAAGTATCGCACCGGTGTCAGGGCAATCACAGACTGGTAAATAAACTGATAAAAAAACAGAATAGTGCTTAGTGAAGAAGACCATGCAAAAATCAGCCCGACAAAATAACGGACTATTGCATCATTTAAGGAGACATTGAAGAAAATAATCTGGCTTTAATTTCTTTACTCTCCTGCAAGAAGATATTTTCGGGCATGTTCGATATTAGTTTATTTTTATAAGCGCGTGAAAATAATGTCCTGACCGCCCTCTTTCCCGTTTCACCCAGATCAACCGTAAAGTTGTTTACATACAATTGAATATGTTGATTTCTCACATTCTCATCCATTTCCTGTGCATATTGCCTGACATATTCATTTGAGGACGCCGGATAGGTAAAAGCATATTCAACGCTCTTTCTGAGAATACGGTTCACTTTTTGGGCAATATCTAAAGGTACGCTCCTTTTGACAACAATTCCACCAAGTGGAATAGGAAGTCCCGTCTGAGTCTCCCAGTATTCGCCCAAATCAAGGATTGTAACCAGTCCCCTTAACTGATAGGTGAATCTATTCTCATGGATGATGACGCCAGCATCTACCTTATTTTGTAAAATTGCATTTTCGATATCCAAAAAACGCATCTCGACTTTTTTGGTTACATCGGGGTATGCCAGACTGAGCAAAAAGTTGGCGGTTGTGTACATTCCTGGAATTGCAATGGTAAGATTTTCAACGGTTGATTTTAGATACTCGGGTTTTGAGATCAATAATGGACCACAATTATTACCCAGGGCACTCCCTGCATGTAACAGTACATAATCTTTTATGAGATAGGCGTAGGCATAATAGCTCAATTTTGTTATATCCAGCGAACGTCGAAAGGCGCGCCTGTTCAATTCTTCTATGTCGGCAATGGTTACTTCAAAAGAAAGCCCTTCCGTGTCAATCTTATTATTTACCATGGCGTCAAAGATGAATGTATCATTGGGACAGGGAGAAAAGCCGAGGGACAGGTTCATCGTATTTGTATTACTCCATACTTAACATTAAGGAATTTCTATCAAGAGACTCAAATCATACACGTACACTAACTAAACGATCAATAATCTTCATAGCCGTTTTATTCAAATTTTCAACAGCAAGTGGGATGTTCCATGTATCTTTATCCCAGATTTCTACATAATTAGAAACAGACCTGATTTGCAGGCATGGAACACTTTCAGTCAAACACGCATATAAAAACGCCGCTCCTTCCATACTTTCCACGTCGGGATGGTATTTTTGCACGACTTTGTCTATACCCTGCTGATTGCCATTAACTTTGTTAACACTGATGCCTTTTACCATTTTCCTCAACTCCGGTATTCCTTGAATAAAATCAGGCGTTTGGTTCATCAAAGCGCCTGCAGTATAAGGAAACTGATGGGGATGTAACAACTGTAATTCAACAAGGTCTAAAAACTTATCTTTATTTTCAACACCCAGGTCTGCAATTCGTTCTTCAACAACATGTACCACTTCTCCAATGGAGATATTCTTATTAAAACTCCCTGCTATCCCAAAATTTAACGCATGATCATATTTATTGCGTGCTAACATTTTACCCATGAAATAGGCTGCGTGCATCAAACCTACCCCTGTAATTAATACATCTATGCTAGAGCAGTGATAGAGAAAAGTGTTTATTAAGAATGGATCATCCTTTGTATATCCGAGAGATGATAAAAGTGGCTTAATTTCAAGGACGGTCGCTGCTACAATAAGTATTTTCATTTACGGGTTTCCGGAGTATAGTTCAATTGTAAATACTCAACAATTTGACTCGCAATGTCTTCCGGAATAGGAGCGCCATAGACATTGATCATCTTTAAAACCTCCGCTTTCCAGGTAGCCGTGGGTAGTGGTGTTTGCATGGTAATGTAGGTGACGCTATGACAAAACCGACAATAGATCTGTACAACATCTTTGCCATTTCCCGGTGATAGCTCCGGCGTATTAAGGGGGTATGCCCCTCCACTATATATTGCGTCAGGCGCATGTTGAAGAGGACGATACTGGGAAATGCTCCCCACCGGACCCTGATAATACATACCACTGTTTACGATTCCAGACAGTTTACTCTGGGCGAGAATTGGTTCACTTATGATGGCAAGAAAAAGCACGATGAGAATATATTTTAACTTTTCCATCTCCCCTCCTGACGTTTGCGTGTCAACTTATTTAAGACGCGTAGGGGCATATTACAATCCGCCCCTGCAGCAACATTGAAATGCCTATACATTCAATCAAATGAAATCATATACTTTTACATTATTTCGAGTCGCCCACAGTTATCTCCTGACGTTCAATCTTATTCCACAGATAACCTCCGGGATTCCATACCCCTTCGTCAGGTTGGATGTTACCTTTTTCGTCGGTCGCCCGCACGACGAGGGCGTAATTGCCCATATTCTTCGGCGTCCAGACTATTTCCCACGTACGAAAGGAATAAGTTCCGTAGTCTGTTCCGAGCTTTGTATCCTGCCACTTTTTCCCATTATCATCAGAAAACTCCACTTTAATAACACGTCCATAGCCACTAAACGCAATACCCCGTATCGTTACAGCCATCCCCATGGGGATTTTGCCCGAACCATCCGGTGAAATAATAAACGAACGTATAGGCATCATTCCAATCGGAACCATTTCCACGCAACCCTCTTTTACATCATTTGGAGTGGTATTGCCGCGAGGTGTATTCGGAACACGATATGCTTTTTTCGTCCAGAAGTTGGTGTCAGGTTCCGTTAAGACACGAATCCATGTCAGCGCCTTTATCCAGTATGTCGCAAACTTACCGGGAACGACGAGGCGAACGGGAAAACCATTCAGCATGGGAAGTGGTTCACCGTTCATCTCATAGGCTACGAGAGTTTTATCGATTGCAGAATCAGTTAAATTCAGAGATTTTTTATATTTGTATGAAGGATTGTCGATAAGTCCCCGACCACAGTCAAGTCCTTCAAATTGCACCTGGAATGAATCTGATTTAACACCTGCGGCATCGAGCAAGTCTTTCAGGCGTACTCCTGTCATGAGCGCATTACCCATAGACCCGTTGCCCCATTGTGCACCGGGCACGCGCGGCTGGAAACGGCTGCGACTATTGCCGGAGCACTGATTGACGGCGGCAACAGTGGTTGAAGAGAATTTGTTTATAAGATCAGACATAGATAAGGACAATGGCTTCCCAACATTTCCATCAACAAAGAGCCGCCATTCGGAAAGGTTCACTGCGTTAGGAATATTATCAAGATGCCATCGCACATAAAAGGCAGCATTGGGAGTGAAAGGTGTAAGAAAGTACGGTCTTGGCGTCTCGAGCAACACAGGGCGGTCGGTAAGCTGAATTAAGGGAAGTTTTTGTGGGTACAGAACAAAGGGCCCGACAGCTCCCCAGTAAGGATTAGGGTCTGGCCCGGTAAAACCTGGCAAAGATTGAATGGGTTGACTGGTATTCTGGGCAAATGCCGAATTCAGTTTGTTTAAACCAAAATACGCGACTACCCCGCCAAATATTTTTAACAGGAATCTCCGTGTTAGTGTTTCAGGTTTTCCTTCTTTCATATTATTACCTCGATGCTTACGTACTATACCTCCGGAGATTTCCATTCAGCAATTCTTCAGTAAAATCACCAAAAATAGGACCGTGGTGTACCTGGAGGAAACTGATTCCCTGATTGATTAAATTTAATTCTATTAAAACCGCTTCCCCATTTTTATTAATTGCGAGATCCCATGATACCATATCGAAATACAACAAATAACGGTGAAGATCTTTCGCGAAATTCAGAACTGATGAATAATTGGGTATGTAAGTATTTTCAAACAAATAATCGGTATAGGGGTGACGATGGTATTTTTTAAAGTATTTATCGACAGCAAATTTATTCAACTTACCATCATTGCTCACCCCGCAATTTACTCCACCTTGAGTTACGTTGTAATCAAGATAATGACCGTCGCTTCCAAATTTAACGATCGTTTGTAAGACATGTATAGTGTCATGTATTCTTAATGTAACAACCCTCAAGGTATTCACCGAATGAGGATAAATATTTTTCAATACACCATGTTGTTCCAAAAATTCCTGAATGAGAAAATCTCTTGGAATAATCATCTCTATATCTTTAATAGTCACAGCGTTCCCGTCTCTGAAAATTTTCTGGGAATGCATTTCTAATTTCATGATATTTTTTCCACCGCTGCTATCCATAGAGGGTTTCACAATATAATCCCCCTGATACTTTTTTAAATAATCATGTACCTTACTGTCAGCTATCCATTCATAATTCCCATCATAGTATCGACCATTTATATTTCTCAGAATAGTTCCAGGTGTTTTCACTCCCGGAAATAATCTATCGTAATTGTTCTTGTCAACATAAGCGCGGAAGAGATCTTTTCTGTCGAGCTTCGGCTCAATAAATGCATAGAATATATCTTCGGGTATATAACGATGATCTTCAATACCATTTACACAGATGTACGCCCTGTGCCACGAGGTATCGGTTTTGAGACCGTGTTCTTCCCAAAAGACTTTAATTTTATTGTTTAAAGCATCATTCAGTTTAAATTCACTAAGACTTGGATTGTTGATAAAGATATGCTCAATTTCCTTCTTTTTTATACTTTTAAGCCGCATATATTTTAATCTATTTCTTGATTTGATATACAATTGTTTTAGATTTTGTCGTGAAAAACTATTCTTCATTTTATAGTATTACCTTGTTGGAGAAAAAAGCAATGTGTCTGTTTTTATCGTCACACTTCATTCTCGATATACCCTTTTGTCCCTGAAAAGTTAATTATTTTTGCAGGATTTCCAGAAACAACAGCATTATCGGGAATTGATTCTGTGACAAAACTGTTCGGTGCAATTAATACATTATTACCTATAGTAATGTTCCCTACTATTACTGCATATGCGCCAATCCATACATTATCTCCTATGACCGGGCATGCCAAATGTTTTCCTCGATTTACCTGACGAATTATAGCGCCGGCTTTAATATTAACATTGTTGCCGAGCTT